>JAHFCH010000075.1 GCA_023249635.1 Fibrobacterota bacterium
TACGCGTCCTACCTGGCCTTCCTGGCGAGCAAGGACAGCGCTTATTTCAAGGACGCCATCGCCACCGCGGACTATTTCAAGCGGGAGAAGTGCGACGCCCAAGGCATCATGCCGGACGAAAAAGGCAGCGGAGGCAATACCAGCAATGATGCCGGCATGTACAAGACGGTATTCGTGCATTACCTGATGCGCTTCGTCATCGAGGCCAAGCAGAAGCAGTACCTGCCCTGGATGAACGCCAACGCCGACAGCATGTGGAAAAACCGGCGCAAGACCGACAACCTGATGTGGTTCTGCTGGGCTACCCCGGCCCCGACGGTAGCCGGCGCCAACGGTATCGGCGCGCATATGGCCACGGGTATGGTCTCGTTGCTCAATCTGATCGTAATCGCGGAAACGGAGCCCGTGGTCTCCCTACGGCCCGTTACCGCGCCACGATCCGGCGTCCAAGGCTTTCACGTCTCGGAAGGACCAGCGGGGTATCGTGTCAACGGCGCGCGCCTCTCTTCGGGCGATCAGCCGGCGTGGCTCCAACTTCAAAGGTAGCGGACCCCATCCGTTAATCATTCCGGGGCTCCGTTCCGAGCCGAATTTGGAGCCCGCGATACAGGGATTATATTGAAAAGCGGTCCGCGCGTATCGGATCGGCCCCTGGGCCGCGTCTGTACCTGGAAAGAGGAAATGCCCATATGAACCGAAATCGCCGTTCGTCTTCCCTTTCCGCCCCCTTCCGCTCCCTGATCTACCCCTTCTCCCTTCTCGCATTGATCTGCCTCTCCGGATGCGATGTACTCGATTCCGGCGGCGGCCTGCTCAACGTACTCAGCATCAAGTTCTCCGAAGGCTCACCACCCGTCGACGGCCAGAACGTCACCTATTCGGGTGGCCTGTTGGAAACCCCCAACCTGGAAAAGTTCCGCTTCAAAATGGTCTTCCACGTCAAAGCCGACAATTCGGCGAACGACTATAAGGCCGGGTTCGGATCGGACAAGCTGAAACCCATCCTGAACTTCCGTATCAATTCGAAATCGGGTACGCCCATCTCCACCACCCTTGAACCCTTTTCCGTCGCGGCCGGCGCCATCGCAAGCCTGGACTTCCCAATCGAAATACCGGTGGCGACGATCGACAAGGCCATGATGCGCAAAATCATCAACGGCGATCCCATCCCTTATTTCCTGAGCGGCACCATCAAGTTCGATTTGCTGGACGGTACCACCATGAAGGGCTCCGGCGCGTCGGAGCTGGATCTGACCTCGGGGGAAATCTCCACGCGCCCCTCCGGTTCGGTCACGACCCTGCTCTCCGGCCTGCTTTGAGCCAGGCGGCGCCCAGCCGCTTCCCGGTTCAAGGGCTTTCCCTCCGGCTCCGATTTCCTATCCTTACGCGATGACCTCGCGACCCAATTCCCCCGCCCATATCCTTTTCGCCAGCCTCATCGGCACGGCCATCGAATTCTTCGACTTCTACATCTATGCCACCGCCGCGGTGCTGGTATTCCCCCATCTCTTCTTCCCCAAGGCCGACCCGTCCTCGGCCACCCTGCAATCGCTGGCCACCTTCGCGTTGGCTTTCTTCGCGCGCCCCGTAGGCTCGGCCCTGTTCGGGCATTTCGGCGATCGCGTGGGGCGCAAGGCGACACTGGTCGCGGCCCTGTTCACCATGGGGCTCTCGACGGTGATCATCGGCCTGTTGCCGACCTATGATAGCATCGGGCTATGGGCCCCGGCGCTGCTGTGCCTATGCCGCTTCGGCCAAGGGCTGGGACTGGGCGGCGAATGGGGCGGGGCGGTCCTGTTGGCCACGGAGAACGCGCCGCCGGGGAAACGCGCGTGGTACGGGATGTTCCCGCAGCTCGGAGCGCCCATCGGATTCATCCTTTCCAACGGTATTTTCCTGCTGCTCAGCCGCTTCCTCAGTGATGCGCAATTCTTCCGCTTCGGGTGGCGCATCCCCTTCCTGGCCAGCGCCTTGCTGGTGCTGCTCGGCCTATACGTGCGCCTCAAGCTGGAGGAGACCCCGGTGTTCCGCAAGGCGCAGCAAGCCCGGGAGAGCGTCGCCGTGCCCATCCTGGAGCTGTTCAAATCCCATGGCGCCGCCATCGTCATCGGTACCATGCTGGCGCTGACCGTATTCGTGGACTTCTACCTGATGACCGTATTCACCTTGGGCTGGGGCACCAAATCCCTCGGCTATTCCCGCAACGCTTTCCTGCTGATGCAGATGTTCGGCGTGATCTTTTTCGGATTGACCATCCCCATCGCGAGCTGGCTTGCCGATCGCTACGGTCGCAGGGGCACCCAAATCGCCATCATGATCGCCATCATCCTGTTCGGCTTGGGTTTCGGGGCGCTGTTCGGATCGGGTAAGACGGCGCTGGTATTGGTGGCCTTGGCCGGTGGCCTGGGCCTGATGGGCTTATGCTATGGCCCCTTGGGAACCATGCTTTCGGAATTATTCCCGACCCGGGTACGCTATACGGGCGCATCCCTGACTTTCAACCTGGCGGGGATTTTCGGGGCCTCGTTGGCGCCCTACGCGGCCACCTACCTGGCGACGAATTACGGGCTGCGTTTCGTGGGGTATTACCTCTCGGCCGCGGCGGCGATTACCCTGCTCGCTTTGCTGCTCTCACGGGAAACACGGGACGAAAGCTTGTGATTTTCGTCTACTCGCCGGAAATCACAAGCTCGTCCCCCACTGTACGATAGGACCAGTGCATCCAGTTGATTGCGACCCCGCACTTAACTCCGAATTCAACCTCCTGGTGGCCGCCAGTTAAATCCTTTCCGAGGTATATCCCGATAAATGGATTATACCTCCCGAATTCTAAACCCACGAAACCGTGGGCGGCGAGGAATACCACGCCATCGGGGCCCGACCGATTGTTCCTGTAGCGATTTTGGATATTTAGCGAAAACCCCGGCTTTGTGGAATAAGCCTTGAAATCCGTGAGGAGCAGAACGCTTCCGATTCCCACCAGATGAGGGTCCAGGATGGAATCATTTTTGGGTGAATAGAATTGATAGCCTATCCCACCGCCCAAGAATAATGAATGGAATACCCGAAAATAAGGCATAAAACCAACGTCGATGTAAGAACGATCCCACGGCGCAGATGCGAATAGATAAATGCTGAATGCGGGAGTCTTCGTTTTTACCATACCTATCGCGGGCTGCCAGGAGCCGCGGCTAGTATCCAGTTGCTCCGGCCAAATTTCATTTCTTTGGATTACATCCTTATCGAAAAACGTATCCACGAAAAATGCATCGGGTAATAGCCCATTAACCTGCTGGATCTCTGTTTTTGCTCGGTCGGTCGCACCCGACATGGTATGCATACATGCGAGCAGCGTGAGTTGGTTGGCCTCGAGTATATACTCCATGTTCCGCATTTGAAGATCGCGATCTGAATAGCATTTCGCGAATGCCGTATCCAGGCAGCCGTCCCCGAAACCAAACCATGTGCGCTCGGAATTTCGGATAAATCGGCCGCGGGAGCTCCAAAAATCATGGTTTATTTTGGCTGCGGATGAGGATGTCCGCTTGCGGTTGAATCCGAAATGTCCGGTTGCGAAAGCATCCTGCAGGAAATGGTCGGCATAAGCATTCTGGTAAAATACCAGGTTCACGACCATCAGGTTGTCTGCTTCGTTCGCGTTTTTTCCGTACTTTCCAGCGACTTCCAAGGCGGCGCTACTCTGCTTCAACCATTCGCTTTCAACGCTCGGATGGAAATGGGATTCGTTTTCCGTCGCTAGGATGGCATAGTGCAGATTACTCTCCATGACTTCCAGAGCTCCAAGTTTATTGCCTGCGAGCGCGCGATTATCGTCGATATAGTCTCCTGAAATCCAAGTTGCCTCTCCATAAAGTTTGGATTTGGTTTCGATCCTGCCGCAAAAGGCGGCAAATACTTCCCGGCTAATCATTGAATCCAGATTCGCGATTTCGCAAGCTCGGGTAAACGCCTTGGCACCAAGAAATTCATGTTCGCGGGAATCCCATGAGAATGAGTAAGCTGGAATCAAAATCAATACGAGTCGGATAACCGCTTTTCCCATGCCTCTTCCTTTTTTTCGGACACGCAAAAAAATAACCCTGTGCTACCAATTGAATTGGTCTAAATTACGGATTATCGAATCGGGTTCCACGATCCGGGGGGATTGTTCAGTTTATATGGTTGCGTCCGAACCGTTTTGGTTCGAAAGGAGCGGGGAAGCGCTAAGGCCGGATAATAAAACCCGCCGCAGGTGGGCGTTTCCCGATGCGAATGATGCGGGATCCGTCAACGGCATAGGTATCTTCCCCTGCCCCAAATAGCTTCCGCGCTTGCAGGGCATGCGGTGCGGCCAAGGATACGGTAGCCGGATACCGGCTGATGATGAACTCTTTTACCAGTGCCCCGGAGGGCTTGAGGTTCGAATCGGTCCAACCCGTGGCGTTGGTTCCGGAGTTGAACGCGGCGGAAGTTTCCCCCAAAGCGGATACGGACCAATTGGCAGAACCGATCCCGTTCGCCTGCAGGAAGTTCCACCACAATTTCGTTTCGTTGGCGTCAAAAGTCCCGCTGCCGCTGGCTTCGCTGGTGCCGTACTCGGTGGAGAAGAGGGCTACGCCTTTGGACAACGCGGTAGCGGCAAAGTTACGGTAGCTCTGCTTGTGCGTGGCGGCGTAGAAATGCACCGTGTAGGCGATATTGGCCGAGATGGTAATGGGATCGGCCGCGGCGATTTCCGGATGCTGGTCCCAGGAGGGATTCCCGCAGATGATGATATTGTCCGGATCCACGCTGCGGATGGCCTCGATCACCTTCTCATGGTAGCCCTTGATGGTCGGCCAGGATTCATTGACGGGCTCGTTCCACGGCTCGTACATGACGTTGGGGCTGTTCCCGTACGCGGTGGCCATGGATTTGAAGAACGCCGAAGCCGGCCCGGACTGGGCGGCCTCCATGGAGTGCCAATCGATGATGGCGTACACGCCGTTGGCGATGCAGGCTTCCACCACGGTTTTGACCAGATTGGTTTGCGAACCCTCGCTGCCGGGAAGGATGGGGATGCGGATAACCGCGCATTTCCATTCTTGCACCAACCGCTTGACCGCGGTGGCATTGTAGAACTGCAATCCGGATTGGCTCCACGCGTACATGGACATGCCGTTGAGGGCCACCGGCAGGCCGGCCTTATCGACGATGCGATTGCCCACGACCTTGAGTTGGCCGTGCACGCTTACGGGCGTGTCCTCGCCTAGGACCGGCGCGGTCAAGGAAAGCACTGTGGCGGCCAGCGCCAATCCGCAGCGGATGGAAATGTTTTTAATCGCGCGCATTTGCTTCGTACCCCGACCCACCTTTCGGAAGATACCGGCGGGACGGAAGCGACCGGGTACGCGATCGGCAAATCTGTGTACGGAATCGGCATGGGGGCCGGCGACCCCCGTAATCAGGCGGCCATGCGGGCGGCCACGTCCAGGACCTTGCTCGAAAAGCCCCACTCGTTATCGTACCAGGAGATGAGCTTTACGAAGGTATCGTCCAGTCGCATCCCGGCCTTGGCGTCGAAAACCGATGTGCATGATTCCCCGCGTATGTCCGCCGAAACGATGGGATCCTCGGTATAGCCCAGTACCCCTCGCATAGGGCCTTCGGAGGCGGCGCGCATGGCCGCGCAGATATCCGCGTAGGCCGCTCCCCGTTCCAGCTCGCAGGTGAGGTCCACCACGGATACATCCGAGGCCGGCACGCGGAAGGACATGCCGGTAAGCCTTCCGTTCAATTCCGGAATCACCTTGCCGATGGCCTTGGCGGCCCCGGTGGAAGCGGGAATGATATTGTCGAGGATGCCCCGTCCGAAACGCCATTCCTTCGCCGATGGCCCGTCGACGGTTTTTTGCGTGGCCGTCGCGGCATGCACCGTCGTCATCAGGCCGCGCTTGATGCCGAAAGCATCGTGCAGTACCTTCGCCATCGGCGCCAGGCAATTGGTGGTGCAGGAAGCGGTGGAAACGATGCGCTCGCCGCGGTAGGCCGCGTCGTTGACGCCGTACACGAAAACCGGCGTGTCGTCGTTGGCCGGCGCGGAGAGTATGACCTTGGCCGCACCGGCTTTGAGATGCCCTCCCAGGGCGGCGGCCGTCAAGAAGATACCCGTGGACTCCACCACCAAATCCACGCCGGCTTTGTCCCAGGCCAGGTTGGCAGGATCCTTTTCCGATGTCACCCGCACGGCTTTACCCGCAACCCATAGCTTCCCGTCTTCCACGCGGATTTCCCCGGGGAAGCGGCCATGCACGGAATCGTACTTGAGCATATAGGCGAGATGCTCCAATTCCAGGACATCGTTCACGGCAACGATTTCCACATCCTTGCGCAATGCCGCGGCGCGGAACACCATTCGGCCAATGCGGCCGAACCCGTTGATACCGATCTTCATCATGATTTCTTCCTTTCCCCGGCCGGGGGTAATTTCCCCAGCCATCCCTTGAGCCTGGCGATTTCCAGGCGGATGTAGGTGGGATCCTTGAAGGTATTGGAGAGGAGGACGGATCCCTGTCTCGCCCCCAGAAGCCGGGCCGCATGGGCCCGCGCGACTTTATCCGGAAACCCCATGGCCCGGAATTGGATCCGCATCCATTCCAGGGAACTCCGGAAAACGGCGGAGGCTTCCTTCGCGGCATCCCCGCCCTGTTTATTGGCTTCCAGGCATAAGCTCCCCACCGGGCAGCCGTGGGCCGTCATGTCCTCGGTGTGTTTCTCGAAGCTGTCCACGTAGGCCAGCAACCGATCCCGCGGGGAAGCCAGGGAATCCCATTCCGCCCGCCGCGCCTCAACGCCCGCCAGGCGATGTTCCGTGACCGCCTTGACCAGATCGGTCCGGGTCTTGAAGTAGTAGTAGACGTTGCCCACGGGAACCTTGGCGGCCGCCGCGATATCGGCGATACTCGTATGCTCGAAACCCGTATGGTGGAACAATGTGTCCGCCGCCCTTACCAGGCTCGTCCGCTTATCCGCAACCGCCATGCGCCCTCCGAATAAGTTAGTCAAATAACTATAACCGGCTCCGGGGAATTTGTCAAGGCTGCGCGGCTAGCCGCCGATTTCTTCCGCCGCCACCATGGTGGCGACGATTTTCGGGACGTATTGCATGGTCTCTTCCGGCAACAGGTTCATCCGTTGCAGGTACCAGTAGTCCGAGCGCAGACGCGCGTCCGGAACCCGGGATACGGCCGCATCCACTATGGCCGCCTCGTCGACGGAAACCGTATCCCCGGGGAGTTCGGGGGCGGCTTTGAGGCGGCGCAGCGCCGAGTTGAGCTGGGGTTCGCCGGAGTTGTAGGCTGCCATGGCCAGGAAAGGGTCGTGGTATTGGGCGAATAATTTAGTGAGATAGCCCACGCCAGCCTTGGTGGCATCGGAGGGGCGGCAACGGGGATCGGCCGCGGGGGGCAGTCCGCGCCAGTTCTCGGGCACCGCCAGGTCGAACTCTCCCGCTAATCCCGGCATCAATTGCCAAAGGCCGCGCGCCCCGCGGGGACTGGTGATCTTCGCGTCAAACCGGCTTTCATGCATGGCCAGGTAGATGAGCGCGGGCGGCAGGTGGGCTGCAACCAATTGTTTGAGGATCAGGTCCTGGTAACCGTGCTTGCGGGCCAGGGCTTCCGCCAACTTGCGCTTGCCGTAGGCCGACATCAGATCCTGGTAGTGGCGCGTGGCGGCCTCCACGAAGGCGTCCGGCAGCACGAATCCCTTTTCGCCGAAGGTTTCGGCCGCGAGATGGAGCTTTACCGCCAGGGGATTGCTGTAGATGCCCTTGACGGCGTAGTCTTTGAGCTTGCTGCGCATGCCCGCCAGTTCCATTTCCGCGGCGCGGATGCGCAAGACGGTCTCATGCCGCTTGGCTATATCCATGCCGGGAACGAGTTGATCCACCAAGGTCTTATGCAGCGCCACCTGGGCGCGGAGATCGCGGACCTGCAGGAACAGCCATAGGGAAAGCCCCGCGAACAAGGCCAGGAAAATCCCCAGCACCACGGTAAGCCGCTTCTGCTTGCGGTTGCGCCGCTGGAACCAGAAGAGGATTTTCTTCTGCCGGGCCGCATCGAAGCTGGTCCATCCCCCCAGGGTACCTTGCACGCTACCCAGGGAACGCACGTATTCGGCGGTGGCATCGCCCAGCTGGATGGTGCCCAAGGGTTGCGGGCGGGAAGCCTTACCGTGGGCCAGGCGGAAGCGGGGACCCTTGCGCCCCAGGCTGAATTCCTGGCCTTCGCGCAATTCCGTTTCGGTGACGCGGGCTTCCCCGATCCAGGTTCCGTTGGCGCTGCTCAGGTCCTTGAGAAAGACCCGCCCTTCCTTTAGGTAAAGCGAGGCATGGTGGTTGGAGACGATGGCGTCCGATTCGGGGAAGCGTACCTGGTTGTCCACGGCGCGGCCCAGGCCGATCATCCCGTCGATGGGGATGGGCGCTTGCGAGCCGTCGCTGGATTCCAGGCTGAATGCCATAGTCCCGCCCTAATCGGCCCGAGCCACGCGCAACGCCAATGTCCGCGCGGGTCCGGTCAAGGGATGGGCTTCCATCCGCACCAGGTACATGCCGCCGCGCGCCGGTCCGTCCCATTTCAGGCGCAGGGTTCCCGCGCTCTGATGTCCGCGGATGATTTCACCCAGCTTGCGGCCGGAGAGGGCGTACGCCGTCACCACGATTTCGGCGGCCACGGGAAGCTCCAACTTCAGGACGCTGCCTCCGGCCTCGGCGGCCAAGCGGAAGGAATCCGGTACCCGCGAACCCGGGAGACGGATGCCCGCGGGCCGCTTTCCGATGGCGAACCATAAGGGCTTCTGGGCATCGGTGAGATAAGAGACCGCCGGGCCCGCGAGGGTGATCTTGTCTTTCGCCAAAGGCGCCTGTTGGATATTGATCGCCTTGCCCTCCGCGCGCTCATAGATGACCTTGTCGTCGAGGGTGGAATAGCGGGGGAACCCGGGCCCGGTACCGTTGCTGTCGATCACCTGGTAGGTGCCATTGAACAAATCCGCCGATACCACGGTCCATTCCGAGGTGGATTCATCGAACAGATCGAAGACCAGATTGAGATCGCTGGTCTGGGCGAAGGAAGGGTTCCCGATGCTGATGCCGTCGGGCCGGGTGGGCAGGAACGGGGTGATGAGACCTTGCTTGATGTCCAGGAGGTTGGCGTCATAATACTCGATGGGATCGCCTTCGGCCTGGGTCACGCGGTTCAAGGCATCGTAGAGGAGGAATTCCCCGGTGGAATTGAAGTCCAGGGCGTCGGCGTAGACCACGTTGTTGGCCTTGATCGCCAAGCCCGTGGTGGGCGTATACAGGGGGATGGATTTGCTGTTGTCGGCGTTGACCAGATCGAGGATGTAGATCTTCGCGTCCGCTTCCAAGGTGGTGGCCGCCACTTTGCTCCCGTCCGGCGAGACCGCGATGGACTTCCATACGCCGTCGGCGCTTACCACCTGCTCGCCCTGATCGTCGATGCCGTGCAGGGCATGATCGGCGTCGATGAAGATTACCGCCGAGCCGTCGTCGGGAATGGCGATGGGATTGCCGGTGCCGGTGAAGACCTGGGTCTTGGTCAATTGCACGATGTCGGTATCGGCCACCACCACGGGCCTGGCTATGTACAGGCTATTGTCCCCCACCGCGGCATTGACCACGGCAATGAATTCCTGACCGGACACGGGAGGCACGTCGCGGGGCCGCGGAGTGGGCGTATCCGTCGCGGCCCCGGTGCCGATGCCGACCCCGGCGAAGCCTTCCTTGACCGCGGTTACCTCGGGTGAGGTCTCCCCGAACAGATCGGTCGCCGAACGGATGCAGGCCAGGCGCATGTCGATGAATTGCGAGCCGGGGTTCAGGTACTTCGCTTCCATCACCCGGTAATAAATCTTCTCGGTCTTCTCCCGGCCGATGACATTGGCTATGAGGAAACAGGCGCGATTGGGGATGCCGCTGTTGCCGTGTACGCCGCCATTATCGTCGTCCAGGGTCGCGTTGATGATTTCGTTCATGTGGGCGGGCTGCCAGCCGTTCTCGCTCGGGCCCTTGGCGCCGTTATGCGGATCCTGCATGTCGCGTAAAGCCCCGGATTTGAATACCGCGGTCTTGACCACGTCCTCGCCCAGCTTCCAATCGTCCCGGTCCACCATGGTCCCGAACACGTCGGCCAGGGATTCGTTGAGAGCGCCCGATTGGAACTTGTATTCCAGGTTCACGGTGGCGGAGATGATCCCGTGCGTCATCTCATGGGCGGCTACGTCCAAGGCCCGCGGCAGGGAAAGGAATCCCTGGTCCCCGTCGCCATAGGCCATGGCCTTCCCGTTCCAATAGGCGTTATCCATCTTCTTGCCCTTCTCGGTCACGTGCACGGCCGAGATCATGGTCCCTCCCGCCCCGTCGATGCCCACGCGCTGGAACGTGTTCAGGTAATATTCGTACACCTTCCCCAAGTTGAAATGCGCCGAAACCGCGGCCGCATCGGTCCAGGTATTGTTCGCGGAACTTACCTGGCTGACCTTGGTCAGATCGGTGTTGCCAGCGTCCAGGGTCCACAAAGCCCCTTTGGGATCGTTGGGCAAGGCCGATTTCGCGTCGAATGGTTTGCGCGTCCCGTCGATGAGGTAGAAGTTCGCGCCTACCTGGTAGGTGTTTAGGGTGCGGGCGGTGCCGAGCAGGTCGGTGGCCGTGGCCGTCTTGGGGCCATCGGCGTTGGTGGCGTTGTACTTCTCCAGTATCGCGCCGGTTACCCCATCCACGAAATAGCGCCACTGGTCGCGGAAGTTGGGCCTAATCTCCACGCGCCAGGCCCAATGGGCGCTGCGCCCCGAAGGCTCCATCCACACGTTTTTTTCGACCGCGGGCCCGGCGTACTCCAATATGCGCCGCGCTTCCGGGGACAGCGATTCGATCGGGGTCTTGCGCTGCAGGTCCGCTCCGGCGGCGGCCACGGCCTGGGCTCCGGTAATCTTGTAGCGCCAGCCTGGGGGCATAAGCGGGGTGGGCGCATAATGCGCGTTAACGGCATACAATTGGCCGGCGGGATCGAAATGGGCGTTGATTTCCCCGGCCCAAACCGGAACGCCTTGGAACTCCTGGCGGAAGGTCTCATGCCGGTTACCCATGCGATCGACGGTTTGCGCAGCGAAGCGCAGCTCCGCGCCGGGATCGCTCAATTTGAACAGGTCACGATGGGCCTGGAAATAAGCGAGGGCCCGGACACCGGGGGCCGCGTTGGCGCCGGAAAGCTTGGGAATGCCGTCCGCGTTCCGCAGGCCCGGCCCGTCGATGAAGGCGGGTGTGCCCAAGAGCGCGTTCATATGGATGCGCGCGCCGCCGGGCAGAACGGAACCGGAAAGGGCCATGGGGGCATTGGGCCCGGCCTGGATGCGCCTGGCCTGGAGGGCACTTGCCAGCGGCGCGGTGGCCGGCTGCCCGATCTTCGCCAACCCGCCGGGACGGCGGGCCCGCTGCAGCTTGCGCGCCATGGCCTTTAGATCGGCGTCGGTTATGCGCGGCGTCTTACCCGTACTGGCCGATATTTTAGCGGCGGGATCGAATGCCATAGCCGGCATGGGCCAGCCCGCCGCTGCGCCAACGGCCAGCAGAAGCATTGTGGCAGGCAGGCGGGGAAGTCGGCGGGGGTTGCTCATGTCGATTCGCTTTCGCTGAGGACGGTGTCTGGACGTTCCTAAGGCTTCGGAGTCGCGCTTCGGCACCAAGCCTCGGCGCGGGGATACCAGGTGCGGAAGGGCTCGGGGGCACCCGCGGATGCCCCGACGCCGGAGATGGACCATTGATAGGCGCTATCCGGTAACGTGTAGCGGATTTGCGTGGTCATGTTCCCGGTTTCATGGACGGCTGCGCCCAGGTAGGCATCCAGCGCTTTGGCGAGCGCGGCTATCGAGTCGGGATTGGCTTGGCCGGCCCAGGTGGTCGATTCCGGGGTCGCAGGGCGCTTACGCCAGGCGCGGACGCTTCCGTCCGAAGCCAGGGTATACCCCGTATAGGCTCCCGAGAAGCCGCCGCCGGAAGAAAGGCTAAGGGTGAAGGGTTTGGGCGACGCAGGGGCGGCGGGGGCGGCGGAATCAGAAGCGGCAGATGAAGCGGAAGCATCCGGGCCTTTAGCGACCTGCTTCTGGCAGCCCGGCAACAGGAGGACCGCGAACAGGATGGCGACCAGGCGGCAAATCAGGCCGTAAGGAAGCGCCGCGCATAGGGCATTGGGCATACATGTCCTTTGGGCCGCGGCGGAGACCGCGGGATCAAGGGGAAATGTAAATACGCCAGCGGGAATCCGCCCGGATAACCAGCATGGCCCCCCTTTTTCGTCGGCCTCCAGCTTGGGATATTGTTCCCTATGCCTGGCTCCCCCCTCTTCGAACGCAACAAGCCGCAAGCCTACCTCTGCTACGATCATCATGGGGATGGCGAATACTACAACCTGTCCCAACGCTTGTTCAGTTCCGTTGCCGAATTGCGGCGCGACCTATCCCTGGATCGGGAGCTGGGCGCAAACGACCCGAAATCATTTTTACGCGGGGCCGACCAAGCCATGGCAGGGGCGCAATGCGCGGTGGTCCTTTGCGGGGCGCGGACCCATCTCGATGCCTACGTTGATTGGGAAATCAAAGCGGCGCTCGATCGCAAAATCGGTCTCCTTGCCGTGATGCTTCCCGGCAATCCGACTGGAGGCGACGGACAGCCGACTCTGCCCGAACGGCTGCAGGACAATTTCGACGGGGGTTATGCGGTGGTATGCGGCTGGAGGGATTTGGTGGATGGGCGCATCGATTTGACCCATCGCATGGCCTTTGCCGCCTCACGCATGGCCGAGCTCATCCGCAATGACCGGCCGCTACGCCCTACCGGGACGGGGCCCGCGGACGCGACCCCTCGGACCTTCCCGGCATCCGAGGGGTAGAATCTTCAACCGCGCCGGATCCAGGCCGGCGTGATGCCGGTGCCCTTTTCGGCCATGTATCCGAACCAGATGTTCAGCATTCCGATCGGTTCCAGATAGCGCGAATTCGCCAGCGGTCCCGCGTCGGTCGCTTCGAAGCCCAGGCTTTCGATCAGCGCTTTCACCTGGTTCTTCGCGCCTGCATCGTCGCCGGCGAAGAAGACCTGGCCTTTGGCGCCATTGAAGTCGGGGCCGGCCTGCAAGACCTGGGCGAAGGTGGTGTTGAACGCCTTCACGACCTTGACGCCGGGCAATTGCTTCGCGATTTCCTCGGCCGCCGAAGTGGAATGCCCCAGCTGCAAGCCCGACATGTCGGCCTTGAGAGGATTGGAGATCTCGATGACGACCTTACCGGAAAGGTTGCCGAGCGCCTTCAAGGCATCGACCTGGGCGTTGTAGGGCGCGGTCGCGATGATGACATCGGCGCCCTGGGCCGCTTCGGCTCCCGTAAGCGCTTGCGCGCCGGCTTTGGCCGCGACTTCCTTGGCCTTGGCAGGATTCTTGCCCGTGAGGGCGACAGTATGTCCCGCCTTGGCGAGACCGGAGGCGAGAGCGCTTCCCATGTTTCCGTATCCGACGATGGCAACCTTCATTGGGTCCTCCGGGTTGGTGATATCCATAATATACGTTACAACGACTATCGTGTCAACAAGATAATATCCGGGTTTTTCCCTTAAAATCGCCATTCAGGAACCATTTGGGAAGGGAATCCCGGTCGCGAGTGCGGGAACCGCGAGAATCCGGTCGCGGGGGTGCGCGGACTAGTGGTTGGTTTGGCCGGGAATTTCGGGATAACCTGGCTCGTCCAGGAATTGCCCGGAGGTGGCATCGCCCAGATCGATCCAATCCTGCAGCATCCAGACCACCTCTTTGCCAGGCGTGGCTTCTACGGCCTGGATATTCGCGGGATTCTTTCCGCCGTTGCCGAACATGACCGTATTCCCATTGGAGAGGCGCTCACAGGTTTGCGTGTTCCCCATCTGGGTGCCGGCGGGGAGCGCTATTTCCGACTTTGCCCACTTCCACACCACCTGCCCGGTCTTGTCCACTTCGACGGACGCGCTGGCGGATTCATCCTGGATCAATACGTTGCCGTTCTTGAGCGCAGCAGCGGACCATACCGAGCCCGTGGATTTGTAGGTCCAGAGCACTTTGAAATCCTTATCGAGTTCGGCGACGGAACGGTTGCCGAGGGATGAGACGATGTAGGTTCCGCGCGCGGTCATGCGCACGCGTCGGCATTGGGTGTGGGTTCCGCCCGCCAGGCTGGGGATTTCCTGATCGATCTCGAAAACCTTGGTGGTCTTGTTGTACAGGCGGAGCCGCGAGGCGGGTTGCTGGTTCTGCATGATGAGCACTTTGTCCAGGCCGATGGGCTGGCAAGAATGGATTTCCGATCCGGTGGGATTATCGTAATGCCATACCACCTGCTTGGCCGGCGTGATCTCTTCGATATAGGTCATGTGGGAATACAGGATGTTGCCGTTGGACAACATCCAGATATCGTCGAGCTCCCAGCTGTCCTTGGAATCGTATTTCCAAACCAGCTTTCCCCCGATCATCAGGCAGATGCGGCGGTAATTTTCACCTACGTATAACAGGTCATGCTGCGCAGGCCCCTTACCGACCCGTTGCGGCAGGGTCGCGGGGGTGGCCCAGCCCCTGAGTGAGACCGGGGATTCCTGCGGCCCGGTTTCGGGAATGCCGGGCGCCGTGAACAGGCGCAGGACGTTACGCAGGGGATATGGGGACTTCATCTTGAGGGACAAAGCGCCTGCCACCGACACGGTGACGGTGGCGGGGTCGTAGTTGTTTCTGGTTAGGCTCAATACGAAGTGCTGAGAGAACGCCGCAGGCTTGGCAAGGGATTGGCCACGCGGGAAAGCCAGGCCAAAGGCTGCGGGTCCCGATTCGCTCAGGGCGCTGTAAGTGAAGACGGAAGGGACGGCATGCGCGAGGCGTTCGCCCCGCAAGGAGTAGATAGGGCTGGCTTCGCTGCCTTCCCCTATCCCGGACTTTCCCGAGCCCAGATTGGCCCGGATACCAGAGGCGGAAATCTCGAGCGTGAACGCGCCTTTGGCATCGGTAAGCGTGCTAGCACCCGCGGCCGAGACCGTAACCGAATCCAGCAGCATCCCGTTGAGGGAGTCGGATACGACACCGGTGACCGTTTCGCCAACTGCCAGCGGGGCCAGGGCCAGCAAACCCGATGAAATAAGGCTGGAAACGCTGCGGAAATGCCTGGGGCTCATGGATGCTCCTCCTTACGCTTGGCCCAATGATAGGCCCGTACTTGGCTGTAAGCGACGTGGTTACGGGTAAATGCGCTGGCAAGTTGCCCGCGGGAACCCGCGGAGCCCTTGTCCGGTCGGACCTGGAGGGCATTCCCACTTTTCGATTTAGCGCCCCGTGACCGGGCCGTAATGGTTTCCGAGCTTGTACGCCCCCGGCCATTTCGTTAGGTTTCCAGTGGCTTTTTCAGCCGATATACCCGCACCGGAGCCATGCCCATGAACCAGCCCGAAAACACCGAGTCGAATCCGACATTCACCCGCCGCGAAATCTTGCAGGGCGCCGGCGTCCTGCTGGGAGCCAGCCTGCTGGGTTGCGATGCGGAACCGGGACAAAGCGGCGCGGAAAACCTGTTGGCCCCCGGCGCGAGCACGGCTCGCCGCCGTATCGCCATCGTGGGCGGCGGCGCCGGCGGCATCGGAGCGGCCTACCTGCTGAGCCCCCAGCATGACGTGGAGATCTTCGAGGCGGGGTCCAAAATCGGCGGACATTGCGATTCCCGCGTCGTGGAATACAAGGGCGTAAAGGTCAACGTCGACCTGGGCGCGCAGTTCTTCCATCCCGATACCCATCCCAGCTACGTCAGCCTGCTGGAAGAGCTGGGACTCTACAATCCGGACAATCCCAAGAGCGACGAGTCCATCGAGGCCCCGGGCAGCATCTGCATCTTCGCGAAAAACGCTTTCCTGCCGGTGTTCTCGTCCAAGCATCCTTATCTCACCCCCTTCTTCGCGGTGGATTTCCTCATCTATTCGCAGTACGCGCGCAACGTCATCCTGCAGAACCAATCGTGGGAAATGACGCTGGCGGAATGGGTAGGTAGCCTGCCGGTTACCCAGAAGTTCAAGGATTCCCTGGTCTTCCCCTGGATCTCGGCGACCATCGGCACCACCATCGAGAACGCGAAACGCTCCTCGGCACGCTCCATCCTGCAGACTTTCGCCTTGGCGTTCCCGGCCAACATTTTCGCGGGGGCGAGCACCTTCAACTCCGCCTTGGGACTGGAAGGCAATCTGCGGCGCATGCTCGACCGCAGCCCGGGCGTACAGGTGAACGTGAACTCGGCCGTGCAGGGCCTGTCATACCAGGACGGCAACTGGACCGTGCAGACCGCCTCGGGCAACCATGGCCCTTACAGCGCCGTGGTCATGAACGCCCCTCCGCAGATCAGCAAGACGCTATTGCAGCCCCTGGCATGGGCCAGCGACATCGTTCCCGTGCTGAACAAGTACGAGACCTTCGAAACCCGCATGCTCATCCACACCGACGCGAAATACGCCAACCGGGATAAGAACTTCTGGGCCGTGTACAACGGTATGGTCGAGGGTAGCGCCTGCGAAGGCAGCATCTGGTATGGCGGCATCCACGAGAAGCTTCCCACCGGCGGAACCCTCGACATCTTCAAGTCATGGGCCTCGCGCCGCTCCGCCGACCCCGCCAACATCATCTACGAGCGCCGCTTCCACCATCCCCTCATCACGCCCGAAGGCATCCGCGCCGCCCGCACCATGCGCGGCTTCCAGGGGCGCAATAGCCTATACTTCTCGGGCCAGGCCATGACGGGTTTCGATCTGCAGGAATCGGCCTTGTACTCGGCCATGAAGGTCGCGGAAACGCTCGCACCGACGAGTTCCACGCTGGCGTCCCTGAAGGCGCGCATGGTAAAGCGCGGCCGCAAGAACATCAATTACGATTTGTAAACCGGGTTAGACTGGAATTCCGCGGGGGACCGGTTGCGGTGCCGCGGAATCCACGAAATCCAAAACAGTCGGCCCTCGCACGAGGGCCGTCCGTCGGATCATATTACCAACGACCGCCGCCGCCGCCGCCATCACGGCCGCCGCGCTGTCCACCGCCGCCGCCGCCGGGACCACCGGGGGTGCGGGCTTTGGCCAGGTTCACGGTGAGCGGACGTCCGTCCAACTGGGAACCGTCCATCGAGCGAATAGCCTTCTCCGCGTTCGCCGCGTCCGAGAAAGTCACGAAGCCGAAACCGCGCGAGCGGCCGGTCTCGCGATCCGTCATTACTTTGGCGTCTTCAATCTGACCGAACTGCTCGAAGGCCGCGCGGAGAGCTTGATCATCCGTACCCCAGCTGAGGCCGCCCACAAAAATCTTGTTTTCCATTCCAACCAACTTTCCGCCCGTGGAGACGGGCTACTATTTTCGAAGCACGAGAATATAGTCGGTTTTGCGCTTTCCCGTCCATTTCCATGTGGGTACCCCCCAAATTCCGTGGAATCCCGCCGGTTCCGGGGCTGCCCTCCGGGCGGTAACGGTTAGGGGTGGAAAATGGGGTCCGGCCGTAGCGGCGCGGGCATCGGGTCAGGACTCTGCGCGGGCCAATCCTTCGTAATGGGCGATGGCGCGATCGAGGAGCACCAGGCGCTTCCGATCCAATGAAGCGGTACGATCCGCTCGGGAGAATTGGGCCGGATCCTTCTCCGGGTTCTGGCTAGCGAAACGTTCGCGCAGCGTCTGGTTCTTCTTGTTCATGGGTGCGTCCTTGAGGGAAGGATTGCGGGCTTCCGCCTCGTCGAACAAAGTCCGGGTCTCCCCCGCTTTCGGTTTCGGCACTTGCATGTGCTTGAAGAATTTTCCCGCCAACACGCCGAAGGAATCTTTCTCATTCGCGAGGATATGCGTGTTCCCGCTTTTGTTCGTCCACTCGGGACCGGAGAGCTGCGGTGCGGGCAGCCCTTGGCTTTTGGCATAGAGCTGCTTGTGCAGGCCTTGCACGTGGGGTTGATAATCGAACAGGGCATTGAGGTTGTTGACGGCATGGACGCGGCAGCCTTCCTCATGGGCCTGGTTCGGCGTGGGGATGTCCATGGTTCCCTTGATGATATCGGGATGCTTCAATTCCAGCGCGGCCAACTTGGTGGCGGTAATGTCCTGCCGGGAGGAATCGACGGCCACCAAGGTGAATCCGCCCGCTTCATGGCGGTATGCGTCCACGGCGATGCGATGGATATCCACCACCATGCCGAGATGGAAGCGGACATGTCCCTCTTCCCGGCCGCCACCGCTACCGGAAAGAGCACGCAGGACGCCGGCCATCTTGTCTTCGTGGCTGCAACCCACCGCGTTGAGACCGGGGTTGCGCGCGTTCTCAGAAGTGAGGATGGCGTTGATGAGCTTGTTGGTCCGTCCGCCGTCGGCATTGGCCGTCTGTTCGCCCTTTTCCAACAGGCCCGCGAAATGGGCCCGGGCCTCGCGCAGGTCCGCGAGCACGGCCGCGGGCGGACGGGGATCTGCGTTCACGCGATCGACCCATCCGGTTACACCGGGAATCTCCGGGGCGGGAACGCTGCGCTTTTCGAAGTGGGGGATTTGGGGGAGAGCAGCCGTATCGGAGAGCCCGGGGGGCGACATGGCTCCCGCGCTGCCACGGGGATTGGGTAGGGAGTCGGCGGGGGCTTCCGCCTGGGGTCGCGGAGACGGGGAAGGATTCGCCAAAGAGGCGGTAGGTTTATGTCCGCCCGCGGCGGAAGGGGTTAGCGAGTGCATCGTACCCGTAATCTATTTCCGACCGGGGCGCCCAATAGGGCCCGTGACCAGGCTTGTGGGAAGCTGGTTACGGGGGTGTCGGGCTATTTGGGATGCTGCAGTTTGCGCCCGGTGAGCAAGTGGTCGGCCAAAGGCGTTAACCCGTGACCGGAATGCGCCGGGGGGCGACGCGCCAAACGCGTCGGGGTCTTCTTGGTATACGGGGACAGCTTCTCGAGATTCACCTTCACGTATTGCGGCATGTAACAGCCCCGATCGGAAAGCTGTTGGAACCAGCCACCGGTAGCGGGAAACAACGAATAGGAAAGCGTATAGACACCGTCTTGCTTCAGGCCCCGGTGGATATGCCCCAGGTAAGGAATGATTCCGGCTTCTTGCGGGGGCTTGTAGACGCTGACGGGAGCCGTCCACGGACCGATGGGGGTTTTCGCGAAGCGCACTTCCAGGGCATCGCCGGGACTTCCGATGCCGGAGAATACGTAATTGGAATCGCCCAGCTTGACCGCCGAGGCGATCTCGACGCCGGTCAGCATGCGGGCGGCTTTCAGGGAATCCGTCGTCCAGGATCCGTCCGCGGCCATAAACTCCCATGGCGCTTTGGGATCGAAGGAACCTGCCGGCACCCGCGCGATGCGCGTATTGCGTTGCACCTTGTCGGGGCGGTTGGCCGTGTAGATGTAGGTATAGCCCTTGTCCGGCAGCAGCGCATTGGGGATGTCCGGCCCCTTGTATGCGGTCTTGACCACGGATTGCACCTTGAGGTCGGGAAGCGATAGAGTGGCGATGAAGGCGCTGTGGTTGAAGTCGAAGGCGACGTTCCATTCCTGCAGCAGTATCTGAAAGGTATTGCCGGCCACCATGGCATCGGCAATCCAATAGATCGTCAGCGCTCCCGGCGGGAAGAGGGGTTTGGGGGCTCCGGCCACGCCGGCGAAAATCGCGGAGAGGGTCGGGTTGGGCTTATGCTCTTCGATTACGATCAGGTTGTTGATCATCTTCACGTCCTTGAGGACGTTGCTTTGGTCGTTCACCATGCCCGTGAAGGAATCGTTCAGGATCCAGGCGTTGCGCCCGTCCGGTAGAGGCATGGACACGTCGTTGTCCCCGGAGATCCATCCCCAACCCACGTGGAGGCTTTGCCACATGTATTGGGTCTTGATATCGAGCAAGGTGTCCTGCTCGTCCAACAGCTCCACGTCATCGAGGTAATAATCCGTCGCCGTGCCGAAGACCATGGTGATGGCGGCATCCTTGACGGTGGGTTTGAACAAGTACTGGTAACGATGCCAGGGACCGTCGGAATCGTAAATCTCGAAATGGCAGCGACGGAAGGATCCATTGGCGCCGATACGCAGGTCGACGAGGGCGGCCCTGCTCTTGGCGACGGACCAGAAGCGCAGCATATAGATGCGGCCCGTGTCCAGGACGATGGGCCCGCTGACCAGCCGTGCCAGGCTGTCCTGGTTGCCGTTGCCCGCGATGGAAACCTTGAGGCAATTTCCGCCGCTATGGTTCCTCTCGATGATGGTCCCGAGCGTGGCCACCGCGCCCGGCTTCACCGCCGTGGTCCAATTCGTCATCCCGCTCTCGAAACCTCCGTTCGCGAACGGCAACGCCCACGCGGCGGCGGGCATAAGGAGCACGAAGAGCTTGCGGAAAAACGGAAAGATGGGTCGATGAATGCGGAAGCGCGCCATGTTCGGCACCTCTTGTCTAGGCAAGGGGAGCCCCCATTCAGGACCCGCTTGCACAGAAGCCGGTCCCGCGCAAGCGTCCTACCCCCCCAGGGAACGCCTGACCGGCGCGCCACCGAGCCGCCGGGTGCAGGCAATCTATACACGACCGCTGAAGGCGGAAGCGACCGCGATGGAAATTCCGTTTTCTATTGAGAACGAATCCGGCGTTTGCGCAACTACTATGCCGCTTTTACCCGACTTTTACATGACCAGAGACGGCATTCGCCCGGGCGCTCAACCTAAGCTTTCCGCCGGGCTCCGCAGGCAAACGCGCGCGCAGCTTTCCCTGCAGGCGTTCGATATCCTGGGACGACATGGCCGTGAGGGTGGGACCTACGCTCGGGCCCCCCAATACCACGGACCAATACTCCTCGAAATCGGCGAACGTCCGCTCCACCGTGAAGGACCGCGTCGCGACCGCCTGCAGTCCCGCCTGGGTCCATAGGGCCTGCAGGGATTCAAGCCGGGAGGCGTCCGGACTCGGGGCCGAAAGTACCTTAAGGCCCATGTCCTTCATTTCCTTCTGAAGCGGCGCGTACGGAAAACCGCCGCCGATCATGTCCCAGGCATACGCGGTAACCAGACCGCCGGGCGCGACCACGCGGGCCATCTCCGCCACGCCTTTGGCGGGGTCCGGAAGGAAGAAAATCACCAGAGGCATGACGGCGGCGTCGAAGGCCGGGGAATTGAACGGGAGCGCCATGGCATCGGCCTTTTCGAAAACGGCGGACTTCAACTCGGGGCGCGCGCGCGCGTATTCCAGCTGCTGTTCCGAAGGATCAATCCCGACAACCGATTTCGGCGCGCACTCCTCCAACAGCATTTCCGTAAAGGCGCCGTTACCGCAGCCCACGTCCAGCCAGCGCAGGCCGCGCGCGGGCGCCAGCCAATCCAGGAACGCCTTGCCCGCCAAGCGGCTCCACTTGCCCATATAGCGCTCATATGCCGCGCCGTCCTTGAAAGCGATGGCGGTCATGTTCCCAGCTTGCAGGCCAAGGTGGTTTCCAGGTTCATCACCAGCAGATCCCCGATGTTGGAGCATTGCGTGAACCGGTTGTCCTTATGGAAACGCTGCAGTCCCAACTTGAGTTCCTCCGTCTTCTCGGGCAGGGAGAGATCACCGAAGCGCATGGCCTCGGTAAGCATGATCACCTGCTGCTTGGAAAAATTCAATCTCCGCGCGATCAGGGTCCGTTCCTCCAACTGGTACTGGCGGATGGTCTGCAGGTTGAGGATCTGCTTGCACAGGTCCACCACCTTCTTGTTGTCCGGGAAGAAATGCGGCAGGTAGGCCTGGATCTTCCCCTCATAGCTTTGCTGATCAAAATCGATGGCCCGCACGCGGTACTGCTCATCCTCGAAATCCGGGGTGATGTCCACGACGTAGTTGTAGGCGCGCATATCGCCCAGCAGCCGGGCGAAGCAGCGTTCGTTGAACTTCACGAATTCCTTGGCGATGCGGACTTTGTTGGTGGAAGGCCGGTCGAGGATCTCGCCCAGGAAGATATCGCCGGGGATGCCCGCGATATGCTCTTCGATGAGGGTGTTGCCGCTGACCATGTAATTGATGCGGTTGGGCGAGAGGATATCCTCCAGCTCCAGCCCGTAGATGCGCGAAGCGTCCGCCTTCTTGACGTAGAAGTGATCGTAGTTGTCGTTGTATTGGTTGACGATGCGCACCCGGAACGGGTTGGAATTCCCGAAGGAGCAGAAATCCACCCGCTCCACGATCAAATGGTCCGTGATGGCCTGGTCGCCCGCGGCCTTCAATTGCGAATAGATCTGGGTAAGCCCGCGGTAGATCTCTTCCTCATCCCCGTGGCTGTACATGCAGGTAGCCCACAGCGTGTCGTTCTCGTGCTTGTCCAGCAAGGGGGCCGCATGCTGATAGCGGAGCAAATCGGAATAGCTGACGGGCAGATCGCGGGAGCGCGTGTAGAGTTTCAGGTACTCCAGCAGCGGATCGCTTATGGGGAAGAGCTTTTTCTTACGGGAGATGATCTTCATAGGGTGTCGGGCAAAGGTAATTATCCGTTTCCGGGCCCCCCTGCGGTCAAGCTGCGCGAGAGGCAGGCAGAAAAGGAGGCATTTTGATATTATTCACGGGTGATCCAACCGCAACGCCGGTTCAATGAGGTCGATTTCAGGTCGATGTCGATCCACGTCCTGAACACCCTCGTTCCCATCGTCTTCTCGACGATGCTCCTTTCCGTGGCCTGGATTTCCGGGAATCGCGCCGAGTTGGCCGTGCCGATCATCATCCTCTTCGCATGCAACATCACGGTTACCACCCTGCAGAAACGGAAGCGGTTCCGCAAAGCGCTCTGGCTTTCCGCCCTGCGATTCCTCGTCTCCTTCCCCAGCCTGTGCTGGCTGGCCATCGCGGCCTGGGAAGTTCCCTGCCCCTGGATATTCTTCCTGCCGCACTGTTTCGCCATTTCCTTCACCTTCCTCATGCCCCTGCGGGCCGTCGCCCTGTGCATTTGGAGCGGCGCCAGCCTCGCCTTCCTCGCATGGTTGCAGGGAAGCCTGCCCGGGATTTTGCCCTGCGCGGGCCTGGGACTGGTTTCCCTGCTCTCATGGTCCGGGGCCTGGATCCTGGAACGCAATCTGGTCCTGATCCAGATGCTTCCCGAAGAGGATAGGGAGAAGTGGGGAAGGTCCATCGGCAATCAGGCCATGATCGCGTTCACCGTCCTTCTGGCCGGCATCGGTCTTACCCTGCTCTTGCTGCGCAACGAATTGCGGCACCGTCACCAGGAAAACCTCTCCGAACTCAGGGCCCAGGCCGAAACCGGGATCAAGAACCTCAACCAGCGCTTGTATGCGCAGCGCAGCGCCCTGGAAACCGTGGCCGCGTTCTTTGAGGGATCGAACCGGGTGGAACAAGGCGAATTCGAAATCTTCACCCGCCGCGTTCTCGCCGATCATGCTTGCATCCGGGCCTTCGCATGGATCCCCCAGGCGAGCGGGAACGGACCGATAGGACATGCTCCCGTCCAGTTCCTTTACCCTGCCGGAAGCTATACACTGCCGTGGGACTCCACGGCCGGGTATTCCCCGGACATGCAGGCCTGGCTGAACGGGACCTTCGCGCGCGGGACGTATGCGCTTTGGAAGCCGATGGATTTACCGGCGGAGGGAATCGCCGGGCCCCAAGCGCGCATAATCCTCGCGGCCATTCCCGTCGTGAAGAAAAACATGCGCGGCCTGGTGGTCGCCTTCATGAACCCGGATAAGCTGGCCCAGCTGGCCGTACTCGATCCGCTTCCCGGGTATTTCTCCCTGGATCTGGTATATCAACTGGATGCCGATCGGTTTCCCATCTTCCATTCCGATCGCACGGACGTAAAAACCCTGCTGCAGGAAAACACGGATATCGTGGGTGGGGGGCTTTTCCGCGCGAAGATCGGCGTACCCGCGGATCTGCTCGGGAATGCGCCGAATACCCTCGACGCCATGCTCCTGATCATGGGCATCGCTTCTTCCGCGCTGTTGGCGTATTTCCTGTTCCAATCCCGCAGGGCGAGCCTGCCCCTGGAAATCAAGGTTATGGAACGCACGCGCGAACTGCAACGCGTGGTCATCCGCGCCGAAGAGGCCAGCCAATCCAAGAGCAAATTCCTGGCGCATATGAGCCACGAAATCCGCACGCCACTCAATGGGGTGTTGGGAATGTCCGAATCCCTGCTGCATTCGGGCTTCGGGCCCGCAGCGCGGGAAAGCGTCGAACTGATCAAAGCCAGCGGCCTGAGCCTGCTCACCATCCTCAACGATATCCTGGACATCTCCAAGATCGAATCCGGAAAGATGCGCTTGGAGCCCATGCCTTTCCGCATCGGGCCGCTCATGACCGAGATTTTCGGCATCATGAAATTCGATGCCGAGGCCCGCGGCCTGGCCCTGCGGATGGAAATCGAATCTGTCATCCCCGATTGGGTGCTCGGGGACGGGCTACGGGTGCGCCAAATCCTCATCAACCTCCTGAGCAATGCCCTGAAATTCACTCCCCGCGGTTCGGTGAGCGTCTACCCCGCCTACTTCGCCCCCGATCGTTTCCGGGTCCGCATCGTCGATTCCGGCATCGGGATACCCGAGTCCAAGCTGGGACGGCTGTTCCAGCCGTTCGAACAGGGAGACTCCTCGCTTACCCGGAAATCCGGCGGGACGGGATTGGGCCTGGTGATTTCCCTCCAGCTCGCCAAAATGATGGGCGGGGATATCCGCGTCACTTCGCGCGAAGGCGTCGGCTCCGAGTTCATCCTTGACTTGTCATTGCCGCAGGCGCAACCTCCCCCGGCGACGTCGGAGGATGCGGGCCCGGGCATGCGTAAAAGCGGTAAAGGCTATAAAGGCGGGCGCATGCTCCTGGCCGAGGACAATGCCATGAACGTGCGCGTGGCCAAGGCGCTGATGGCGGAGTACTTCGAGACCATCGACGTGGCCGCCAACGGGGCGGAAGCGTTGGAGAAACTCGCAGCCGGGGGCTACGAGCTGATCTTGATGGATGTGCAGATGCCGATCATGGACGGCCTGCAGGCGACCCGTGAAATCCGCAAGCAGGCCAAGTGGGCGGATATGCCCATCATCGCTTTGTCGGCCAACGTATTCCCGCAGGATAGGGAGAATTGTCTGGCCGCCGGAATGCAGGACTTCCTGGAGAAGCCCATCACCAAAGCGGGATTGCAGAGGGTACTGGCGCGTTACCTCAAGCCCGAACGGATGTGAACGGCCCGCCTACAGGGACTTCAGGAATGCGATCAATGCCGACGCATCCGTGGCCGGTAGCGCAGTAAAGGCGGCAGCCGCCTTTTCCCCTTCGCCTCCATGCCACTTGATGGCTTCCTCCAAGGTTCGCGCGCGGCCATCATGCAGGTACGCTTCGCCGCTGCTTACCCTGGCGGTATACCCGATATTCCACAAAGGCGGGGTGCGCCATTCCGCCCCCGAGGCATCGCCTTCGGGCAGGTTGTCGGCGAGCCCCGGGCCCATGTCATGCAGGAGCAAATCGGTGTAGGGATGGATGGTTTGCCTGCGGACTTCGGCCTTGGGGTGGAAGGCACCGGTGACGAAAGCGGGGATATGGCAGGCCGCGCAGCCCGCGGCGGCGAAGACCTCCTCGCCGTGAAGGTTCACAGGGTTGTGGTAATCCTTGCGCAGACTCACGCCCAACAGGGTTACGTAGTCGACGAGGTGGGAAAAATTGGAATCCGCCAATTCCGATCCCGCAGGACCGCAACCGGTCTGGGCCGGGCCGCAATCATGGTTCGGATACAGCGCGGTCGCCACGCCCATATCGGTATTCAAGGCCCCGGCGGTCTGCGCGGCCACGCTGGGTTTACCCGCCTTCCAACCGAACCGTCCCAGATGGGGAATCCCGCCCGCGTAATCCGATACGATGCGCATGCGGCCGGAAATCCCGTCCTTGTTCGCGTCATCGGGATCGGCCAAGGCCTGGATATCGGATTCCGAAATGGCCTCGAGCAGGCCCATGCCCACCAGTTGCGGGGAAATGCGCGCGGAGTATTGCGTAGGGATGTTGGCCCCGGTAAAGGCGTAGATGGGCTTGCGCAATCCATTCGCTTCCGTAGTCCACCCGCTGATGCTTACCGAACCCTCGGCGAGTCCGCCCACGCCCAGCTTGGGCTGCAGCACCGCGCCCAATTGCGGATGCGGGTTGCCGTTGCCGTCCCCGACCTTGACCACGTACTGCGACAATTCCTTGCCCAGGGCCGGAGGCAAGGCACGGCCATTGTTGTTATGGCAGGCATTGCAGGAGATGTTCACGAAATTCGGGCCGGCCTTACCCTTCAGCTCAGGGAAGGAATCGTTCATCGGCTCGTCATGCAATCCCTTCACGAAATCTGAATGGAAGACCCGGCGTCCCAACATGAATTTCTGCCCGTTCTGCGGCGCGGTATTCGGGGCCATCTGGATAAAGTGGTAAAGCGGTTCCGCCGACATCTGCTTGGGCAAAGTCATCCACCCGCCCTCCCAGGCCCCCTTGTCGGCGGGCCAGGAATCCTGCGCCAGCGGCGACTGATCCTGATCGGCCCCATGGTTTTCCCAGGGCACCATGCCGCTTGATCCCACGATGTACAGCACCACCGTCCCGTAATAGTTGAACTTTTCGCCCTCGGGGAGCTTCCCGAAGAATTGGCTCACCTCGATTTCGATCTTGTCCCCGGGCTTAATCGGCCGCTTCTCCTTGGCATTGATGGTGACGATTTTCCTGTACTTCAGATTGTCCACGGGGTCCCGTACCGTCTGGTCGTTGTTGTAATACTGCGCCAGGGTGCCTTCCCCCTGGTAGAAGGTGCGCGCGTCCGAGGTGGTCAGGGGATACAAGGTCCTGACATTGATGATGACTTCCTTCCCGCCTTTGGCGACCTTATCCACGATTTCGATTTCGGCGGTGCGATGCATCCAATAATGGCTGAGGTAATGATCGTAGATATGGAACATGTATTCGCGCGCATGGCGATCGCGCCCGCGATCGGAAAAACGGGTAATCAGGGCGGTGTCGGTTTCCAGCACCACCTCCGGCTCCAAAGGCGTCGCGTTATCGAACAACGGCACCAGCGTCAACTTGGTGAAGTCGATGGACAGGGAAGCGCCGTCGGGAATCTTATATACCTGGGTGCTGTACCCGGTCTTGCTGCAGATCACGGTCCAATCGCCCCCG
>JAHFCH010000076.1 GCA_023249635.1 Fibrobacterota bacterium
TCCTCGGGAAAACCCAACATGGTGATGATGGCGCCCGCGCCCTTGGCCGCTGCAACGGGGCTGTCCGCCCAGCGGGCGCCCAGGGCCAGCAGGGGCTGGGCCTTGGAGGCGGTGCGGGTGGAAACGGTGACCTTGAAGCCGGCTTCCAGCAGCCGGCGCGCCATGGATGCGCCCATCACGCCGATGCCTATGAATGCGAGGGGGGTGGACGTGTCTAGGGTGCGCATCGTGGCCTCCGGGTTAGGCCAGGAAAATAGTCAACCGCGGCCGGATTGCTACCTTGCCCGGCAACCTACGGGGAAGCCCATGCTGAAAACGGAACTGTTCACCCACAAGTATTTTCCCGCCAAGGTTCCCGGCCCCCGCGAGCGCGTGCTCCTGGTATTCCACGGGTTGGGGGATTCCCTCAATGGCTTCACCTGGATGCCGCAGGAACTCCGCCTGGATTCGCTCGCCTACCTGCTGGTGAATGCGCCGGACGATTATTACGGCGGCTTCTCCTGGTTCGACTTCACCGGCGGCGGCGCCGACATGGGTCCCGCCATCGCCGGCATCCGCCGCAGCCGCGAACTCATCCGGAAACTCATCGCCGAAGTCGCGGCCCAAGGCGTGGCCGAATCGGATATCTTTCTGTTCGGGTTCAGCCAGGGTTGCCTCATGGCCTTGGACGCGGGCCTGCGCGCGGAAAAGCGCTTGGGCGGCATCGTCGGCGTTTCCGGTTGGCTGGCCTTCCAGGACGAATATCCCGCCGCCTTTTCGCCAGCCGCCAAAGAACAACTTTTCCTGGTCACGCACGGCGCCTTTGATCCGTTGCTCGCTTTCAAGTCCTCGGAAGCGCAATGCGCCTTCCTCAAGACCCAGGGCATCAACCTCACCTTCCAGCGCTACGACAAGGACCATACGGTATTGCCCGAGGAATTGCGGGACATCCGCAGTTGGCTGCTCGAGCGGCTGTCGGCCCCTTAGGTCTTTGGCGCTGCTCCAGGCGCAGCGCCCGAATCCCACCCGAATAACGCGATAACCGTCATTTCCCCCATCGGTCTCCGGCTGCCCGGATAGGCCTGTCCGCATTACCTTTCCCCTATCCTGGGTGGGGGGAATATTACCATGGGTTCCAAGCGGTTGATGTTACGGGCGTGGGTGATGGGGTCGGGTTTGTTGTGGGCCGCACCGCAAGCCGCGGGCCGTGATGCGCGCCCGGACATCCTCGTCATCGTCGCCGACGATATGGGCTTTTCCGACATCGGCTGCTATGGCGGCGAGGTGCATACTCCGACCCTGGACTCGCTGGCCGCGGGCGGAGCGCGCTTCACGCAATTCCATAATACCGCGCGCTGCTGCCCCACCCGCGCGGCGCTCCTCACCGGACTCTATCCCCATCAGGCCGGCCTGGCCGTGAACGGGCGCAGCCTCAACAAGAACGGGGCCACGCTGGCGGAACTGCTGGCCGCCAACGGCTATCAGACTTCCATGGTCGGCAAGTGGCACCTCTCCGAGGACGTCGAGCATCCCGATCAATTGGCTTGGCTCAGCCATCGCGCCACCTACCCCACCTTCGCCGATACCTTCACCTATCCCAGCAAGCGCGGGTTCATGGAGCATTACGGGACCATCTGGGGCGTGGTCGATCATTTCGATCCCTTCAGCCTGGTCCACAACACCACACCCATCGCCAGCGTGCCCACCGGCTATTACCAGGCCGACGGCCTCAACGACAAGGCGGTGGAATACCTGGACAGAATGGGCAAGGACGATCGCCCCATCTTCATGTACCTGGCCCACAACGCGCCGCATTGGCCGTTGCACGCGCGCCCCGAGGACATCGCCCGCTACGAGAACACCTTCACCGACGGTTGGGATTCAGTCCGCGTACGCCGCTACCGACGCCAGTTGGCCATGGGGCTTTTCAGCAAAGAGCAATATCCCTTGCCGCCGTTCGAGAACAACAATCCCTGGAGCGGCTTCGCCGACAAGGCCTGGGCCGCGCATAACATGGCCGTGCACGCCGCCATGATCGATCGCATGGATCAGGGGCTCGCCAAGGTCATCGCCAAGCTCAAGGAGCTGGGGCGATACGACAATACCCTCATCTTCTTCCTCTCCGACAACGGCGCGAGCCCGGAGCAGCCGGGCGGACCGGGCTACGATCGTCCCAACATGCTGCGCGACGGCACGCCCATCACCTACGGCGGCAAGCCCCAGACCGGGGTGGAATCGGTATGGGGCGGCATCGGCCCCATGTGGGCCAACGCCTCCAACACGCCGTTCCGCTTCTGGAAAAAGGAGAGTTTCGAAGGCGGCACCGCCACGCCATTCATCGCCCATTGGCCCAAGGGCCTTAAGCTGGCCGCCGGATCGATGAATACCCAGTTGGGGCATGTCATCGACATCGTGCCCACCTGCCTGGCGGCCGCGGGAGCCGCTTATCCCGCCGTATCCCTGGGCAATGTGCTAAAGCCGTTGGAAGGCCAATCCCTGCTGGGTATCCTCCAAGGCGGTCCGGCCTTGCCCGAACGTACCCTGTATTGGGAACACGAAGGCGGCAAGGCCGTGCGCGTGGGGCCCTGGAAACTGGTGGCCCTGGGCGGCCAGCCCTGGGAGCTCTACAACCTCGCGGTCGATCGCACCGAAAGCAACAACCTGGCGGCCTCCGAAGCGGCGCGCGTCGCCGAGATGAAAGCCAAGTACGATACCTGGTACGCGCGCGTAATGGAAACCGCGCCGGTTACCTTACGGGTTACCTCTCCCAACGGCGGCGAGTCCTGGCAGGCCGGCAGCCCCCAGATCATCCGCTGGTCCACCACCAACGCCATGCCCATCCATACCGTCAAGATCGAATACGACGACGGATCGGGCTGGAAGACCATCGCCGCCTCCGCGCCGCATGTAGGGGAATACGCCTGGACGGCGCCCACCCAAATCACCGCCAAAGCGCGCATCCGCGTTAAGTCCATCGAGACCGCGCATAGCGACAGCAGCGATGCGGTCTTCGCCATCATTCCTTCCACCGGTACGCTGCGGCCCATGGTTGGCACGGAAGGTTTTACCCAGCGCATAGGCGGACGCGCCATCGTGTTCCCGCAATGGCGCGGCACCGCGCCGGATCGCATCGCTTTCACCGATATGGCGGGACGTAAGACGATCGTGATCGGGTTAGGGGAAGCCGGAATCGGGTCCGAGGCCCTGCCTCCCGGAGTCTATGCGGCGACGCCGTACCAAGGCGGCCGCGCCGGCGCCTCGCGCCGCATCGCATGGTATTGATCCCGCGAGCGCGGGGTCACCACCTCAAAGCGACTTCGTGAAGAATTCCTTTAGCTCGTCGTAGCTTTGCAGGTTCCCGTATTGCGGGAACTCGCCCTTGATGGAATCGGGGGCGCGGAAGAACGTAGCCACGTCGGCTTCCTTGAGCATATGGATATCGTTATAGGAATCACCGGCAGCGCCTACCCGCAAGTTCAAGGCCTTCATGGCTTGCACCGCCTTGGCCTTGGCATTATCCTGGCGTAGGAAATACTCGAGGCGTCCACGGCCGGGATTGTAGCTGATGTTATGGCAGAACAGGGTGGGTCGACCCAGTTGCTTCATGAAATGATCCGCGAATTCCGAGAAGGTATCCGAGAGGATCACCAGCTGGTAGCGCTCGCGGATCCAATCCAGCGCTTCGCGGGCGCCGTCGAAAACCTCGAGCTCGCCGATAAAACCCTGGATGGTCTCCAGCGTCACGCCGTGCTTGGCGCAAATCACCACCCGCCTGTCCATCAACTCGCGGTAATCTTTCACATCGCGCGTGGTAAGGTTCAGTTCCTGGATCGCGGTACGTTTGGCGACATGTTGCCAAATCTCCGGAGTGAGCACCCCTTCCATGTCCAGGCATACGACTTTCATATCAGAGATCGAATTCGCCGGCGGGGCGGCCGCCCTGGCCGGGACCTGCGGGCGGGACGATGGTGCCGAAGGTGCGCTCGTAACGCGCCAGGTTCTCCTGCAGGGTGGCGATCAACGACTTGGCGTGCATGGGCGTCATGATGATGCGGCTATGCACCTTGCCCTTGGGCGGGCCGGGCAGCAGGCGCGCGAAGTCGATGACGAACTCCGAAGGCGAATGCGAAACCAGCACGAGGTTGGAGTAGATCCCCTCGGCCGCCGATTCGGAAAGCTCGATGTTGATCTGCTGCTGGGGATTCTCGTCGAATTCGTTTTTGGGCGCTACCATGTTGACTCCGGACGGCTGCCTCCGCGGCGGCCGTTGCGAAATATAGTATCTCAAGGGAGGGCCCGAAAACGGGCCGATCAGAAGTAGATGGGCGTGAGCGCGCCCCGCTCCAGGCTCAAGGCGCTCAAATGCGCGCCATAGGTCTTTCCGATGCCCGTGTCGATGCACCACAGCTTGTCGCCGTACAAGGGCAGGATGCGGCCCGCGCGCGCGGGATCGATCACGGAGGTCGGCGTATGCCCCACCACCATGCGCCGGCAGCGATGGTAATCGAGCACCTCGTGCAACTCCGCCTTCCGGCCATCGTCCGGCTTCAGCGTATATTCGCGGTTCCATTGCGGTCCGTCGCGCCGCAGCACGTTCGCGCGCGTCATCCCCGGCGCGCCGTCATCGGACAGCTCGTTGCGTACCCGATCGTTCAGGGTCTCAAGCGGCATGCACCCGTGCGCGCGGTTGAGGCCGCCATGCACGAACAAGTGGCCGTTGATGGAAACGGCGGAGTCGTGGCCCAACAGCCACGAGCCGACCTTTCCGAAAGGCGAGAGGGCGGCGCGGAACTCGCGTGCGCCCAACATTTCAAGGCGCTTTCCGTATTTGGCGTCCAAAGGACGGGCAGCCGCCCGCTTCTCCGCGGCCAGCTCGGCGGCCTTGTCCGGTCCCTTGCGCTTGGCGCCGTCGTCGAGCCAGGATTCGTCCGCCAGGTCCTGGAATTCTTCCAAGGTGTTGTAAACCAAGAGCCCGCTGATGGACATGGCCTCATGGTTGCCGAGCAGGATATGCACGCGGGATCCGAACTCCGGCGCCTCCTGCTCCAGGCGGCGGAGCAGACGGAAGATTTTCCCAGGCTCGCCCCCGCGTCCCAGGATGTCCCCCAATTGCACCAGATGGGTATCGCGGGCGCGCCAATGGCCCCGCTTGTCCACTATGCCGGTTTCCGTAAGGATACGCTTCAGGCCCGCGTAGTTCCCGTGCACGTCCCCGATAGCCAGGATCCTGCCAACCTCGGAAAAAACGCTTTTGGAGATGGTTGTTTGGGCCATTTTAGGATGTCGTATCCCAGTATACCGGCAGGCGCCCGCGGGCTTCCAGGCGAATCGCCCGGTGCGGCCTATTTTTTAGTTTGTTTACCATCCGGATCGGGCCAAAGTCCTATATTTCCGGACCTTCCTGGGGTCTGTCGCCGCGCTGCGGCGCGGTCCCTTCGGGTACAAGGCGAAGCAGAGCAACAAGGGCGGTCGTTTGGAACGGATCAATGACGAATGCGGCGTGATGGGCGTTTTCGGGGGACCCGAAGTGACCCGCCGCGTGGTGATGGGACTCTACTCGCTCCAGCACCGCGGCCAGGAGAGCGTCGGCGTCGCCACCACAAACGGCGACACCATCCGCGTCATCAAACGCATGGGCCTGGTCACGGAGCTCAACCGCGAGGAAAAGGAAATCGAGTCGATGACGGGCACCGCCTCCATCGGCCACGTCCGCTATTCCACCACCGGCAACTCGAACATCAACAACGCCCAGCCCATGGTGGTTTCCACCAAGCGCGGCCCCTTGGCGGTGGCGCATAACGGCAACATCGTAAACGCTCCCGAAATCCGCAGGCGCATGGAAGAAGAAGGCAGCATCTTCCAGAGCACTTCCGATACCGAAGTCATATTGCATCTTATCGCGCGCTCCCAGAAGCCGAATCTGATGGACGCGATCAAGGACACGCTTACGCAGCTCACCGGATCCTTCTGCCTGGTGTTCCTCACCCGCACCGAGATTTACGTGGCCCGGGACGGCTTCGGTATCCGCCCCTTGTGCCTGGGCCGCCTGGACAAGACCTGGGTGGTGGCATCGGAAACCTGCGCCCTCGATCTGCTCGGGGCCAGCTACGTGCGCGACATCAAGCCCGGCGAACTGTGCCGCATCGACGATAACGGCCTGGATTCGATCCAATTCACCAGCAAGCCGCATCGCGCCCATTGCGTATTCGAGTTCGTGTACTTCGCGCGACCGGACTCCCGCATCTTCGAGGAAAGCTGCGACAAGATCCGCCGCAAAATCGGCAAGTCCCTGGCCAAGGAGCATCCCGTCACCGCCGACGTGGTCATCTCGGTGCCGGATTCGAGCAATACCGCCGCCATCGGCTACGCCCAGGAAGCCGGTATCCCGTTCGACATCGGTCTCTTGCGCAATCATTACGTGGGACGCACCTTCATCGATCCGTCCCAGAACGTGCGCGAGCAGAAGGTGAAGCTCAAATTCAACACCATCACCGGCGTCTTGAAGAACAAGCGCGTGGTCCTGGTGGACGATTCCATCGTGCGCGGCACCACCCTCAAGTTCCTGACCAAGATGCTCCGCGATGGCGGCGCCAAGGAAGTGCACATCCGCATCAGCTCCCCGCCGGTGGTGAACCCCTGCTTCTACGGCATGGACTTCCCTTCCAAGACCGAGTTGATCGCCTCCAACCTCACCAAGGAGGAGACGCGCAAGCTGCTGGGGGCCGACAGCTTGGAATACCTTAGCGCCAAGAACCTGCTGGGGACCGCGCCGGGCGGGGCCGAGAATTATTGCGCCGCCTGCTTCACCGGGAAATACCCCGAGGATATCCCCGAAGGCAGTACCAAGTTCCGTTGTGATTGATGCGGGGCGCCCTTCCCGGGCCGCCCCATCGCCCTCTTCCGCTTACTCTTACCCACCTCTTACCATTCCGTGACAAACCGTACCCCGTGCGGAACCTAGTTTAGATTCCGGTCGCAGGGCTTTTACCCGAAGCCCCCGGCCGCCCCTCTCCCCAGGGGCTCGATCGGGAAACCCCGCTCCCCCGGCGGGTTTCCCTGCTTCCGCGGCGCGTCGGGACTCCCCCCCGGCGCGCCGTAACTTTCGGGTTACCTCAATCAACACTGCATGGCCTTGATGCGCTCCTCTTCCAGGATGAACAGATCACGGCCCTTGGCCCGCAGCAGCCCTTGGCGGCCCCACAAGGCCAGGGTGCGGGAAACCGATTCCCGCGTCGTCCCCGCCATCTCAGCCAGGAATTTCTGGGTGGGCCGATTACGGATCACCACGCGCATGATTCCCTCCTCGCGCTGGCGTACGCCCTTCTCCTCCATCAGTCCCATCACGGCTCCCGCCACGCGGGCATGCATGGAGCGGTACGAGAGGCCGGCCACCTTGCGGTTGCTTTGGCGCAAGCGCCGGTTCATCTCCACCAGCATCGCGAAAGCCATTTGCGGGCACTCGCGCAGGTGACGGCGGAAATCATCCCGGCGCAGCAGCATCAGCCGGGCGGGCTTGACCGCGCGCGCGGTGGCGGCCCGGGGCGATTCGTCCAGCAAGGACATCTCCCCGAAGAAATCACCGGCCTGCAAGGTGGCCAGCACGGTTTCCTTGCCTTCCGTGGTCTCCACCACCACGGCCACCTCTCCCTCGGCCACGATGAAGAAATGGCCGCCCGCGGGATCATCCGTGTGCACGATGGCGGAACCGGCAGGGTACTGCCTCTCCACCATGGACTCGGCCATGCGGCGCAGGTCGGGTTCGGAAAGCACCGAGAACATGTCGACGGACTGGAGCGCGGCGAGGCGCCGGTCCTCGGATGCGGCTTGAGCGCGCTGCGCCCGGGATTGCAGGGGGACGGATGCGGATACGAGCGTGGTCATGGTTTCCTCCAACGGGTTGTCGTTGCTTGGTAAGCTACCTCGGGGCCGCTTCCGCCTTGATGATTGCGGTCACTCCGCCATCACGGAATCCGGTGACGTTCATCACTTCGCGATCATTCCGTCCTACGGCGCACCGCTGGACCGGGGGCGATTGCCCGCCGAGGGGCTCTATGTCGTAAACACCTAGTTATGCTACCTGGTGATTTACCCAAAAAACGCCCCTTTCTGCCTGAAAATGGCCTTCAAGACCCCAAAACGGTTTTTCCGACAAATGCCGGTTTTTCCATTTTATTGGTCGCTATATCGCAAGACTTAGGCTATGCTTGGTCTTAAGTTATGGGGAAACCAGGAACATCTTTTCGAGTGCGACATTGTTCGTGCCGGTGGTATAGGAGAACCTTGATGAATCGGATTTCGGATCGCATGTCGGGCATCGCGCGAATGGGTCGCGGCCTCGCGTTGGTTGGATTGACGGCGGGGATGGCGGCGGCGGAGAATATCCCGCTCAACGTTTCCGGTTTCGCGTGGACCCAGGGCCTGTACGCGCCCAAGGTTTACCAGGGCGCCGCCAACTTCGACAACAATTCGTTCATCCAAGCGGGCGGAATGGGTTTCATCAACCAGAAGCCCAACGACAATTGGGATGCGAACCTCAGCTTCGGCGTGGCCTTCGGCAATAACGCGATCAAGAAGACCCTGAAAACCGACAGCGGCGCGGTCGTCGGTCGCATCAATCCCCACTCGGTCGCGCTCGGAATGAACGCCTTTCTTTACGAAGCCAACGTCGCGTACAAGACCGCCTCGGACGCGTTCGCCGTCAAGATCGGCAAGTTCCATTACGTCTACTCGGACTACAACCACAACATGGGCCTTTACCTGCTGCGCGGACCGGTCTATCCCGGCTTCCTCTATAGCGGCTTCGAGGACATCGCCCCCCTGACCAAGACCGGTTTCCAGTTTACCTACAAGCCCATGTCTACCCTCACCCTGGACGTGCTGCCCACGGTGGAGACGGATTTCAAGCCCTTCATGGATCTGAACCTGTCCGCCTTCCTCACCTACAAGCAGGGCCTCTTTGAACTCGGCGCCGGCGTGGAATCGCAGCGCCTGGTCGAATTCAACTCCTGCATCACCTCCCCCTCGGGCAAGGCCGACGTGGACGAATGCCTGGGCGGCGATCCCAAGACCGCCTACGCGGGCGACTCGGATCTGTACCAAAGCGCCTTCATGATCATCGATACCCTGGGCGGTAAGCGCGATACGCTGACGTATTCCCTGGCCGGAACCAAGGTGATGGTGCGCGGCGCCCTTGACTTCAAGGCCGTGCTCGGCGAGTACCAGGGCAGCGCCAAGGATTGGGTGTTCTACTTCGAAGCCGCCCTGCTCGGCGTCAAGGACTACCCGCTGATTTATACCAAGAAGTCCGAGCGTATGCCCATGCTGGCCGGGTTCAACTTCCCCACCTACGGCCTTTTGGATCTCGCTTCGCTGGAAGTGGAATACTACAACGCCCCGTACCAGAACGACCCGTACAAGCTGGTCGGCGCCTACGACGTGTTCCAATTCTCCGATGGCAACTCCATCAATTACGCCTTCTCGCCCATCCCGCCTTCAAACGTGAAGGGCTCGCCCCATCTGGCCAAGGCCCAGGAGGATTTCGATCCCAAAAAAGACAACCTGAAATGGAGCCTGATGCTGCAGAAGAAGGTCGCGGATCGCATTACCTTCAAATTCCAGTTGGCCAGCGACCATTGGCGCGTGCCCAACAACAATTTCGTGCAATACGAAGCGGCGTCGGAACCGGGGCAATTCTACAGCGCCTTGCGGGTGGATTACTTCTTGCATTGAGGATTTTCAGGCGGTCGGGGTGTCGGGGCAACATTATAATGGATCGGGGGCTACGATGAAGAAACTGATATTGTGCGTGGCGCTGGCGTTCACGGCTGGGTTCTCCCAGGTGACCAGCAAGCTGAAAGGCAAGACGGTGTACCTGCATCGTCAGTTCGTGGACGGCGGGCACGCCAACGGGTTCAACGCCCTCAAGACGTTGCTTCAGACCAATGCGACCGTGTACGGGTATACCTTGGAGATTTCCGAGAACCCGCTCACCACCGACCAGATCAACGCCATGTTCGCGCGTTTGTATAAGGGCGACGGGACCAAGCCCGCCAAACCCATCGACGTGATCATCTTCTCCCAGGGAGAGGGTGACTGGAACGTTACCGGCAACCCCAGCCTCGCCGGAGCGGATGTGCGCATGCAGCAGGTCAACGCCCACGTGCGCGGCGGCGGCGGCCTCATCATCACCCATGCGGCGGCGGGACGTGAAATCTCGCGCGCCGGTTGGATCTTCGGCGCCAAGCTGATGACCGACTGGTTCCAGGACGAATACTACGCCTCGGTCTCGATTACCGGCAACGGTGGTCACTTCAGCTCCGGCACCGCGGGCACCGCGGCGCTGGACGAAGAGACCTTGCCCGCCAAGGACTCCTCCGCCTACTTCGTCCGCAATATCATGACCCTCACCAAGGCCAAGGGCGGCTACCAGATGCCCGCCACCACCGACCAGGTGCGCGGCGAGTGGTACCACTTCAACGGCGGATACAAGTACGACGGCCAGCAGGGCGGCAAGGTTTCCAATCCCAACAATAAGTTCCAGCCCCAGGAAGTGCGCGGCAACCTGGGTTTTCCTGACAGCGGCATAGGCCCGACCAAGATGTTCTCGGTGCTGACCAAGATCCAGGGCGCGAACTTCACCCCTGCCGGCAAGGGCCGCCCCTCCATCTGGGGCCGTGAAGTGAGCAAGGGGACCTTCGAGGCGAACGCTTCGGCCGCCAATGGCCGCTTCGTGTATTTCAATCCCGGCCACGCCGGTGATGAATACGGCTTGGCCGACGGCTGGATGGGCAACATGTACCTGTCCATGCTGCGCTGGACGGTCAAGGATGATCGCGGCTGCACCAATCCCGCCGCCCAGAACTTCAATTCCCTGGCCACCGTGAACGACCCCGGGGTCTGCGTGGTCACCACCGTCAACCGCGATGCGGAACTGCGCAGCGGCGCGGCGCCCGCCTTCGGCCGCATCTCGGTCTCGGGTTCGGCCATCTCGGTTTCCATCGAGCAGGCCGGCCCCCACACCGTGCAAATCACCGACCTGAACGGCGCCTTGGTCTTCAGCCGCTCGGGTAACGGTATCGGCGCCTACGCTATCCCTTCCCTCAAGGGCGGCTTCTACACCGTGCGCGTGACCGGCAAAGGCCAGTCCTTCCGCAAACTGGTGACCATCCTGTAAGCCGACGCGGGTCCGACCCGCGCAGCTTGGACACGCAGCCCCCGGATACCCATCCGGGGGTTTTCTTTTTCCGGGCTTATCAAGAAGGGGAGGGAGGGTTGGTGGTCGTTGAAGGATTTGAACCTTCGACCCCATCGATGTGAACGATGTACTCTAACCAGCTGAGCTAAACGACCAAACTCCGTTCTTCCCGTAAGGAAGAAGGAGCGTAAATATAGTTCAGGCGGGGGCCGGGCTCAATGCGGCCGGGCCATGGGAACCCGGCCAAAATCCGGAAAATCGATGTTTCCCGAGCCGGGTTCCGACCCGAGGTTATTTTCCGCGCAGGGAGCCGAGGGTGTAAGCCGCGCTGACCAGGGCGCGCACCTCGAGTTGGCCAGGCTTAACCAGGAACCCGGCGGACTTGGATTCGAAACCTGCCCCTCCCGCCGCACGGGCCGGGGCCATCAAGCCATCCATGCCTCCGTTCTGAGGACTGTCCCAGGCGGGCGGGAAATTGCGCACCTCCAGGATTTCCCCCAAGGTTCCTCCGGAACCGGAAGCGAGGGTTTCCGCCGCGCGCCTCGCGTTGGCGAGAGCGAGGGCTTCGGCGGCGCGCTCCAGGCTATCCTGGGATCCGTGCAGGTAGTTGATTCCCGCGATGCGCGCGAGCTTTACGGAGGCGGAGGCCTCCAGCAGCGGCCCGAGGCCGTTCAGATCCTTGAGCCGGAGATTCACGATCTGTATCGCCTGGAAACCCTGGAACACCTCGGTGTCCTTGATCCAGCGATATTGCCGCTCGACCTGGATTTGCCCGGCGCCCAAATCCGAAGAGTCGGACGCGTAGCGCGCGCATAAGGCGTAAACCGATCGTACCGCGGCCTGGCTCGTGGCCAAGGCATCTTTCATGGTGGGCCGGGTGGATTCGATGCGGAAGGAGATATCCGCCTGGTTGGGATAGACCTGCACGGTCCCGGAACCCATAACGGAGACGCGGGCGGGTGCGGCGGGAAGCAGCGGGAGGGCCAGAAGCAGGGCGGAAGCGAGGAGGCGCATAAATTGTTTTCCTTTGCATGGGGTGGTGGGTTGCGAAGCGGGGTAAGGAAAGCGGAAGCGCCCTTTACGGGGCGCTTCCGGGGCGGGACGCGGAGCCGGTTGTCCATCCGGCCCGGCGCGGGTAACCCGCCGGTTACGGGAGGCCGGTTGGCGGTTTACTCGCGGTACTGGCGATAGCCCACCTGGCGGTTGCCGGCCAGGTCGCGGGCCTGTTGCACCAGGGTTACGAACTCGGCACGATGGCCTTCCACGTCGCGGCCGCGGGCGCCGCGGGCCATGGAAGCCACCTTGTCGAAGTCCAAGCCGCCCGAGTAGCGGGAATTGCGCAGCAGCATGCCGAATCCGGCGGCGGCGGCGGAGAAGCGGAAGTTTTCGGAGGCATCCTGCCAGGCGGCGTCGCGGTTACGCAGGGTGCGGGAGAGCAGCTTGCTGGTCGAGCCCTGGGGCTGCTTGTAGCGGAACTTCACGGTGAGCATTTCCTCGCTCTTGGCGGGAGCGCCCCAGTTCCAATGCCAGCGGGAACCGCCGTTGTTCTGGTACTTGAGCGGATCCACGGCGGGGCGGGCGGGCGCGGCGGGGACGATTTCATAGAGGGCGGTGACGCTGGTGCCCGCTCCGAGCTCGCCGGCATCCTTGCGGTCATCGTTGAAATCCTCGGCGGCCAGCACGCGATTCTCATAGCCCACCAGACGGTAGGATTTGACCGCGGCGGGATTGAATTCGATTTGCAGCTTCACGTCCTTGGCGATGGCGTACAAGGTGCCGGTCATCTTCTCGACCAATACCTTACGGGCCTCGTTGATATTGTCGATGTAGAAGTAATTGCCGTTGCCCTTGTCGGCGAGCTGCTCCATCTTGGCGTCTTTGTAATTGCCGGTGCCGAAGCCGAGCACGGAAAGGAACACGCCCGACTTGCGCTTCTCTTCGATCATGTTCACCAGGTCGGCATCGGAAGAAATGCCCACGTTGAAATCGCCGTCGGTAGCCAGGATCACGCGGTTGCTGCCGCCCTTGATGAAGGTCTGTTGGGCGGCCTGGTAGGCCAGCATCAGGCCCGCGCCGCCCGCGGTCGAACCGCCGGCCTGCAGGCGCTCCAGCGCTTCGCGGATGCTCTGCTTGTCCGAACCCGAAGTGGGCGACAGCACCATTCCGGCCGCGCCGGCGTAGACCACGATGGAGATGCGATCCTGCGGACGCAGTTGATCGATGAGCATGTGGAAGCCGTCCTTCAGCAGCGGAAGCTTCTCGGGGGATTCCATGGAACCGGAAACGTCGATGAGGAAGACGAGATTGTTGGGGGGAAGGTTCTCGGCGGCCATGCGACGTCCCTGCAACCCGATATGCACCAGCTTGGTGTCCGGGTTCCACGGGGTCTGGGCCAATTCGGTGGTGATGGAGAAGGGATCCGAACCGGTGGGCTGGGGATAGTCGTAGTCGAAGTAGTTCACGAACTCTTCCAGGCGCACGGCGTCAGCGGGAGGCAGTTGGCCTTCCTGGATGAAGCGGCGGGTATTCGAATAGGAAGCGCCGTCCACGTCGATGGAGAAAGTGGAAAGGGGATTGGCATGGGCGTCCATGAAGGTGTTCTCATACACCGAGGCGTATTCTTCGCTGTTGGGTTGGGGCGGCTTCTCGTAATCCTGTTGGGGATAGCAACGCATGCATCCGCCGTCGACGTCCTCTTCGCGATAGGCCTTTTCGCCGGAGCGGCGATCACGCTTGCCGAGATTGGCGGCGAGCTCGGCAGGGACCGCGGCCTTGGCGGCGGGAGCGCCGTAGGCTTTGTCTTTCGGGTAGACGCGCGAAAGGGCTTGGGGCTGGGCGGCGTATCCGGCGGCGCCTTCCGCCATCTCAAGCATCTCGGCTTCCTGGCGGACGACCGCGCCATTGGTGCTGCCGGCCACGGGGGCCGGGGCGGGCGAGGGGGAGGTTGCCGTAGCGGAAGGATAGAGGCGGTCCATCAGGGAGCGCTCCTCCTTGCTTTTCTGCGGGGTGGCTGTGGCATCGGCGCGGTGGGATTTGGGGACATAAGCGACGGGCTCGGACTTCTTCTCGTCGCGGTTACCCTTGGCGGCATCCGGGACGGCGGGCAAGGCAGCCTGGTCGTCGGAGGTTTCCACCTGGGATTCCTGATCGACTTCGGCTTTTTTCATGGTGCAGGCGGCCATCGCGAGGGCGGTGGCGATGAGGGTGGCGGCGAGGCGCGAAGGTTGGGAAGGCTTGGACATAGGCGGGTTCTCCTCGGTTGCGGGCCTCCCGGCGGGGGGGGTCCGGCGGGCTTTGCCCGCGGGTTCGGCCTTAAGACCGGGGTTCCCGGGAAAAGTTCCCGACCGAGGAGAAAAAAATCCAACCGCCCGATTAGCCCGGTACACCCGGGCGATCGGCTCAAAAAACCCCAATCAGGGCAAGGTGCCCCAGCGTTGTTCCAGCCAGGCCTTGAGCGTCGCTGTCCAGCGGCCGACGTCGCCTCCCGCCCCCAATGCCAGACCCATGCCGTGGGGGCCACGGGGAAAGAGCGTATACGCGACCGGCACATGCGCGCGTTCGCAAGCCTCGGCGAAACGTTGCGAATGGGTGTAGGGCACCAAGGCATCGTCGCGCGTGGTCCAGATGAATACCGGAGGATGATTCCCATCCACGTGCAACTCATTGGAGAACTCCCTGCGCAGCTTTTCGTCGAGTCCTCCATGCCCGAAGAAATTTTCCGCGGAGCTGACGAACGCGCCCGCGGAATACCCGTCGACGAAGGAAATGACCGGGTAGGCCAACACCACCAGATCGGGCCGCGCGGAAACCGTGGCGGCCAGATCGTCGGCGGGATGGCGATAGCGATCGGGCTGGGTGCTGAGCAGGGAGGCCAGATGTCCGCCGGCGGAATAACCCAGTACGCCGATGCGGGAAGGATCGATTCCCCACTCTCCCGCGCGGCTGCGAACCAGGCGCATGGCCCGGGCTGCGTCGGAATAATTCGCGGGATAGGCTTCGTCCGTGCCCCGTGTGCCGTACTCGACCCGGATGCCGACCACGCCCTGTTCCGCGAGCCACTCCGCCGATCCGCCGCCGCTGCCCATGCAGGTGGCATAGGCCCCGCCCTGGAAAACCAGCATGCCGGGTCGCGGCTTGGCCGAAGCCCTGGGAAAGACCACGCGCATGGAAGGATGGCTGCGACCGGGCCAGAGGGGAACCTCGAGTATGCCGGTAGGCGATGCGGGTTTTGCATGGATAGGCGAGTCGCCGGACTGGCGCGAATCACCGCCATCGCCGCGCGCGTCTTTCCGCGCGTGCTTCTTCCGCAGCATCTCTTCCAGAAAGGCCCGGAAACCCTGACGCACCTCGGAGGTGGCCGCAACGACATGGCCGCCGGAATGGGTAAGCAACACCGGGTCCTGGAACCGCGAGGCCAGGCTGCGCGAATCGGCGGGCCTCACGATATAGTCCGAGCTCCCGATGATATGCGCCGAGGGCAAGGCATAGCCCGCCTTGTCTTCATATAACTTCGCGAGATTGCTGTCGATGCTGGGGAAGCCGCCGGTCATCACGGCGAAGTCGAACGCAAGGGGTTTGGCCGCCGTCGGCTTGCCGTCCGGTGCGCGCAAGCCCGTGAGCAGGCCTGTCAGGGCCGCCCCCTGGCTGAAGCCGAATACGCCGTCGAAAGGACCCTGCTCCGCGAAATAGGCGGCGGCCCAATCGCGCGTGCGTTGCCAGCCTTTATAGTACTTGGCCCCGGGGCCTACGCCCGGATCTTCCGCGTCCGGCGCGTTGACATTGGCCACGGCGTGCCACCAACCGAAATCACCGGCCGCCAGAGAAGGCGCATCGACGTAGACGAACTCGGCGAGCGAGTCCATGCCTGCGACGAGGGAGGCCATTTGGCCGCGGAGGATGTCGGCACTGCCGTGATACCCGTGCAGGCTGAGGATGCGTAGCTTTTTCATAGGTGGTTTCTCTCCGTGCTGTTGAATAATAACCGCGTGGGAAGGGGATTCGGAAGGGGAACAATGGACCGCCAGGGCAGCCGCCAACATGAGCCCCGGTATCCGGATTATCCGGGGTAACCTGGGTGTTTCCTTAGGTTTCATGGATGCTCCCATCATAAACAAGTGGTTGACGAAAAAAGGGCGTCGCCCCGGCCATCCGGAGCGGCGCCCGCGAAATATCAATACGTACTGGACAGGATCTGATAGGCTTTTACGTTCGCCGCCATGCCGTTGTCCCAACCGCCTTCCACCAAATCCTCCGCGTGGGCTTTCAGCGCGCCGGCCACCTGGCCAGCGAAATGCGCCCCCTTGCCCTCGTCGCCCGCGAAGGCGTCGAAGATGGCGAAGCGGGATGGGGCAATGCGGATGGCGTAGAACACCAGGGTCCCCGGCTCGGTGCTCCGGATGGTCTCGGCCGTGCCCGCGAGCAGCTTGGCCAAGGCTTCTTCTTTCCCGGGCTTGGCCTGGAACTCGATGCGGAGGGCGATCTTGGCCTGCCGGCTTTTATCAGCGGTGATGGTCGAAGCCAGCACCTGGGAGTTCTGGACATTGGCTACCAGCCCGTTATCCCAACCTCCTTCAATGGTCTCGCCGGCCGTGCTATGCAACGCGGCCGCCACCTTGCCTTGGAAATGGACATCGCGCCCTTTGGGATCGTGGAAGAAATCGATGATGGCGTATTTCCCCGGACCTTCCTGCAAGGCATACCATTGCAGGGTGTTCGGTTCGTTGTGCTTTACGGTTTCCGCACCGCTTTTCAGCAGGGCTTCCACCTGGGCCTCTTTTCCCGGCAGGGATTTCATGGTGACGAAGGTGGCTTCTTTGGCAACGGGATGCATGGGTTTGTCTGCTTTGGTTTTGGCTTGGGCCAAGCCGATGCCCGCAAGCAGGATGCTCGCGGCGGCAAGGGTTTTCGGAATACGGAATGCGTTCGACATGGGATATCCTTTCGGGATTCGGGTGGGTTGCTGAGAAGTCGCGAGCGGGCGCAAACGTATGGGCATCACTTGCCTCCCGCCATCACGGCCAGTTTCGCTTTCGCGAGGGTGTTGGCCTGCATGAGGAAGTTCACGAACGCGGGCGTAGCGCCGGCAGGCGGTTCCAGCTTGTCGATCTTCAACGCATACACCGTATAGGTATAGCGATGGGCCTGGCCGTCGGTCGGGCAGGAACCGAACCAGCCGACCGCGCCAAGATCATTGGTGCTTTCCACCGATCCTACGGGGAGCTTGCCCGGGCTGGCGCCTTCGGCGATGGCCGCGGTCCCGGCCGGTACGTTGTAGGCCAGCCAATGCCAGAAGCCGCTGCCGGTGGGCGCATCGTTGTCGAACGTCGTGATGGCGAAGCTCTTGGTCCCGACGGGGGCGCCGCTCCAATCCAGCTCCGGGGAAATGTTCCCTCCCGTGCAGCCGAACTGGTTGAACCAATGCTTCTGGGGAATCACGCCGTTCTCCTTGAGGGTGGGACTGGTCAGGGTGAACGAAGGCGTCGCCGTGGGCTCGGCGGTATTGCTCCCCGCCTTGACCTCGAGGGTGGCCTTCGCCAACACGTTCTGCAACAGGACGAAGGCCCGGAAGGCCGTGGTGGCCCCGACGGGGATCTCCAGCTTTGCGGTCTTCAGGGCATATACCGTATAGGTATAAGCATGCTCGCGACCGTCGAGCGGGCAGGAGCCGAACCATCCCGCCACGCCCAAATCATTGTTGGCTTCGACCGTTCCCGCGGGCATCCTGCCTGGGCTGGCGCTATCGGCGATGCCCGCCGTGCCTGCCGGGATATCGTACGCCATCCAATGCCAGAAGCCGCTGGACGCGGGCCCGTTGTTGTCGAATACGGTGACGGCGAAGCTCTTGGTGCCGGCAGGGGCGCCGGTCCAATTCAGGGCCGGGGAGATGTTATCGCCGGTGCAGCCGTACTGGTTGAACCAATGGCGCGCAGGTATCACGCCATGGTCCTTGAGCGTGGGACTGGTCAGGGTGAATACCGGATCCGGACCGGGCGCGGCGGCCGCGGGTTCGGTGGATTTCTCGCACGCCATTAAGGCGAGGGCCGCGGCGAAGGTGAGGGCCGTATATTTGGTGATGGATTTGGAAAACATGGGGATGCCTTTTTCGTTATGGGTTATGGAATGGGATTGCTGGTTCTTTTCCTTGCGGGATATTGCGATCATTGGGCATGCTCCCCACCGGCGACGCGCAGCACGATTTTCCCGCGCACGCGGCCGCCTTGGCTCAACTCATGGGCGCGACGCACTTCGTTCAATGCCAGGACGGTTTCCACTGTGGGCCGCAAGGCGCCGGCATCGATCAGGCCGGCGATTTCGGCGAGGCCGTTACCGTCGGTCTTGACCCGCATGGATACCGAACGCACGCCGAACTTGTGGGCCAGTACCTCGTTTCCCTTGTCGAGGATGGACACGAGGATGCCGCCTTTGCGGAGGATGGGGAAAGACCGCTCCGCCGCATCCCCGCCTACGGTATCGAAGACCACGTCGAAACCGGAGAGATTCTTTTCGAAAGGCGCAGCGGTGTAGTCGAAGCTCTCCGCGCCCAAGGAGCGGAGGAATGCGGCGTTGCGGGCCGAGGTGGTGCCCACCACCTGCGCCCCTTTCCATTTCGCCAATTGCACGGCGAGATGACCCACGCCGCCCGCGGCCCCATGGATCAGGATCCGTTGCCCGGCTTTGAGCCCGGCTACCGTGAACAGGGCCTGCCACGCCGTAAGGGCCGGGAGAGGCACGGCGGCGGCATGGACATGATCCAGGCTTTTGGGCTTCAGCGCGATTTGCGTTACCGGGGCGGTGGCGTATTCCGCGTACGCCGATCCAGGATGCGGGAAGCGCAGCATCCCGAATACCTCGTCGCCGATGCGGAAGGCATCGGTTCCCGGTCCCAACGCCGCCACGGTTCCGGAAACGTCCCAGCCCAGGATGGCGCCGGTTCCGTGGATGTAACCGGCCACGCCTTCGCCTTGCCGGGTTTTCCAATCCACGGGATTCACGCCCGCGGCGTGAACGCGTATCAGCACCTCGCCCCGCTTGGGCCGCGGCCGGGGCGCGGGTTCATAGACCAGTTGCTCCGGGCCTCCGAAACCATGGATCCGCACCGCATTCATCAGTACATTGTTCGCTATCATGCTCGTCATCCTTTCCCCGCTTCGCTTTCATTCGAGAGGTCGAGGGATAACTTATCGCATGTGATCTTCGTCCGCAAGAATGCACATTTCTGTGCCGTGGGATAAAGACTGTGGCGCGGTATGGTTTTCGTGGGGTGGGATAATTCTTGTGCCGATTGGAAAGGAACTCTGAAAATGGCGAAACGCAACTACGACTGCCACTTCGGATGCCCGGTGGAGGCGACCCTGGACGTGATCGGGGGGAAATGGAAAGGGGTGGTTTTATACCATCTTTGCGGCCGCAAGCGCCGCTATAACGAGCTGCGGCGCCTGCTGCCGGACGTGACCCAGCGGATGTTGACCCTGCAATTGCGGGAATTGGAGCGCGACGGCGTGGTGCTCCGTTCGGTTTATCCCGAGGTTCCGCCGCGGGTGGAATACGAGTTGACCCCGTTCGGGGAATCCCTGCGCCCCATCATCCATCTGATGCGCGAGTGGGGCGCCGAGTGGAAGAACCGCATCATCAAGACGCGGCAGATGGCGGCTTAACGGGGCGGAGGCAGGATGCGCAACCGCAGGGTCGCCGATCCCGACGGGCCCGCGGCCGGCGCGGATCCAGTAACTTCTACGGTACCGTAGCGCATCAGGTACGGATGGATTTCCGGCAGCATCGAGGCGGGCGCCGTGATCGTGTAACGGTCGCCGCCTTGGGGCGAGACCACGACGCCCATGGCCTTGAGCCCCGACCACAACGCCAACGTGTCTTTCCTTGCGCGAAGATGCAGCTCATAGCCGGGTAGCGCTTCCGCAGTCTTGGCTTTCGCCGGAACGGGGGCGGGAGCGGGCTCCGCAGCGGAGGCGGGCGATGCGCGCTTCTTTACGGCCTGGCGGGATTCGTCGCGTTCCGATTCACCCAGTTCCAGCATTTCCGGTTCTTGCCTCCCGGCATCATCGGACATATCCTGATTGGATTTGGAAAGTTCCGCGTCCTGCGACTCCCGTTTGGGTCGGGAATCTTTCGAGGTAAGGCCAGCTACGGGACGGCTTGCGGGAGCTGCCGCCTCCATGGATTCGGTGGAATGCACCTTAGCCTCTTTCGCTGCGGCCACGTTGCGGCTTAGGGGTCGATCCGCGGGCGCGGGCGAAGGGGTCGGCTCCCGGGCAACCGAGGGCTTTACCGCGGGAGCTTCGAGACGGCGGGCGTCGGCTTTGCCGGCTGCCATGGGCGACGCGGGAGCAGGCGCCGATGCCGAGGAGTTTCCGGAGGACGCGGCGGATGGGGAGGGTTGTGCGGATCCCAGGGCTCCCGAATTTCCGTCGACGGCCGTCGCCTCATCAAGGGCTGGGGCGGCTGGAGATGCGGCGCCCGGGGCCGATCGTTTGGCCCCGATGGACGCAGCCTGATCCCGGATGCCGGACGCGCCTGCGCCCTTCAATGCGTCGGCATAGCCTTCCTGGCTGCCGCCAACCGCTTTGGAAGCCTGGTGTCGCGAGACCTTGGCATCCTCGCCGCGCTCACGCGTCTCCTTTTCAGCGTCCGCGTCGGCATCGGCGCGCGGGGTCGCGATCGGCATGGATTTGTCCTGCAGGGACGGCGAAGCCGGCACGGCCGCGGCGGGCTGTGCAGGAAGCGCAGCGGATTTTTCCGCGGGCGCTTCCGCATCGATAGCGGTGTCGACTACGCGCGCGCGGAATTCAGGATCCCCTTGCCGCATGTAGATGGAGAAGCAGGTAATGCCTATCAAGCCGCCCAGGGCTATCTGCAAGGGGACCACGCGCAGGGGTCGCAGCACGGCGGAAAGGGCCCGGCGCCAGGCCGGTTCCTGCGGCAAGCGCGCGCGTACCTTGGCGAGGAAATCCGCCGGGGCCGGTATGGTCTGCAATCCGGACATCTCGCGGAAGTACGCGGCGACGGAGGCCAACTCGGCGCGGCAGTCCGGACATGCTTCCAGATGCGCGTCCGCCGCGGCGCGGGCCTGGGCGTCCAGCAGGCCTTCGGCGTAGTCGCCCAACAATCCGCTTTCGAGATGCTTATCCATGGCGGCTAACCATCCATCCCATCGCCAGCAGGAATACCGGCAAAAAGCAATCCTTCAACCATTCGCGCAATTGCCCGCGGCCGCGGTTGAGACGCGATTTCACCGTACCGGGATTGAGCCCCGTGGCTTCGGCGATCTCCTCGTATGAGCGTCCTTCCACATCGCGCAACACCACCAGGGAACGTTGCTCCTCGGGCAATCGTGCGATGGCCGCTTCGATGCGTTGGCGTTTGCCCTTGGCGTCCAGCTCCTGCGCCGGGGACGGGGAAGAAGGGGCCGCGTCCGACTCGGCGGCTTCCAGGCCGCGATGGTCGCGCGAGTCCTGGTAGGCCCGGGACGAAAGGCGGTTCTTGCAGGCGTTGACCGCGATCCGGAACATCCAACTGGAGAATTTGGCTTCCATGCGGAAACCGGACAGCCCCTTGTAGGCTTTCACGAAGGCTTCCTGGGCCGCGTCTTCGGCGTCGAGGGCGTTGCCGGCCAGCATGCGGAAGCACAGCCCGTATACGCGGTCCTTGTGCTTGAGCACCAGACGATTGAAGCCTTGTTCCCGGCCGGATTGGAAATCCCGGATCCATGCGAAGTCCTCTTCGTCCCCGGGCAACAGTACCGGAGGAGCCGCGATCCCGCCCCGCAGGGAGGATTCCTCCCAAGGAATGGGGCCGCGCTCGTTAGACAAGGACATCCGGTAAAAGTTCCCGCGGGGTCATTACCTGCGGAATCCGGTGAATCACAGGGGATCCCCGGCTTTGGCCCAATAATACCGGGTAACCCCGGAAACCAGGGCCTGGAGCTGTTTGGGATCCTGGCCTACCGCCTTGGCGGCGGCATGCAGGGCGTTGGTTTCCAGATCCAGGTCGAAGAAATGCGATTTGTCGATGCGGCCCGTGCCGGCGCCGAGAAGCACCTGGGACAGGTCCCAGCGTTCCGCCGTCAGGCTGCCGGTGCTGTCGAATACCGCGGCCACGGCATTGAGATCGGACTGGGTGGGGCGGCGGAAAGGTTTGCCCAGCTTGCCCAGGGAGTCGATCTGCGCCTGCGTAGGTATCCCGCCGGTTACGGTAACGGCGCCGGCACGCAGTTCGGCCACCCCGACCCAGTTGGAGGCGTCGGCCATGGCCGAATCCTCGGCGATGAAGACGGATAACCAAGGCGCCTTGGGGTATGACCGGTGCAGGGCTTTCAAGGCCCCGTATCCGGTGGGGGAAATCTGCTCGGCTTTGACGCCGTAAGGAGCCACGGCTACGGCTACCACGGGCCGACCGCCCTCTCCGCTCTCGACGACCTTGATGGACGTGCCCTGGATGTAGCCGGCCAGCTTTTCCGCGGGGAAGAGTTCCTGGGCCTTGGTCTGCGGGCCGCGCTTGTGTATGGTCTGGAAGACGGCTGCGCCGAAGCCGATGAGCAAGCCCAGCAAACCCAGCCATAGCACTTTGTTGTTCACGGAAGTCCTCCTCGATTGGGATCCGTAAATCTAGTCAAGCCGGGCGCTAAGCAAGCGGATTTGAATCGGCTTCCCCGCGCTCGCGCAGCAGCAGCTCTTCCCACAGCGCGTCCACCTGCTCCTGCAGGTATTCCTTCGTGGTCTCGTTCTTAATCACGAAATCGGCGTGTTGCAGCTTGGATTCCTCGGGAATTTGGCTGTCGATGCGGCGCATGGCCTCGTCCTCGGTTAGGCCGCTGCGCTCCATCAGGCGCGCCAGGCGCACCTTGACCGAAGCCGAAACGAGCACCAGGTGGTCGACTTCGGTGGCGAAGCCCAATTCGACGATCAGGGCGGCGTCCAACACCACGCGGTTCATGATGCGCATGGCGGAGCGTATCCGGTCGCGGATGGCTCCGATGAGGACGGGGTGGACGATGCGGTTGAGGGCGGCCATGGCTTCGGGCCGGCCGAAGACGAGGCTGCCGAGCTTGCCGCGGTTGAGGGTGCCGTTGGACCAGACCACGTCCCGGCCGAACTCGGCGGCGAGCTGCTGCACCAGGCCGCGATCGTATCCGTACAACTCATGGGCGACCGCGTCGGCATCGACCAGGGCACATCCCTTCTGCTGCAAGAGGCGCGCCGTCTCGGACTTGCCGCTGGCGATATTACCGGTCACTCCCAGAATCATGCGATCCATCAGCTATGCGCCTCCAGCCAATTGTGGGACCGTCCGATGCCCACTACCAGGGGCACCTCCAGCCGCATGGCGTTTTCCATCGATTCCTTTACCAAGGCGGCTGCCGCATCGGCATCTTTTTCGGAGACCTCGAACACGAGTTCGTCATGGACCTGCAGGAGCATATCGCAATCGAGCTTGCCTTCGGCCAGTTGCGCGTGGATGCGGATCATGGCCAGCTTGATGAGATCGGCGGCGCTGCCCTGGATGGGGGTGTTGGATGCGATGCGCTCGGCGTTCTCTTTGAGCATGCGGTTGTCCGAGAGCAAATCGGGCAGGTAGCGGCGGCGACCGGAAATGGTTTCCACGTATCCCAGCTTGCGGCCCTTGTCTACGGTATCCGTCATGTACTGGTCGACGCTGGCGAAGGTGGCGAAATAATTATCGATGAACTGGGAGGCCTGGGCCCGCGGGATCTTGAGCTGGGCCGAAAGCCGCTGCGCCCCCATGCCGTAGAGGACCCCGAAATTCACCACCTTGGCGCTGCGGCGCATATCCGCCGTGACCTTGTCCTCGGGCACGCCGTACAGGCTGGAGGCCGTGCGCGCGTGGATGTCCAGCCCCAGGCGGTAGGCCTCGCGCAGGGCGGGATCACCGGAGAGGTGCGCCAGCATGCGCAATTCGATCTGCGAGTAATCGGCGCACAACAGCAACCTGCCGGGCTTGGAGGCGGTGAAGCATTTGCGGATCACCTGGCCAAGCTCGGTGCGGATGGGGATGTTCTGCAGGTTGGGATTGATGCTTGAGAGGCGTCCCGTGGCCGCGATCACCTGGGAGTAATGCGTATGTACGCGATGGGTCTGGGCATGGACCATCAGGGGCAGGGCTTCCACGTAAGTGCTTTGCAGCTTGGTGCTTTCCCGGTAGTCGAGCAGCTTGCCGATGATCTCGTGCTCGCCTTCCAGCTTGGCCAATACGTCGGCATCGGTGGAATACCCTGTCTTGGTCTTTTTGCCGGCCTTGAGGCCCAGCTTCTCGAAGAGAATGACCTGCAATTGCGTGGGCGAGCCGATGTTGAACTCCTCCCCCGCCGCCGCGTGGATCTCCTTCTCGAGCCGCTTGATTTCCTTGTCCAGCTCACCCGAGAGCACGTTGAGGGCTTCCACGTCCAGGGTGATGCCCCTGCCTTCCATGGCTTCCAGCACGGGCGTCAGGGCCATTTCTTCCCGGAAGAACAGATCCGACTGTCCCTTTTCGCGTAGCTCCTTTTCGAACACCTCCCACAGCCGGAAGGTGATATCCGCATCCTCGGCGCCGTATTTGCAGGCCTCCGCGATGGGGGTTTCGGAGAAGTTCTTCTGCTTCTCCCCGCGCTTGGCCTTGCCGATCAAGGCTTCGATGGGGATCATGGCATGGGCGAAATGCTTCAGGGAGAGATCGTCCAGCGATAGGTTGCGCTCGCCGGGATTGGAGAGATGCGCCGCCACCATGGTATCGGCCAAGGTACCTGCCTTGCCGAAGTCCGGGGCGAGCAGTCCATGCCTGCGCAGGATGGGTAGATCGTATTTGGCATTGTGGAAGAGCAGCAGCTTGGATGCGTCGGCGAAGATGGGTGCGAGGGAATTCCGCACCGCCTCCAAGGCGAGGTTGCGGCCTTCCACATGGCCGACCGGTACATAGTAACCGGCATGGGCTTCGATGGAGAGGCAAAGTCCCACCAGCTTCGCGACCTTGTTGTCCAGGTCGGTGGTCTCGGTATCCACCGCGATGACGGGCGCGGCCCGCAGGCGTTGGGCCAAGGCTTCCAGCGACTCCAAAGTGTCGACGAGTTCGTAGCGGGCTTCGGGCTCTTGGGCGACGGCGGGGTAATCCGCGGCGGCCTCGGCAATGGCTCCGGCAAGGACGGCCGGGTCGGCAACGCCCGGCGCCGACGCGAGATTAGGCAGGATCGCCTGCTGGACCGCCGCCGCCGCGCCTTTGACGGTGGTGGGTCCGCCCGGCACCAGGCGCAAGAGCGACTTCAAATCCCAATCGGCCAGAAAGGCGGTGGTGGCTTCGGCATTGACGCCGGTATAGCGCAAATCTTCCAGAGACAAGGGTGACTTCACATCGCAATCCAGTGTCACCAGTTTCTTGGAGAGGAAAGCGTTCTCGCGATCGTTCTTCAGGTTCTCACGCAATCCCTTCTTGGGGATGTTCTCCACGTTCGCGTAGATGCGCTCCAGGGTCCCGTAGGTCTCGAGCAATTCCACCGCGGTCTTGGGGCCCACCTTGGCCACGCCGGGCACGTTGTCCGATGCGTCGCCGATCAAGGACAGGTAATCCACGATCTGGGAGGGCGGCACGCCCATCTTCTCTTTGACCTGGGCGGCGCCGACCACGAGGGAATCCTGCCTGGCCTTGCCCAGCTCGAACAGGAACACCTTGTCGTCCACCAATTGCATCATGTCCTTGTCGCGCGTCACGATGTAGGTCTGGATGCCTTTATTGCGGGCTTCGCAGGCCAGGGCGGCCATGAGATCGTCGGCCTCGTAACCTTCCAGGGCCACGGTCTTGAGCCCGCTGAGGGCAACGAACCCGTCGATGAGCGGCAGCTGGCTCACCAGGGGATCGGGCATGGGCTTGCGATGCGCCTTGTATTCCTTGTACATGACATGGCGGAAGGTGGGCTTGGGAAGGTCGCGCACGAAGCCCAGATAGGTGGGCTTGCATTCCTGGATCAGCCGCAAGGTATGCGATGCGAATCCGAAAAGGGCCGAGGTTTCCTGGGTGCCCGTCGGCGTTGCCTTCTTGAGGGGATTATTGATGAAGGCGAAGAATGACCGGTAGGCCAACGCCATCACGTCGATGAGGTAGAGCGATTCCATGGGTCATCCGAAAGGTAGCAGGCGAAGGGAGAATCGGGAAGCGGGGCGTCGGCCCCGTCCGATCAAATGGCAAGCTTGGAAGTAATGTGATCCTTGGAAGAATCCGCAGGCTCAGCGGATTCCGACGCCGGTTCCACTGCCGTTTCCGCCGGCTTGGCCGCCTCTTCGGCGGGTTTTCCCGATTCGGATTTGACCGGATCCAGGGTCGCGGTATCCTTGGCTTCCACGACCGCGGCGATGGCCCGGGCCGAGAGCACCTTGGTCTTGTCGAGATCGCCCATGATAGGCAGTCCCTGGGTGGCTTCCAGGCGTAGATCGACGGCTTCCTTGATCCGGGCCACGGCTTCGTCCATGCTCAGGGGAAGCTTGCTGGAGGCCAACACGCCTTCGGCCTGCAGTCGCAGGAACAGGCGAGGGACCGCGGGCAGGGTGAGCGTGGCCAGCTTGAGGATCTCCTCGTTGGAGAGGACCTTCTGGGGCTCTTCGATCATCAGCAGGCGGCCTTCGCCCATGACGGCGATCCGGTCGGTGAGCTCCAGGATATCCTCCAGGCGATGGGAGGAGACGATGATGCACAGCCCGCGGTTCTTGAGTTCCTTCAAGGTGGCGATGGTGTCCTTGACGCCCACGTAGTCCAGATCGGAAAGCGGTTCGTCGAGCAGGAGCATGGAGGGATCGGCGATGAGGGCCATGGCCAGCGCGATGCGGCGGCGTTCGCCGGCGGACATCTCGTCCAGGTACCATTCCTTGGCCTGCTTCATGCGGACCAGCTTGAGCACGAAGTCGACCTTTTCGCGGATGACGCGGCCTTCGTAGCCCA
>JAHFCH010000273.1 GCA_023249635.1 Fibrobacterota bacterium
ACGGCCTTGATACCGCGCACCTTCACATCCGCCGCCGCCATCTCATCCCCATCGCGCTTGAACAGGATGGCCGTCTGGCTGGCGAGATTGAACGGACCCGTTTCGGAGAGGGTTAGCACGACCCGCACGAAAGGTAGGGTGCTGTCCGGCGCCTTAACCACGGCAGACACGATCACGGGGGGTACCGAATCGTCCACCGGGAAGGCGCCGTCCAGCAAGGGGATATCCGCTTGCGAGAACTGGTGTCCCGAGTTGGCGGGGTCGGCCACGCTGGTGACCCCGAATGGAAAGGGTTTGGAAAAGGTCACAACGATGCGGGACTTCGACCCGGCTGCGAAGGCGATTTCCTTCTGATCGTTGCGGGCGGTGAGCTCCTGGTCCGTTGGAGCCCCCACCTTGAAAGTCAATTTCTCGGGCACGGTCACGAGATCCTCGTCGTAATCCACGATCACGGTCTCGATGCGTCCGTCGCCGTTGAGGTCCTTGTAGTAGGCCTGCTTGACGGTGGCGGGCCGGGTGTACACGTACTTCTCGGTCATGATGTCGCTCTTGTAGTAGCCGGCCTTGATGGCGATGGCCTTGAGCGTGGTCGATCCGTTCAGGTCGACGGAACCCGCGAAGGTTTTGGTGGTACCGCCGCCCGCGGAATCGGGATCGGTGCCGTCGATGGTATAAAGGATGGTGGCGCCTACGGTGGCCGAAGCCAAAGCCACTGGCAGGGGCAGGACCGGAAAGGACTTGGAGGCCGGATTGGCGGTCGGCGTGGCGGCCTTGACGATTTCGAAGAAGTTGGCGGTGAAGGTATCGCCGCCCTTAGCCTTGGTTCCCTTCACGGTCAGCGTGTAGGGTCCCTTGGCGGTGGCGGTCACGTACACCTTCTTGGTGCCGGTGGCGTCGGTCTTGATTTCCGTGCCGGCAGCGATGGGCTTGGTCATTGCCGCATCCTCGTATACGGTAAGCCCTGCGGCCGGGGTCAGGGTGAACCCCTGGCCCGACAGATCCGGCTTGCCGTTCAGGGTGGCGCGGACGGTGGCCTCTACCGGGGTCTTCACCAAGGCGTCGGGGCCTGTCTTTGTCACGAAATCGACCACCCACGAGCCGATGATCTCGAATTCGATGAAGCCGGCACGCTTGCTTTTCTCGCTGGTGTAGGTGACGCGGTAAAGGCCGGGGGCAAGGTCGGTGATCTTGGAAGTGTCGATGGTGATCTTGGTCTTGGATCCGTCGACAATGATGCCGCCGCCATGCGACGACCCGGTGAGTGTCTCCGGTGCGGTGAGACTGCCGCCGCTGAGGGCATAGGTGGAAATGCCGGGAATGATCTTGCAGGTATCGTTGGTGAGGACGGCGCCGCAGCTCTTGTCGCCGCAGGTGTTCTCCTTGATGTCCCAGGCCGGCGGGTTCGAACCCGGGATCTGCACGGCTTCGATGGACTGCTTCTGCTCGAAGTAGATGGAGGTCTTGATGAGCAGGTTCGAGCCGCTGAACTGGCGTTCGCAATAGAAGAGGTCGAAATCGTACTTCTGGCCGGCGCTGATCCCGGTGATGGTATCGAGGGAGACCGAATCCTTGATGGGCCAATGGGCGCCGCCGATATCGATCACCAGCTTGTTGTTGATGAATACCCACACGTCATCGTCGCCGATGAAGTTGAACTTCTGCCCCTTCTCGTATTTGAAGTTGGCGTGCATCTCCATGCAGAAGTTGAAATTCATGTTATCCACGGCGCCGGGCTTGTCGGCGGGGCCGCCCATGCAGCTCTTCACGTCGATATCGGTGGTGTAGCAGTTCGTGTGGTTCGGATCCGTCGGGAACTTGCTGTCCTTGTTCAGGCCGAGCGGGAAGAAGCCGGTGGTGAATTCATCCAGGGAGCTGTACTGCCAATAGCCGTCCATCGACTTGGAGATGGGCAGATCGTAGCAGCTCTCGTAATTGCGGGTGGCCGCGGGCTCGGTGGCCGGAGTGGTGGCGAACCAATCCTGGAAGCGGGTGGAATACTTGTAGGCCGAGGCCGGGTTCTTCACCGGCTTCTTGGTGGTGGGATCGAGGGTGGGCAGGATCATGCCCTTGGTCCCCTTGATGGCGTCCTCGGCGCGGTTGTCCACCTCGAAATCGGGATGGGCCGCGGAGAAATCGCGGATGGTCACGGCGAGGTCGAACTTGCATACGCCGAGGGTGCCGGTCGGGAACTCCGTATAGATCCTGGCGGGCCCGCCGACGGCGGGGCTGTTGGAGGGCACCAGGAAGACGGTGTCCTTATCGTCGGCGGCGATTTGCGAAGCGATATCGTAAGGGGCCGCGTCGTTCAGTCCGGCCGCGCCGTAGAGCTGGCCGCCCTGCAGGTTGCGGAACTGGACCTTGGTATCGCCATTCTGCATGTAGAACACGTACCAGCCGCAGCGGCTCTTGTTCTCCGGAAAGCGCATCTGCGTCCAATCGGCCTTGTCGGTCTTGATCACGGGGGCGCCCAGGGCGGGCCAGGGGTTGAACAGGTATACCACTTTGGTGTTCGGGGGCACGTCGGTGATCTTCGGAACGCCGGTCAACCCGTTGGGGATGATCCACACGTTGTTCTTGAAGCCGGTCTTGAAGAACACATCATCGAGGGTGAAGTCCTTGCCCGCGTTGTTGTATATGGCCTGGTTGGCCCAGGGATCGGTCCCGTTGGGGATGTAGCTGGTGATGTGGAAATTGCGGTAGCCGTCGCCGGTGCCGGGAGGGCCGTCATTGAAGGTCACGTCCTGGTAGTACCAGTCGCCGCCCTCGGAGACCATGGCCGGGCCGTGGTAACCGATCGGGCCACCGGAGCCGTCCATGACGATCTTGGCGGTGGAAGCGGCGTTGCGCGTGGGGTCATCCTTCCACGGCGAGTAGATGTGGATGCGATACGTCACCATCGCTGCGAAGGCAGATTGCATTCCAAGAAGCAGGAGCGTTGCGAACAACGCCAGCTTCTTTCCCCCTGTGAAAACCATAAGCCTCCCTCCGAATCGCCTGCGCCGGTTTTCCGGCTAACGTCCCCGCTTCATGCATGCGGAACCGCTTCGATGCCTGCCCTTTCGGGACGCGACCGACCATTCGGTGAAAGCAATCTATCCCCCCCATGTGCCGCGCGCTTCGCTTAAGCCCCTTCCGGGACCTAAAAGGTTCTCCCCCTGGAGAACGTGCGCAACCCCATGTTTTATATGGCCTTGTGGTGATTTTACGGAGGCTTTAAATGCGCCGCGGAGAACCGGGGCGCCAGCCGCGGGAGGGTTGAAACGGCATTGGAACGCGCGTGGCCGCGCAGGTGGGGTAGCAGAGGTGTTACGGGGGCGCGGGCCGGGCCCGCGCGGGGATCAGCGCGTGATCTTGACTATGCCGGAACCCAGGACCTGGTTGGCATAGGAGAGCTTTATCCAGGCGGCGCTGCGGGATTTGGTGGTAATGCGAACCTCATCCAGCTTGCCGCGGAAATTGCTTACGTTGTCGAATTCATACTTGGCGAAGGTGACACCTCGGCCATAATCCGTGATAACCCCGGACTTGGCATTGCTGCTATCCAGATCGCCGTTGACGTAAATCTTCATGGTGGTCCCGTCGTACGTAGCCGCGATGTGGTGCCAAACGGCCACGTCCAGACCCGCCTTCGTCACCACGCTGGTCAGGGCCCCGCCCAAGGCGATGGAGAAGGCCAGCTTGGTCCCGCTCGCGTCGGTCTCCACGTCGTATTCCGTCCAAGGCAGATTGGGCGGCTGGCCCTGGGGCGGCGTATAAGCCTTGCTCACGATGCGCTTGAAGGCCACGTCGGTGCCCAGTTTGGAGAAGTTGGCCCAGAATTCGATGGTCAGGGAATCTTTGGCGTGCAGGGCCGAATCCGCGCCCACGGAAACGCCGGTGTTACCATCGAAATTGAGCCCTTCGCCCACCACGCCGGATTGCGAGGAAACCGGCGAGATGCCCAGGCCGGTGCCGTGGTTGCCCCGGGATCCCGCGTCTTTGATGCCGTTCGGGGTCGAATTGCCTTCCTGTTGCATGTGCCATACGCCGCTGAATCCGCCCGCCTTGGAGAACACTTGGGTGCTTCCCGTGTAGAAGGCCGCGCCGGAATTGCCCCACAGCATGGTGATGGATTGATCCGCCTTGGCTCCGTAGACCGTATCCACGCGGACCCAGATCTCCGCCTTCTTCTCCACGGGATCCCAATGATCCACATCGAAATGCAGATGTTGCCCGGCGGCTCCGGCGAAACGGATGTCGCGGCCGCGGGATTCCGCTTCGGTGAAGTCGAAGTTGGTCGCATCGAGACGGACCAGCAGGGGGAAATCCCTAAGGTTATCGGCGATGTCCGCTCCGGTCGCGGAGGTGTTGAGGGTGACCTTGCCCGATTTCGGCCACTTGGAATAGTCCTCGGCGGCGAAGGTGGAAAGGGCCAAGGTATCCAGGACGGTATCCTTGCCCGCAACCACGGAGATGTTTTCAACATCCTGGGCCAAGCAACCGCGATCACCGCAGCCCACGCGGATGGTGTACTTGCCAGGGGGCAGATCCGATATGGAGAAGGAGCCGTCGGAATTGACCAGCACGGCCCGATCGGTTCCGTAAACCATGGCCACGTATGAAGACAGCGGGGTCGCGTCCAGCCTGAGCGCGCCGCGGATACCGCCCACGGCCGCCAGGGATGAGAATCCGATGGTGGTATCCCGCTTGCCCTTGACCGCGGTCTTGATGGAACAATCCGAGATGACGCCGGAACCTTGTCCGTCGCGGACCTCGATGCGGTATTGACCGGCGTCGACGGAATCGATGCGGAAATGGCCTACGCTATCGGTGAATACGTTGGCGAGGGAAACCGAGATTTTGGCCAGGCCGATGCCCGCCGAGGCGCTGGAGGAGAGGATTTTGGCGGCCTTGTCCTCGGCCAGGAAATCATTCCGGCGCAGGAGCACTTGGGCGCCGCCGGCGGCGTGGCCATCCGGGTAAAGCGCGGTGCCGGTGAGGGCGATGGTCGGGTTCCCGATTTCGCCGCCATGGGCTACGGTAGGTCCCTTCTCCGTGCAGGAAAGCAGGAGCGCAGAGGCGGCCAAGCCGCATAACGCCGGGAACCTGAGGAGTCGTTCCATCGGCGACCGTCGTCCCCACGACGGGCGCTTGCTCATCATGAAGGGATCTCCTGGGTGGTCGGGTACATCTGAAAGGAAATGTGGTAGACCCTCTTGAAATTCGTGTCGCTTTCCGCGAGTTCCAATAAGCGCTTGCGGAATCCCTGGATTTCCTGCTTCATCAACTGGAAGCCCCCATCGGAAAGCCGGACTACGAGACAAGATAGGTCACGCATGGGCGCCGGGCAACTGACGAGGGCCTTGGAGGCCAGCAGGAAATTCTCCAGGTGGAAATTGCGCACCGCCATCGAAATCACCTCGTCGCCGGTGGTGATGATGGGATCGGTCTGGATGTACCTGCCGTTTTCCTGTTTCTGGATGAGGCCGAGCCGGGTCATGAGGTCGACCGAACGGCGGGCGTCTTCCTTGGAAATGGGCGGGGTCAGCATGCTGCCAAGCTTCTCGTAGTCGCCCTTGAAATCGAAGAAGGGCAGGATTTCGCGCAAGGTATGGTGGAACCATTGCGCGTAGAACTCGTACTGCGCCTGTTGCAGGACGCGGCCTACGCCGGCCACCTTGTGCACCAGAAGCTTCTCGAGCAATTGGTTGCGCAGCTTCAGGGACTTGGCCTGATTGAACGCGACCAGATCCTCGAAGTACGAGGTCGCCTTGTCGTCGAGTTTGAGGGCCTTGGCCACTTTCTGCAACGACAAGTCGGAAAGGTTCTTCTTCCCCATGATGACCATCTTCAGGAAGCTCTTGGTCTTGAACCCCGCCTTGTTGGCGAAACTCTTGTACGAGAAGACGGAGCTCGCGGCTTTCTTCTGCTCGTAATAGTCCTTGAGGTACTGTCGGTAGTCCAGGTAGGCGAAAAGGTTGGGCATGGTATGGATTCTAGGCGTCGCTTTCTCGCCCTTGGGGTCCTATCACCCGTGATTGTATCAAAATGTACGGGTAGGGACCCTTTCCGACAGTCATTTCCGCCCATCCGGGCCCGATAGGGTTCTCTCCCGGGAGAACCGCGCAGCCCCTACCGGCGTACCCACGCAAGTCCATGCCCAGCCACGGGATAGGTTCATGGAGGAGGCTCCGTTTGCGCACCGCGTAAGCGTTCCAGTTCGCGTTCCGCGGGGGTGAAAGCGGGGTCCAACTTCAGCGCCGTCCCCAACTCCGCTACCGCTTCGCGCTTTTGATCAAGCGCCGCCAAGGAACGCGCGAGGTTGAAATGCACCTCGGGCCAAGCGGGATTGGAACGCAGCGCTTCGCGGTAAGCGGCGATGGCTTCCCCGTGCTTCCCTTGGCCGGCCAATGCCATGGCGAGCCCGTTGCGCAACTCGACCGCGTCCGGGGCCCACAGCAACGCCGCCCGGTATTCACGCTCGGCGCCTTGCGCATCGCCTTGCTCGGCGAGGGACTTCGCCAGCATTTGCCGCGCGCGCGTGTCGTGGGGAAGCGAGGCCAGCGTGGCCTGGAACTGTTCCGCGGCTTGCGGCAGGTAATTGCAGGCGAAGAAGAATTCCCCGAAGTTGCGCGCCAGCACCGCATCGTCGGGATGGTCCGTGCGGGCCTGCTGGTATACGGCCAACGCCTTTTCCAATTCCTCGTTGGCCGTGAATCCTTTCAAGGAATC
>JAHFCH010000077.1 GCA_023249635.1 Fibrobacterota bacterium
AATACCGTGATTATCGACGCTACGGGCAAGGAAGTGGAGAACCGCCCGGACGGCATCGCCATCGTAGGGCGGAAGCCCTCGCAGCGCCTGCGCGAATACCTGTTCAAGGTCGGGTATACCAATGCCATCTACGGGGTGATGCGTACCGCCACCCTCCGGCGTACTTCGGGCCTGGAAGCGTACCCCGGCTCGGACGTGGTTCTATTAGGTGAACTGGCGGTACTGGGGCGCTTCGACGAGATCCTGCCCATCACGTTCTACCGCCGCATTCATCCCGCGGCTTCGGCGCCTTCCAATCCGTCCTTGAACCAGTTGGCGGCTTGGTGGAAGCCCAGTCATGCGACCAACCTCATCCTGCCCAAGTGGCAGCATTTGCGCGGCTACTCCGCGGCCATCCGGCGTTCCCCCTGGGGCGCCCTCGATAAACTGCGTTGCTTCTTCGTCCTGCTCGCCTGGAACCGGTTCATGCTTCCCGAACTGGGGCGCGAAGCCGTGTTGGCCGCCCGCTACAAAATGTCCCGCGGCACCCCGGCGTGAGCGCCAATTACCAAGCGCAGACGGCCAAAGGCGTCGTCTGGATGCTGCTATTCAAGTGGGTCGAGCGCGGATTGGGGTTCATCAGCACTCTGATGTTGGTGCGCTTGCTGACCCCGGCCGATTTCGGCATGGTGTCCATGGCGCTCTCCTTCATCTTCATGGCCGAGATGCTGGCGGCCTTCAGCTTCGACGTGGCCCTGATCCAGAACCCCAACGCCACCCGCGATCATTACAATTCCGCGTGGACGGCCAACGTCATGCTGGGAAGCGGCATCGCCATCGGCATGCTGGCGCTGGCCTTGCCCATCTCCCATTTCTACAAACAGCCTTCGGTGCTGCCGGTCATCTGCGTGCTGGCCTTGGGCCCGCTCACCAGCGCCCTGGAGAACATCGGCGTGGTGGCCTTCCGCAAGGAGCTGGATTTCCGTAAGGAATTCACCTACCAGGTGACCCGTAAGGTCATCGGATTCTGCGTCACCATCCCCCTGGCTTTCACCTTGCGTTCCTACTGGGCGCTGGTGGCGGGCATCCTGGCCTCCAAGCTGGGCGGCACGGTCATGAGCTATTGGGTGCATCCGTTCCGTCCGCGCTTCTCGTTCAAGGAACTGATGGCCCTGCTGCATTTTTCCAAATGGCTCCTGCTCAACAACCTGGTGAATTTCCTCAAGGAACGTTCCACCGATTTCCTGATCGGACGCTTCTTCGGGCCCGCGCCCCTGGGCATCTACAACGTCAACAAGGAATTCGCGAGCCTGCCCGCCAACGAAATGGGCATGCCCATGAACCGCGCCTTGCTCCCGGGTTTCGCCAAGACCGCGGGCGACCTGGGGGCTTTCCGCAGCATGTACACCGGCTCCTCGGCCCTGATCGCCTTGATCGCGATTCCCGCAGGCGCGGGCATCTTCGCGGTCGCGCATTACCTGGTGCCGGTGGCGCTGGGCAAGCAATGGCTGTCAGGCGTGCCGGTGATGGAAATCCTCAGCCTGCAAAGTTCCATCATGGTGTTCCACGGCACCATCGTTACCGCCCTGGTGGCGCTGGGCAAGCCCGCGGGCGCGACCAAGATCAGCGCCCTGTTCGTGCTTCTGCTGGTGGCCGGCGTCTTCGCGCTGACGGGCAAATTCGGTCCGCTGGGAGCGGCCATCGCCGTGCTCGCGGCGACCATCATTACCACCCCGCTCTACCTGATGCAGTTGAAGGCTTATGGAGGCGTTCCCTTTTCGAATTTCCTGCGCGTGACCCTGCGCCCATGGTTGGCTTCGGGCGTGATGATCGCCGTGGTGCGTCTGGCGCTGCCGCATTATGATATCGCCATGTCGAATGCCTACGCGGGCCTGATGCTCGGGGTGGGAGTGGCCGTCGGCGGCGTCACCTATGCCTTGTCCCTCGGCGGTATATGGCTGGCCCTGGGCCGCCCCGCAGGACCCGAAACGCAATTGATCGATCAGGTCCGTTCGCGGGCGCCCGCCTGGATGCCCGTGATCGGCAGGAAACCGGCGGCGTGAGTTCCGAACCCGGCAGCAACCTCGGGGCCGGTCCTGTAAAAGTCCTGCACATATTGCAGTCCCTAGGGTACGGGGGCATGGAGAACCGCATCGGCCGCCTGGCCCGCGGTCTCGATCCCCAAGCCTTCCGCGTGGACGTGCTCACCTTGCGTCCCGGCGCGCCCGGCAGCGAGGCCATGGCCGAAGGGCTGCGCCACACCTACTTTCCCATCGCTTCGGGCCTGCATCCCATGGCCATTTGGAAACTGGCTCGGCATATCCGCCGCGGTGGCTACCGCATCGTGCATACGCATAATTGGTCGAGCATGTTCTACGGCGTGCTGGCGGGCCTGTTGGCCTTCCGCCCGTTGATCATCCACGGTGAACATGGGCTCAACCGCGCCGACCTGGCGGGCATCCCCTGGAAGCGCCTGTGGGCGCAACGTATTTTGGCGCGGCTATGCCATGCCCTGGTCCCGGTGAACTCCGTGATCGCGGCGCATATGCGCGAGCATTGGAAACTGCCCGCGGAGCGCCTGGACGTGATCAACAATGGCGTGGACCTGGAACGATTCCGCGTCGCCACGCCGCCGGCGGGCTTCGTGCTGGGCATGGTCGGCCGCCTGGACGACGTGAAGGATATCGGGACGGCGTTGGGGGCCATGGCCCTGCTGCGCGCCCGCCCCGCCAACCGCGATATCAAACTGGTGTTGGTCGGCGATGGCCGGTTGGCCGCAACCCTGAAGGCGGAAGCCGAAAAGATGGGCGTGGCGGGCGCGGTTGAATTTGCCGGCGGCCACAAGGACGTGGAAAACTGGTATCCCCGTTTCCACGTTTACATGAATACTTCCGTATACGAAGGCATGAGCAACACCTTGCTGGAGGGCATGGCCTGCGGCCTGCCGCTGATCGTCTCGCGGGTGCCGGGCAATGCCAGCTGGCTCACGGAAAAAGAGAACGCGCTCTTTTTCGAGCCGCGGGATGCGCAAGGTTTGGCGGACAGGATCCGGGAACTACGCGAGCACGCGGAACTGCGGGCGGCGATGGGGAAACGGAATCGGGAGCGGGTGGAACGCGATTTCGATAATAAGCGGTTTCTGGAAATCTATGCGGGGTTTTATCGGAGGTTGTTGGGCGTGGGGAAGGTTTAAGGTCTAAGGTTTAAGGGGGCGTTCCGTAGTTCGGGTCTTGATATGGCGAACCCCCTCTTTCCTTAAACCTTAGACCTTAAACCTTTCTCTTTAACCTTTCTCTTAAACCTTTCCCTCATCGTCCCACCACGCTCCGGAAAACCGGCTCCAACCTCTCCGCCACCGCCTCCCAAGTCCTCGCCGCTCCCGCCTTTGCGATCGCGTCCCGGTCCCACTGCCTTCCCAACGCCCCGTCGAGCGCGGTCGCCAAAGCCCCTGCGCTGCGTTCCTCCAACAGCATACCTTGATCCGGCACGGACACCAGATCCTCGATGTCGCCCACGCGCGTCGCCACCACGGGCAGCCCCATGGCCTGGGCTTCGGTGACTACGTTGGGCCAGCCTTCCCGCGAGCTCATCAGGGTGAACAGGTCGGCGGCGGCATACCACTTGGGAAGGTCGGGTTGCTTCACGGCGCCGGGCAGACGTACCTTATCGGTTACCCCGAGGCGCGCCGCGAGCGCTTCCAGTCCGTGGCGTTGCGCGCCTTCACCCACCGCAACGAAAATGACGTCGTCGCGCTTCAGGGCGGCCAGGGCTTCAATAGCCAGATGGAAGCCTTTCAGTTCCACCAAGTGCCCCACCGAAAGCAGAATGCGTTTGTCCGCCGGCAGGCCCAGGGAGCGGCGGGCTTCGACAGCAGCTTGGGGCGGCAATGCATGGAATAGGGCAGGATCGATGCCGTTGCCGATTACGGAGATCTTGGCGGCCTCGGCGCCCGTCGCCAGGGCCACTTTCGCGAGGCCGTTGCTGACGCAAATGAGTCGCGCCGCGTCGCGGTAATTCGCCTGGATACGCGGCAGGATGTCCGGCATCCTGGTGAATAGATTGAGATCGGTGCCGCGGGCCGAGAGCACCACGGGAATACCCAGCTCTTTGCCGATGCGGCAGGCCGCCGTCCCGTCCGGGTAGGCATAATGGGCGTCGATGACGTCGATGGGCGTTTGCGCATGGATGCGGCGCACCGTGGCTGCCGCGCCCTGCGCCATCCAACCGCCATATTGCTTCATGCCCACCACCGGGGTCACCAGGTAACGCGGATGGTACACCGGGTACCCGCGATCCTCTTCCTTCGCCGCCACGCGCGCGTAAGCGTCGTACATGGGACTCACCGCGAAAGGCAGTTTCGGGAACCAGGGTACGGGGGCGACCACGGTCCATTTATGGCCGTAGCGGCGCGTAAAGGCTTCCATGCGGTTGCGGATGAACAGGCCGTGCACGGGCTGCCGCGCGTTGGGGAAGAGGGTGGTGAAAGTGAGGATATGCACGCGGGCCGGGGTCCGGGCTCACAGCCCCAGGTAGTCGTACACCTGGCGGTGGGCCTGGATGAGATTGCTCCAGGAGCGCTTTTCGCGCACGTGGACGCGCGCGGCTTTGCGCAGGCGATCCATCTCCGCGGGCTTGTCCAGGGCGCCGAGCACGGTGCCGGCCAGATCTTCGGCGTCGTCGGCGCGGAACAGCAGGCCGTTGTTCCCGTGCTCGATCAGTTCCTTGATGCCACCCACGTCGCTACCCACCACCAGCTTTTCCATGGACATGGCTTCCAGGGGCTTGAGCGGGGTTACGGTCTCGAGCAGGCGCGAGCGGATGCGGGGATAGACCAATACGTCGATGATGGAATAGTAGCCGTTGACTTCGGAGTGGGGTACCTTGCCGGTTACCTTGACCTGATCCGGGATACCCAGGCGGGCGGCTTGGGCCTTGAGTTCCTCTTCTTCGCCGTCGTATCCGCCGCCCACGATGAGGCAGGCCAGGTCGGGCCGCTTGGCCAGCATCAGGGGCATGGATTCGAGCAGCAGCTTGAGGCCCTCGTAGCGGTACAGGCTGCCGATGAAGCCCAGTACCGTCTTGCCTTCCAGCCCCAGGCGCGCGCGCAGGGCCGTGTCCAGGACAGGGGGCGGGAACTTGTCCGCCTCTACCCCATTAGGCAATACGAACAGCTTCTTCTCGGGCAGACCGCGCTCCAATAATCCGGTGCGCAGCCCCTGGCAAATCGTCACCACGGCATTGGCCTTGAAACAGGCGCGTGTCTCGAAGGCCTTGGTCGCGCGGTAGCGCAGGCTGCCCTCGGTGGTGGTGCCGTGATCTACGGCGGCATCTTCCCAAAAGGCGCGGATCTCATAGACGGCCGGGATGCCCAGCTCGCGGCCGGCCCAGATGGCGGGCCACGCGTTCAGCACCGGGGAATGCGCGTGCAGGACCTGGGGCTTTTCCTTCTTCGCCACTTCCAGGATGGACTTCTTCAGGGCCTGCATCTGCCGCCACTCACGAAGAACAGGAATCTTCCCATCCTTGCCGTCGACGGGCGTGCGGTGCACGCGGATCCCGTCGAACTCTTCCATGGCCTTGTCCGTGGCGCCTTGCTTCACCGAGGTGACTACCACCGGATCCAATCCCAGCACTTCCTTCTGGTTCTTGAGGATGTAGCTGCTGCGGAAGGTGTAGCCGCTGAACAGGGGCAGGTAATGATCGAGGATATGCAGGACTTTCATGGATTTCCTTGGGCGATCGTCGCTGCGGCGGCGGTGGTAGGCAGTGACGACGGTAGGGCGATCTCCGCACCCATGAAGCGGGCATGCCACAAGGAGAAGGAGAGCAGGGAGAAAAGCGGGAAGGCATGGTTGCGCAGGCCGCTCTGGTGCTCGTCCCACAGGCGCTTGAGGCCGGCGGGTTCGAAGAGACCAAGGGACGCGGCTCCGCCCGCATCAAACAAATGCGCCCGGGCGAATTCCTTCATCTCCCCGCGCAGGCCATGCTCGATGGGGATGGAGAAGCCTGACTTGCGGCGGTTGAAGATGCCGGCCGGGAGGATGGGACGCAGGGCTTCCTTGAACACGTACTTGGAGGCGCCGCCATGCAGCTTGTAATTGGAGGGCATGCGGGCCGCCAGCTCCACCACCTTGTGGTCGAGTACGGGCACGCGCACTTCCAGGGAATGCGCCATGCTGGCGCGATCCACTTTCACCAGGATGTCGTCGACCAGGTAGGTCTTGAAGTCCAGGTACTGCACCCGTGAAAGCGAATCGTCGCTTTTGCATCTGTCCCAATGCTCCTGGAACACCGACAGGGAATCGTATCCGCCCAGGGACCGCTTGAGATCGCCCGAGAACAAGGCCGCCTTCATGGCGGGATGGACATGGGTGAGGCTGGTGAAGTAACCGGCCATGGGCGAGCGCGCCAGGTTTTGGAAAGTGGTTTTGGCGCGGAACACCTGCGGCAGCCAATCGGCTTTCGGATAGACCGCGCCGAGGGCCCCGAACACGGGGCGGCGCAAGGCGGAAGGCACCAGTCCGCGCACGCGGTTCTCGAAGCGATCGAACAGGTAGCGCCGGTAGCCCGCGAAATTCTCGTCGCCGCCGTCGCCGGAAAGGGCCACGGTCACCTGCTGCCGCGCCATCTGGCACACGTAATGGGTCGGGATCATGGACGAGTCCGCGAAGGGCTCGTCGTAATGCCAGGACAGGGTTTCCATGGACGCGATGGCGTCCGGCTCCACGCGGAAGTCGCGATGCTGGGTCTTGAGCGCCGCCGCCGTCTCGGCCGCGTATGCGCTCTCATCGAACGCCTTGTGGGAAAACCCGATGGTGTTGGTGAGGATGGGCCGCTGGGAATTGCGCGCCATCAACGCCACCACGGCCGCCGAATCCACGCCCCCGGAAAGGAAGGCCCCCAAGGGCACGTCCGCCTCCATGTGGGATTTAACAGACTCTTCCAGGCAGGCCAGCAATTCCTCTTGGGCGCGTTTCAAATCGGCTTCGCCCCGGTACTCGGGCGCTTCCGCGAAATTCAGATCCCACCACGCGCGGATGACCGGTTCGCCGCCCGGCACGGCCTTGAGCCAATGCCCCGCCGGCAATTTCCGGATGGCCTTATAGATGGACTTGGGCGCAGGCACGTACATGAGCGAGAAATAATCCGAGAGCGCCTGCAAATCCAATTCCCGCGGGAATCCCGGATACGCCAGGATGGCCTTGCATTCCGAGGCGAAAGCCAAGGCCCCATCGTGGCGGCCGTAGTACATGGGCTTTATCCCCAGGCGATCGCGAGCCAGGAAGATGGAACCGTCGCGCTTATCGTACACGGCGAAGGCGAACATGCCGCGCAGTTTCGGCAGGCACTCCGCGCCCCATTCCTTGTAGGCGTACACCAAGGTCTCGGTGTCGCTGCGGGTCTTGATGGGATGGCCCTTGGCGATGAGCTCGGCCTTGAGTTCGTTGTGGTTGTAGATCTCGCCGTTGAAGACCAGGGTGAGGATGCCTTCGGCATCGCTCATGGGCTGGCGGCCATGGGAAAGGTCCAGGATGGAGAGCCGTTTATGCCCTAAGGCGGCTTTCCCCGAAGGATCGACGAAGAGGCCGTCCTGGTCAGGACCGCGATGGTGCTGGGTGCGGTTCATGGCCGCGATGGCGGCGGCAAGGTCCGCGATGGGATGGGGGGCGATTACACCCGTGAGGCCGCACATGCGGATCGAAAAGTAGCTAATTATGTACCTTTGCCTCCTATGCGACTGGCCGACCTGATAACCACATTGGACCCCGCCAAGGCAGGCTCCGAGATGCATGCCCTGGCCACGCGCCTCTATCCCATCTGCCGCAGCATTTCCGGTCCCGGTCTCCGCGAAACCCTCGGCATCCTCGGCGAGTCCATGCCCCTCAAAACCTTCGAAGTCGCTTCGGGCACCGAAGTCTTCGATTGGACCGTTCCCAAGGAATGGACCCTTCGGGATGCCTGGATCAAGAACGCCAAGGGCGAAAAGGTGGTCGACTTCGCCAAGTCGAACCTGCACGTCATGGGTTACAGCGTACCGGTGCGGGCCAAGCTGCCCCTTTCCGAATTGCGCGCCCGCCTGCACAGCCTGCCCGATCACCCTGATTGGATCCCTTACCGCTCCTCGTACTACAAGGACACTTGGGGATTCTGCCTCACGCAGAAACAGCTCGACTCCCTGCCCGATGGCGAATACGAGGTTTGCATCGATTCCACCCTCGCGGACGGCAGCCTCACCTACGCGGAATGTTTCCTGCCCGGTTCGTCGCAAGACGAGATCCTGCTGTTTTGCCACGCATGCCATCCCTCGCTCGCCAACGACAACCTCTCCGGCATGGCCGTGGCCGCCCAGTTGGCGGGCTTGTTGCAAAAGGCCGAGCGCAGGCATTCGTTCCGGATCGTTTTCGCCCCCACCGTCATCGGCTCCATCGTGTGGCTGCACCAGAACGAAGCCGGCACGGCCCGTATCAAACACGGATACACCTTGGCCTTGCTGGGCGATTCCGGACAGATCCAATACAAGCGGAGCAGGGAAGGGGATGCGCCCGTCGATCGCGCCATGGCCCACGTGCTCAAGCAAAGCGGCAAGCCCCACGTGATGCGGCCCTTCACGCCCTACGGCTATGACGAGCGCCAATTCAACTCGCCGGGTTTCGCCTTGCCCGTGGGCTGCCTGATGCGTTCGCCCAACGGCACCTTTCCCGAGTACCATAATTCCGGGGACAACCTCGCCTTCATCAAGCCCGACTCCCTGGCGGATTCACTCCTCACCGCCGCCTCGGCCTTGGCCGTGCTCGAAGGCGACGGCGTCTTCATCAACCAGAATCCGAAATGCGAGCCCCGCCTGGGCAAACGCGGCATCTACGACGGGCTCAAGGGCAAGAACAGCCTGGGCGACACCGAGCTCGCCCTGCTGTGGATCCTGAACCAATCCGACGGGCGGCATAGCCTCCTCGACATCGCCGAAAAGGCGGGCATGGCCTTCGCGACCGTACGGCGCGCGGCCGATGCCTTGGAAGGCTGCGGCCTGCTCAAACCCGCATGAGCCGTGGTTACGCGCCGGGCGCGAAAGTTATCATAAAGGAAACGGGAGGTATTCGATGAAGGTAGTCCTATTCTGCGGAGGCTTGGGCATGCGGCTCCGGGAGGTATCGGAGAACATCCCCAAGCCCATGGTCCCAATCGGCTACCGGCCCATCATCTGGCACCTGATGAAGTACTACGCCCATTACGGGCATAAGGATTTCATCCTAGCCCTGGGCCACAAGGCCGATACCTTCAAGAGCTACTTCCTCAACTACCAGGAGTGGCTCTCCAACGACTTCACCCTTGACGGCACTTCGGGCCAGCCCAAGCTGCTGCATACCGACATCCATGATTGGAAGATCACCTTCGTGGACACGGGCGTGAACTCGAATATCGGCATGCGCCTCAAGGCGGTGGAAAAGCACCTGGCCGGCGAAGAAGCCTTCCTGGCAAACTACAGCGACGGTCTCACCGATCTTCCCTTGGACAAGCTGGTGGAGTTCTTCAAGGCCAAGAACAAGGTCGCGACCTTCATGAGCGTACACACCGGCCAGAGCTTCCATACCGTGACCATGAGCAAGGACGGTACGGTGGAAAGCATCCAGGACATGGCCCAGGCCGGCCTCACCATCAACGGCGGCTTCTTCGCATTCAAGCAGGAAATCTTCCAGTACCTGAAGCAAGGCGAGGAGTTGGTGCACGAGCCCTTCCAACGCCTCATCGCCAAAGGCGAGCTCACCGCTTACCAGCATAACGGCTTCTGGGGCTGCATGGATACCTTCAAGGACAAGCAGCGCCTGTATGAGCTGTTCGCGAAAGGCGATGCGCCTTGGGAAGTGTGGAAGGCGAAGGGCTGACGGGCATCGACCCGGCCATGACCTCATTCCTGCTCGGCCTGCTGCAAACCTTCCATCTCGGTCCCGTACTTCCCGCGGAATTCCCCACCGCGTACGAATTCTATAACGGAACCGAACTCGAATATTCCAACCGCTACGTCTGGGACGCTCCGGATTCCCTGCGCATCAGCACGCGAATCGCAGCGGGCGGCGAACGGGCATCGCTCATCGTATTGACCCCGGATTCCCGGCTCCTGAAAAGCATCGCGAGGGATACCAATGGGAACCCGACATGGGTTACTGACTATGTCTATGCGGGCGGCCTATTGCGGGAGTCCCGGACCGGAAAGGATACGACCACGTTCCACTATGCTGGCGGCAACCTCGATTCCGCAGGGGTTACCCGGGGCGGGAAATTATCGGAATACTACTTGTACGGCTATGACGCCCAGGGCGGACCCAACCGCGTAGACCACTTCTATGACAATGACGGCGGTGATCATCTGCGGGATTTCCGCCACTCCATCACGTATTTCCTGCCCGATTCGATCGTGGTTAAAATCGCCTTCGAGCCCGCCGATGGGGACAGCACCATCCAGCGCATCTATCTCAAGGATGGGAATCCCGTGTGGATGGTGGAATCGGAAACGTATCGGGGGAGCCATCATAATTTGACCCATCTCTGGGCCTATGCCGGATCGGACGCCGTATCCAAGCGGATGCCCAGGCGGCTTTTCCTTGCGGCCGCGGCGGCGATGGGCCTCCCTGGAATCGACCTGCTCGGCCGGTTCGTTCCAGGCTCCCGTTCCCGCCCCTGAACGAAAGCTCCTACTAGGTAGGCAAAATCCAGTGTGTAAAAAAAACCGATAGTGGTTCAGATGCGGCTCCAACTCGGAACCGCTTACTTTTCACACCTGTGAATATTCTCCGAATCTCCCGAACATATCGCTACTTGGGCCGGACAATTCTGCCATCGAATTAGGTATTCCCAAATAGGCACCATAGAATATGGTGCTTGATACCATTGCGTGTTCGCCATGTGATCACGGTTCCTCTTCTCCCACGATTGAAACGATCTTTTTTCTGCAGTCTATTGCCAAAGTTCTAACCATGGATATATGTTATGGGGACTTCCCACTAATTGTATCCGTAAAATCAACTAGTGATGGAAGTCCGGCGCCCGCGATAAAGGCCGGAGACTCTGTGGGGACATTTACAAAGGGCGTGGTTCCGAAAACCATTTCGGGGTTTCGGAGTTAAACCATTTGGCCCGAACCATGTCGTTTCGAACGCATCCAGGGATGTGACGTGAAAGATTATTGCCATCAATCCATACGCAAAGGTGAAAGTATGCATCGCAACGGTTCAAAAGCGGCACGGTCGCGGTACCTAAAAAGCGGCGCGCTTCTTTGCGCCACCTTCATCCTGCTGGTGCAGGGCCTCGTCTCGGCGTCGAATATCCTTTTCGTCAGCTCGTCCGCGACCTGGACCGGCGCTGACTCGGCTTTGAACGTCATTCTGATCGGGATGGGCCATACGGTTACGTTGAAAACCGATATCGCTTCCGCCACCACTGATGCGAGCGGGAGGGACCTTGTCATCGTATCGGCCACTGTGGGATCGACGAACGTGAATACCAAGTTCAAGACGGTAACCCAACCCGTGCTCACCTGGGAGAACGCGATCTTCGACGATATGGGGATGACGGGAGCTACGGCGGGTAACTACGGCACGCTCGCGGGACAAACCCAATTCACGATTACCAACTCTTCGCACCAATTGGCGGCCGGGCAGACCGGATCGCCTACCGTTTTCAGCTCCGGGGATCCTTTGGCGTTCGGACTGAACACCGCCTTGGGAACCGGAGTCCAATCGGTGGCGACTGTCGTCGGCGATGCGACCAAAATCGTACTCTTCGGCTATCCCTCGGGCGCCGCCATGGTGGGATTGACCGCGCCCGGACGCCGTACGGGATTCTTTTCCGAGTCGGGTGGAGCCTTGAAATTCACGGCCGCGGGCACGGCCCTGTTCAAAGCCGCCGTGAACTGGTCCCTATCCATCACCCCGCCCAGCATCACCACCCAACCCGCGGCGCAAACCGTGAACCAAGGCGCCGCTGCCACCTTCAGCGTCGTCGCCGCAGGCACCGCGACCCTCACCTACCAATGGTACAAGAACGGGACCGCCATCTCCGGCGCCATCAACGCCTCGTATACGACCCCGGCCACTGTGGCAGGCGACAATGGAGCCAATTTTTCGGTGGTCGTGAACAACGCCAGCGCGACCCCGGTGACGAGCGCCAACGCGGCCCTTACCGTGATCATTTCCCCTTCCATCACCACCCAACCCGCCAACCAAACGGTGACGGCACCCGCGACGGCGACCTTCAGCGTGACTGCGACCGGGACAGCACCGCTTACCTACCAATGGAAAAAAGGCGGGACCGCGATTTCCGGGGCCACCAACGCCAGCTACACAACCCCTGCCACGGTGACGGGCGACAATGGCGCGATTTTCACCGTCACCATCACCAATACCGCCGGATCGGTTACAAGCGGCAATGCCACCCTCACCGTGAATTCGGCGGCCGTGGCCCCCAGCATCACCACCCAGCCCGCCAGCCAGATTGTGGTCATCGGGACTGCAGCCACCTTTACCGTAGTGGCTTCCGGAACCGCACCCCTGTCCTACCAGTGGCGTAAGAACGCTGTGAGCATCTCGGGGGCGACTTCGGCCAGCTATACCACTCCCCCCACCGTTGCCGGTGATGACGGCTCTATCTACTCCGTGGTGGTGACGAATTCGGCGGGCTCGGTGACGAGTTCGAATGCCACTCTGAGCTGCGGTACGGCTCCCTCCATCACCACTCAGCCGGCGAATCAAACCGTGACCGTAGGCCAGACCGCCACCTTCAGTGTCGTCGCGGCGGGCACGGCGACCTTGACCTACCAATGGAAGAAGGGTGGGACGGCGATTTCGGGCGCGACTTTGGCGAGCTACACGACTCCGGCGACGGTGAGCGGCGATAATGGCGCGATCTTCACGGTGACGGTCACGAACTCCTACGGAAGCGTGACGAGCGGCAATACCACCTTGACCGTGAACGCGGCCCCTGTGGCCCCGAGCATCACCACCCAGCCGGCCAACCAGAGCGTGACCGTGGGAAGCGCAGTCACTTTTACCGTCGTCGCCTCGGGAACCGCGCCCTTGTCCTACCAATGGAAAAGAGGCGGTACGAACATCGGAGGAGCGACCTCGGCCAGCTACACCATTTCCACCACCGTGGCCGGAGACGATGCCGCGGTTTTCTACGTCGTCGTGACCAACTCGGCCGGTTTCGTTACCAGCGCGAATGCCACGCTGACTTGCAATACGCCCCCCGCCATCACCACCCAGCCGGCCAACCAGTCGGTTTCGGTGGGACAGACGGCAACCTTCACCGTGGTGGCCACGGGGACGGCTCCGCTCGCATACCAATGGAAAAGGAACGGGTCGAATGTCGGCACGAACTCGACAACCTACACGACCCCGGTGACCGTGCTTGGGGATAACGGGGCGATTTATACCGTCGTGGTCTCCAACGTGACCCCGTCGACCGCGACCAGCAACAACGCGATCCTGACGGTAACCTCGATACCGCCGCCTTCCATCACGGTGCAACCCGTGGATCAAACCGTAGCCGAAGGCCAGGCGGGCACCTTTAGCGTCTCGGCAACGAGCTCGCAAACGATGTCGTACCAATGGCAGAAGGGCGGGGTGAATATTTCCGGAGCCACGGCTTCGACCTATATCACTCCGGCGGTAAGCCCTGCCGACAATGGCGCGTTGTTCACCTGTGTTGTCTCGGCAAGTGCGGGGAGTGCCACTACGGCGGCGGCGAAGCTGCTGGTGGTGAAGACCAAGGTGGTGTTGGGGACCGTGAATGGAGCCTCCCCGTTGGTGGACGTAGCCGCGACCTATGGAGCGGGGAGCAGTGGTACCCGTACCGGAGCCAAGGTTTCGGCCACGAATGGCGCATCCAACTCGGGCTCGATGACCGGCCTCGAAGTAAACGCGACCGAGGGTGCGACCGACGGCGGCAGTATCACAGGCGCGAACATCACGGCGACAAAGAGCGCCTCGAATACGGGGGCTCCAGCGGTGGGCTTGCATGTAAAGGCGACGGATCCGCGTGCTGCGGGTGCGTATGCGGGATTGTTCGAAGGGAAGGTCGGGATTAACAACCTGACGCCTAGCGAGGCACTGGACGTGATCGGGAATTTGAGGGTCGGTTCCATCCTAGCCGGCGGGGAGATCGGCATCGGGTATAACCTGAACGCCAAGAACTCGTGGAAATTCAAGACCGATATCACGAATACCTGGCCGGATACCACCACAAACCTCATCCTGGAACGCGCAGACGGGAAAGAAGTCTTCACTGTCGAGTACACGCAACCCAACGAAGATCCCTTCCTCACTTTCAATAAGAAGATGACCGTATACGGGCCATGGATAAATTCCCCGAATGAGCATCTGATCTCGCGGCTCAATTTCGACTACATGGGCGGAATTGATATCGAAAGAATGCATTTCGATCATGGGCTGAATACCGAGAGCTATTCGGCGATCCTCGATCATCAAAGCCTCGCTTTTACAGAATTGGATTATGTCCAGCCAGGATCGGACGGCAAGGTCCAGGCCGAAACGTTCATCCATACGGGCGATCTTGAACTTCACACGCTCATCGCCCAGTATGGAAATTCGGCGGGCGACCTGGATTTGCATACCGCCATGACTTCCGACGGCATCTCCATCGAAAGAACCGAACAAGGAACCATTACCGGAAGCATGGTGATCAACAGTTCCGGCATCGAAACAACAGGCAATATTACCGCTAATCAATTCCACGCTGACGATTTCGTCTCAACCAAGCGCTGGAAGGTCCCGGACTATGTCTTCGAGGCGGGATACCGGTTGCAAAGCCTGGATTCGGTGGATTCCTTCGTGAAGAAGAACAAGCACTTGCCGAATGTGCCCAGTGCGCAGGAGATCGGCGAAAAGGGCCTGGACTTGGCAGAGATGAACGTGAAGCTGCTCGAAAAGGTCGAGGAGTTGACCCTCCATGTGATTGCCATGGATAAGGAAATTAAGCAACAGCACCGCAAGAACGCCCGCCTCGAGAAGCAGGTCAAGAGCCTAGCGCAGGCAGGGAAAGGATCCGTGAAATGATGCCCCGCAATATCTCCACCATCGCGCTCGTCGCATTCGCATTATTCGCCGGCCTGCATACGAAGGCGGTCGCCGGAGAGGTCGGCAAGAAAAGCAAGGATACTACCGCGGTCAAGGAGGACCCCAAGAAGGCCATGCGGGACGCGAAGTTCAAAGCATACCAGGAGAAATCCGAATTGGAACGTAAGAAGCGGAGCGACGAGGACCGGGCACGCATCAAGGCTGCGCAAGACAAAATGCGGGCTGAGGCGGAGAAGGCTATTGCAGCCGAGCATTCAGGTGAGAGCGAAAAGAAGAACCTAAAACCAGGAAAATCAAAATCGAATTCCGGGAAGTAGCAGATGATGAAAGATTTTTTCAAACACAATCTCGTTGGAATCGTAGCGCTATTGGTCGCCGCGGGATTCGGATTGCGAACTCTCAAAGTCGATGGCGCGGGGAAAATGGCCTTCGTGGATTCCCAACGCCTAATGACGGGATTCAAGGAAGCCAATCAAGCGGACAAAGAATTGCGGGACGAGGATGCAAAGTGGAGAGGTAACCTGAAGGTCCTCGAAGACAGCATCAAGGCCTTCATGGACACCATGTCCGTGAAATTCGACAAGTCGGATTTGAAGACAAAGAAGTCGCTGCAAGACGAGCTCTCCTTGCGGAACCAGCAGGCTAACAATTTCGAGCGCGCCAATGTTCACCGCATGCAGGAGATGAATAAAGAGAAGATTGCCAAGATCTACCAGAAGATCAATTCCTTCATGAAGGAATACGGCAAATCCAAGGGGTACCAGATCATTTTCGGTACGGCGAATGGGAGCATCCTCTACGGGGAAGGGACTCCGTCCGATATCACTGACGATGTCATCAAGAACTTAAACCAGCGATACGAATGAATGGAGACGCCGGCCGAGGCCGGGGATTCCCGATGAGTTTTTCAGCAAACATTTTCCGCACCCCTGGCCCCGTGATCGCGTTGGCTTCCATGCTCATGATCGCGTGCCGTCGGGAATTGCCGCCGTCTGAATACATGGCCGAATACGAAAAGCAAACCCTCTCCGAATCCAACTCGGCTGGGTACCAATTTTCCATCCTTCCGCTTACCGCCGACTACCTGTCCGCGCAGCATGCGGACTCGACGTGGAGTCCTGTGGCGTTGGAATCGTTCCGGAAAAGCTATAGCGGTTTCACTTACATATCCCTCCGCATATCGCCGTCGAATCCCTCCGGGGAGGACTCCGATTTCAAGAAAGACTATCTCGGCGCAGGTATGGTGGCAGGGCAGGAGGCCTACCAGCAGAGGCTGCACCTTTTGCAATACGGTCTCGCTCCTTATGCTTTCCTGGAATTCTCGGATGGCACCCTGGTGAGCCCGCTTTCCTATCGCTTCGAGCGAGGTTATGGGTTGGCCGGAGCCGAAAGCTTCCTATTCATGTTCCCGAAATCCAAGAACGGGCGTGATCTGTCATTGCCCGGAAGCCGATTCATCCTCAAGGACTTCGGCCTGAACACCGGAACGGTGAAAATCCCCATTCGCACGGGCGCTTCCCTGGCCCTGAAGGTATGATGATGCGGAATCGCACTTCGCTCCCTGTCCTATTCTCCTTCTTCGCATTGTCGGCGATTCCGGGGGTATGCCTTCAGGGCGGCCCAGTCATGCCGGACTACATCCAATTCGAACCCGTGGATGCCACCGACGTAGTGAATCTCAACACGGGTAATTTCAGCTACACGATACCGCTCTCCGAGATCCCGGGCCCCTACGGCAATTTTCCGCTCAATATGTCTTATCACGCCGGTATCGGTCCAAACCAGGAAGGGACTTTGGTGGGCCTGGGCTGGTCGCTGAATGCCGGAGGCGCGATCAATCGTACCCTGCGCGGCACCCCGGACGATCAGTTCCATGGTGGCGATCTCTCGTTCATCTACGCGTACAGCTCCACCAGCATGTTCAGTGTGGACGCGACCCTTAGTTTCGGCCCCGTCGGCTTGAACATGAGTTATAACAGCTATAGCGGGTATGGCCTGAACGCGAATGTATCCATCCAATACGGTCCTTATACCTTGGGTTCCAATTTCGGTACTTCCGGTGTGGGAATCAGCGGGGGCGTAGGCTGGGCGGCAGGCGGCGGAACCTTGGGCATCACCGGAAGCATAGGTCTATCGGCCGATGGGACTTTCGATGGGAGCGTTGGAGTAGGGTATACGAGCGCAGGCGGAGTCTCCATAGAAGCCTCGGTCGGCGTGGCGGTCAACGACGGCGGTGATGTTTCCGCGCGCGGTAGCTTTGGCTTAACCGCCAACAATGTCCATGTGGGTTTCTCGACAGAAGGCATTGAAGCGTCCTACGGCGGCGTGGGTGTCAGCGCCGGGCCCGGAGGCGTATCCGTTTCGGCCTCTTATAACGGGATCGGCGGGAGTATCAATCTGAGTTCCCATGGGTACTCCGTCGGAATCAGCGTGCAGGGCACGGGTCTGGCTGTCTCCGCGGCTTCGAGCAGCACCTCTAATAGCCATACGAATACCGCTAGCATCGTTGTTCCCGGGCTATTCGGGTATTCCCGCACGAACTACCAGACTTGGGTGCGCCAGGCGACTTCGGAGCATAGCTACGGTTACATGTACCAGGCAGGCCCCGCGATTGCGGTTGACGGAAAGAACGAGGATTATTCTCCCGTCGCGGCGGGAGGCAGCAATAACAATGGATCGGGGGGAGACGTTCCGTGGGATTGGAGCTTCAAGGGTCGCTCGTTGGATCACGTTGGGGATCCGACCCAAGGGAGCTTGCTTACGGGATACGATGTGTTCGACGTCGCCGCCCAGGGCGTGAACGGCGCGTTCCGAGCTACGAGCTTGACCACGGGGCAAATCCATATGTCCGTCGAAGGATTGGGAAGCGTGATTGCAACGGGCGATCCTGCCAAAGGATCGGAAAACTTGGATGAAAGCGCTGCGCCGAACGCCCTTTTTTACCTGCTTAAGCCGAAACCCATCACCAATCCAAACTACGTCAATGCGTCCGCGCACATTCGCCAGGAGACCGAAGATTTTTCGCCCGCGGCCGCCGATTTGGCGAATCCGCAACTCACCCATTTCGCCTACGATTATTGCCACGACGATTCCCCGAATGCGGATCCCGAAAATCTCAATTATCTCGGTGACGAAACCAGCGCTGCGAACCGTCTTGAGAAAGTCACGTCCGGGATCTGCTCCCGTTTCGCCATCCTGAAATCGAACTACCTCAATGAAGGCGGCCGCCTGCTCTATAGCACCCGGTGGAATAAGAACGCCGAGTTGGATTTCAACCGTAAGTTCCGCAGCCGCATGGTCTTTACGTTCATGGGTGAAAACGGCGGATACTTCGAATCGGAAGACGACATCGGAACTACGAAGAAAGGGCGTGACGAGTTACCCGGCACGCACATGAAAAAAACCCTGAGGGAGTGGAACGGGGGTGCGAATACCCGGCAGGATCCCATCTGGGGCGCGCGTAAAATAGAACCGATCCTTGAGGGCAACTCCAACGTCGGGAGGCTGCAGGGTTTCAAAATCACAAATCCCGATGGGACGCAATTCTTCTTCACACAGCCGGTACGTAGCCTGATGAGCGCCGCTTTCACGACAAACCAACCCAAAGGCGGTCCGGCTTTCATCGATCGGCACAATCCCCGCGAGAACGAGGATTGGACGGATATACTGGCGCAAGGCTGGCGAACCTTTATCAAAGATCCCACGGCGACTGCGGCAAACCTGGGCAGATGGGCCGGGCGACTAGCGGTAAACAGCGTCAGCAGCTTCTTGTTTTATTCGCCGGTTTTCACGACGAAATGCGATGAGCAGGATAAAACCAGTACCTATAACTACTCGTACAGCATGAGCACCAATCCCTACGCGACACAATGGTTGCTGAGCGAAGTGCGGGGGCCCGATTTCGTCGAATTCGATCCCTTGCACATGGAGAAGAATTTCGGGTACCAGGTCAAGCTGCATTACACGGATGTCAGGCACTACGCTTGGCGTACGCCGTATGCCCCGCCTGGCATGGGCAATGAAGAGTTGCCGAATCTACGCTTGCCCAGGAACGGCGTGACAGCCGATAACTGCCTGTCCGAGTTGTACCACAGCTCCTTCGGCGTGAAGGAACTTGTTTACCTCGAGTCTATCGAGACCTCGACCCACCGGGCGATTTTCCACCTGAACGACACGGGTGCCGCCACAGCCCGAAAGGATGCACGGGGATGGGTCTTCGACTGGAAGGGAAGGACCGAGAACATACTTGATCCTGCCCAGCCGGGCCAAACCAAGACTCATGTCCGTGAAGGCATTCCCATCATGGTCGGGACCAATTTCCCGATCCAGAAGTCGGTGGGTTCCGAGACTTCCATGAATGGCCTCATCTACCGCTTGGATACGCCCAAAACAGGACAGAACCCCCAAACGGCTTACACCCAGGCTCAAACGCTTTCTTGGAAACGCCGTACGGCGACATACAGCTTGAACAAGGTTTTTCTGGATATCCAGCCGACGAACGAGCAAATCCAGAAAATGCTCGGGAAAACCATCGTCGTGACAGGGTACAACGATCTCGCCACGCACAAACCCATTGGATTCAAAGCGCCTCCTCCCATATTCGGAATCAACTCTACCTACGTGCTTTACGACGGTATCTACGCCCCACCGTATCCAGCGCAAATATCAGTTACCCCGGGATACAACCTGCCGAAGGCACCGGTCACCCCGAATTCGTTCACGGGCGTGGTGCAAAGCATCGAACGTGCCACCGGGACCGAGCTCCAGTACGGTTCCTACGCGATCGTTTTTACGCAATCGATCCCTTTGGGCACGCAGGACGTCAACTACGATTTCCATCTCGCGAACAACGAGGCGCTGGGGAATTACGTGAGCAATTTCGATCCGGTGGCTAACCCCATCCCGGATATGGATCCTGCGGTGCCCCTGAAGCTGACCAGCGGGGGAGGGGACTTCAAGGGCAAAACCACCCAAACACTTCTCGTATTCAATGAGTTCATCGACTTCAATGACGAAGAAGGCGGCAACCAGATGCGCCGTCTCGACAGCATCAGCATTGTGGACAAACAGTTCGAGGGTAAACCGCTTAAACGGTTCGTATTCAACTACTCATATGATCTCCAGCCCAATACTTTGAACTCCTACGATGTTCCGCAAGAAACAGGGATCTTGGGTGAGAAGCACGAGCAAGCGTATCCCCTGCAACGCGATCCAGATGACCCCTTGCGTCCCAACCCGATCCCACCGGCCATTCCAGGATCTTTGCTGGGAAAGCTTACCCTCAACTCCGTGACTGAAATCGGATGCGGTGGGGAAAATTGCGCGGAGCGAGCCTCTTTGCCGCCTTTCCGGTTCGCGTACGAGAGCCCGGAAACCACGCCTTTCAAGAAAGCGGATAACCGGGACGAGACCATTCGCCAATCAAGCCTATCCCAGGACGAATGGGGTTTTTACAATCGGGACGCCAGCTTGGAGAACAACAAGGCCCATTGGTACTCCGCTGACGCCGGGGGCGCGGCCTGGAGCTTGAACAAGATCATCGATCCCTCGGGCGGAATCATGAGGGTCGATTACGAACGCGACACGTACCTCGGGGAAAGCTACGCTGAAGATGATCTGGCATTGCCTTTCAAATGGAAGGAGTGTCCCTCCGGAAACAACAAGATGTGCTTGGATTTCCTGCCGAGAAAATGGGTCGTTTACTGCGATCGGGCCGATCGACTCCGAGGAGAGTGGTCCTATACCACTCAGGGTAACGATCAGAACATGGACTATCTCCTAGGGAAGGGTTTCGTTCCGGGATCCCAGGTCTTTTTCAACCTCCAGCAAACCTTGGCTACGGAGGTGGGTTGCGGAGTGAATGTGGGTTTCTGGAAATCAGGCGGTTGCGCAAGACATCGTAGCATCAGCGAAGTTGGAACCGCGACCATTCAAACGGTAACGCAGACCACTGGAGAGGATCCCCTCTTCGATCAAGCAGAATACGACGCGGCGAAGCAAGCCGCTACAGAAAATAATCATTCCTTCGATCCCAATCCGGTCTGCGACCCCTCCCGACCTGGGGGCGGCTGTTGCCCCTATTACCCGCCCGGCAGTTCGCAATCAATCGGGTACCTCAATGCATTCTGGCATTGCAGCTATCCTGTTTTAAGGCTACAAACGGATCTACCCGTGACTGAATTCAATAGTCAATATGGGCATACAGCCGATAAATTGAAAAAGAGGGATTGGGCCACGGAGGACTCCCGATATTACGAACGTTTTGGTGTTGCCTGGGCCAGGCAACCCAATAGAACCATCAAGGGCGGGGATATACGCGTCCGCGATCTCATCAAATACGACATCGGATTGATGCAACGCTCGCACTACGATTATTCCATAGGACAAACGGCCCAGTATGCCGATTCGGCATTCTCGGTAGCTTTCGCAACGCGTTTCTCGACGGGAAAAATCACGGATTTAGTCGGCGTCGATGTCCCAACCATGGATCCAAAATTCCGGAATCTTCCGTCCCAGAGCCGCATACCGGGGATCCGGGACTACGATTCCCCGCTTCTACCAGGCGCAAGTATCAGCTACCCGAAAGTCACTTTGACGAACATCGTCGAAGATCAAGCCCACCACAAGACCATCCTGAATGGAAAAACCGAATTCGAATTCCATGGACCGGAGCAACTCCGCACTTTCGGCATCCACATTCCCAGCTTCCAGTTCGATGCGAACGTACAGCCGCTCAATATTTTCGTGGATTACTATAGCCACCCTTCTGGCGGTTCCTTGACCCGACTTGATTTCCCAAAAGATAAACTGGAACCCTTTGCGCTAACCCAGGACCCCCTGACTTCGGCACGATCCTACTCATATGAAGGTTCTCGCGTCGATATCCCGAGCGGAGCCCAGGTCAAGGATATCCGTATGCTGAAGTTCACGATTTTCAAGGACATGGCTTCCTACTTAAGCGGAAACGCGTACACGGTCGATATTTACGTCAAAGATGCCGCCGAACCGGGACAGTGGGCGGGCGATCTCGCCGATCTCTACCTCATCAATGGCCGATTCACGGGATCGGCGTTCATGCTCTCGAAAGATCCCGCTTTCGGTCAATCGACCGAGCCGGGCATGGTTTTTAACCGGTTCGATTTCCCGCAACCGATCCTGGTGCGGAATGAGCCTACGACAAGCATCATAGAATTCCAGGATCGTACCTCCCGGCTCGGAAAAGCCAAATCGACGACCTTCTTCCGGAAGGTCGTCGATGCCGCGCATCCCGATCAGGATCGGTTCATGCTCCTGAAAAAAGACAGCATGGCCTACGCCGACGTCGCTCCCAGCGTCGACACCCGGTTCATCCCAAACGCAGACAAATCCAAAGTCGGAAGATTCACGGAAAGATGGGGTTACGAGAGGGTCCGGAAATGCGATGGGACAAATGAGGCAAACGATCCGGATATCCCCGATTGTAAGGACGACGATTTCGAGTCGCAATGGAAGCCCTTCGGTAACCCCGGTTTACTCGGTTCGAAAACCGTGATCCATACCCGGTTCCCGACTTTCCTGGTCGCGAGCCAGAGTAAATCCGGTTTCAACGACTCCCGCCAACCCGGCGAGGTGACGGACGGGCATACCGATTTCATCACGTCTTCGGTAACCAATCACTATTTCGACCCTGTCACCGGGCAGCCTACGCTCTCGGTCGCGTATACCGGGCCAATCCCACTCCACAATGTCGCGGGTTCGCCGTCCAAGATCACCAGGACCACGCCGGCGTACTTGGTTGATCCGGATCAACAATCCAGCAACCTGCCGAACCTCATGTTCGCGAAGAACATGATCGATCAGAAATTCCGTGAGGATGTGTTCATCTTCCCAACCTCTACCGTAAAAACGGAGGACGATTTCAACAGCGCGACCTTGTTGCCGCCTTCCAATGGTCAGGGTAATACGGGGAATGGCGACAATGGCGGGGATTTGTCGGCATATCTGACCCAGACCAAGATTTCGCCGTATCAGCAAAAGTCAGTAACACAATCGGCAGGGGAATTGACCCTCGAGAACCCGGTTTCATTTTCGGTCACGGATCCCATAGTCACCCGCGGGGATTTCGCGCCGCGCTTCGACTTGGCTGCGGCGAATTCGGCCATTCCCTTCAATCGAAATTTCTTCGCCGTTCAACCCGATTTGACAGTATGGAACGGGAGCCGGATAACCCGTGTTAACCGGTTCTTTAAAGCCTTGGAATCGGAAGATGCATATCAACGCAGTACTACGAATTGGTTCAGCGCGAATGGTATGCATCAAATCGGGATGTTTTCAAATGCGCGGTATCGCGAGACGGCTGTCTTATTGCCGGAAGACCAGATCGGACTTTGCTCCCGTCCTGCTTCGGCGAGCGAAGATTGGACCACGGACGCAATCATTTGCCCATACTTGGATGGAAAACTCCTGGAAATCAGCTACAACTCGAAAGTCTTCCACCGCTTCGATGCCAAGCCATCGACACAATACTTAGTCGAATGGCAAGGGCATGTGCCTGCCGATCTTCCGGTGACCGTCGCGATCATTTCCCCTGTTGGTCAAATCGCGGTGCAGCAAACCGTCACCATGCATACGGGGTTAGACAGGTATCAAGCCACTTTGAGTGTGCCCACGGGTTTCTCTTCGGTACCTGTGGGCGGGAATTTCGCAAAGGTATCGGTGGCAATCCCGAACGGTTCGACTAGCGCCAAGTTCAAGTATCTCCGTGTCTATCCGCTCAACGCATCGGCGGTGACCTACGTGTACAACGAAAAAGGGGATATGACCCAGGTCGTCGATGTGAACAATATATCGACCTATTACGAGTACGATCTGCTGGGCAAGTTGGCCGCCATACGGAACGACGACGGTATCATCCTGTCCGCAGGAAGCCGGGAGCAACCGAACAAATGAATAGACCGGTGAATCATCTTAAGGTGTTGGTAAAAACGACTTTGATCCTGAGTTTCTCCCTTGCGGGCTTAGTTGGAAAAATCTCGGCCCAGGCGCCCACGGATTTCCTGGAGAATTTCACCTGTCAATGCCGGAACAATTGGAAAAGTACGGGCGCCAGCGCGAGTTTCAGCTTCGGGACAGAAGTAGGAAGTGACTCGTATCTGAGGATGCAGCCTACAGTTACCCAGTATCCAACGACGGTAGGGATCAAGCGGGACTTGGAGAATCCATATCCGTACATGGTAAGCTATATGGTCCGGCTTGAAAACCCCTTGCCCCCTTCCGGGGTCAACGCGGCCAATATCGTCGATGTTCTCCTCAGCAATTATGATATGGACGATCCTTCCAATTACACCCCAGGGTCGCACTTCGAAGGGCCGTTGGTCAGGGATGACGGCGGATTCTTTTGGACCGGGGATCCCTATACCAATTCGGACGGGAGCGACTATTTGAAGGGTCCGGGTTACCGTAAACAATTGGAACCGGGAGTGTGGTACCAAGTTGTCGTCCAGATAAAATACCCTGGAAACCTGTACGGAAAATTTCATGTTACTGTACTTAAGCGTATCCCGCCCGCGGTTCCCACCGAGGTCGTGTATGAAACGGATTTGGTCAATTTGAAATTGGATAAATTGCAGGAGCTACGTTTATCCCTTTATACCTCAAAGCCGACCACACCCCTCATCGTTGATTTGGACAACATTGCCATAAACTATGGGTATACGCTTACTGTGTCGGCTGAACATGGGTCCATTGAGGTGGTCACCCCACCGAATGCCCACGGATATTACGAGCCAGGCGCGATCATACAAGCGACACCCCATCCCGATCCCGGGTATGAATTCGACTCGTGGGAAGGGGAAGGTTCCCGTAATGCGGATAACCCACTGGTTTTTCCTCTCAACGGCAACGTCGGGATCAGCGCGATTTTCAAAAAGGTTGTGTCCAATCATACGCTTACTGTGCTGAACCTCAACGGCCAGCCTACTCCTGCCCTCTACCAAATACCCGAGGGTGGATCGATCGATCTCTCGACTTTCGTTCCGTTCCGAAAGGCATTCATCGGTTGGCAGCAAAAGAACGGTCCCGGTGTGCTAAGCATCGGGTCCCCGGATAATCCTGCGACCACGGTTTCCTTAAGCGGGGGAGATGCCACCCTTCAGGCTGTTTTCGAAGGCGCCTCGGTTAAGGTAGACGTGAAAGATGCGGATTGGTCGGATGCGGCCAAATTGTCCCCGGTCATCAAAGTCACCAATACCGCCAAAGTCCGCACGCTCACCGATTTCCAGTTGCGTTTCTATTTCCACACCATGTGTCTAAAGACTCCGCACGTTGATTTCCCCGGGGGCACATCTTGGTCGGAAGCCCTTGAAGATTTGGGATATGGTAATTTCAAATTGACGCTGTCCTACGAGCCTTCGGCTGGACCTCTGCTCCCAAACCAAACGGTCACCACCCCTTCCGGCTTACAGCTTTACTTCGACAAGGATTGCCCCACTTGTCGCACCATAAAGTGGAGCCGTAAGCACGAGGATGTGTATTCGTTAGGGGGCGCGGAGGGGTCATTCAAGAAATTGAATCCGAAAACCAGCCCGTTGGTGGTGGCTCAATATCCGGCGGATGATGACGGAATCGCCATCTTCGGCCAGACTCCCGGGATGCATAAAGAATTCGCACCCGGTCAACCACCGGGTATCGGGACTTACTTTCGAGCTGAAGTGCCCCCGGCTACCGTGAACGAAACCCAGCTACCAAACGTTACTTTCGCCCAAGTATTCCAGAACGGAAACCTCGTTTTCAACGGGTCATTTGAACAAGGGAAGCGCGGGTGGAAAGAATTCAGCGGCGATCCGGATAACAAGGTTTTCGACATCATGGATCATGGTCCGACACCAGACGACCAGGCGTTTGATGGGTATCATTATGCGCGGATTACCCCCCACGGTGAAAGTTTCGAAGGGATCTATTTCGATATCCCTGAGACGGATCCTGCTTTCGAGACCTTGCTCAATCACAACTTTACATTCAGCGCCTGGGTGCGGGGGAATGCGCCCTACCAGTTGGTTTACTTCCACGGTACGGGCGGCGCGGAAGGGGGAATCGCTTATGAGACGTCGCCGAACTGGCAGTATATCCAGCTTTCGTTGCAAGCACTCGATCCCCTTACGACCCCGGAAGGTAGGGTATTTCGGTTCGGTATCTTCCAGGCTAGCGTGACAACGGAACCGATTTACGTGGACGGTGTTTCCCTTACGACAGACCCTTTCGGCTATTCGCCACCTAAATCCACTTATAAGCTTTACAACACTCGAAATTCGATGATCCAATCCAAAACCATTCTCCCGGAATTCAAACAGGGAATCGGATTGTTCCCGGAAAAATCCCATTTGGTCATCTCGTCCATGGAATACGATGCCATGGGTCGTGCTTCGAAAGCGTACCTGCCGATTTCCAAACCATGCAATATATCGAGTTGCAATACGTTCTTCACGCTTCCGGATTACCAGGCGGATCTCGCAGCTTCATCGGACCAGTACGGCACCGCGGCTTCGCTGAATACGGAGGGGTTGCCGGATGCTGGCGGATACCCCTACAGCATGACAATGTATGAGCAGGATCAGTTGACCTCAATCGCGAAAGTCGGAAGCCCAGGGAGTAGTTACCAGGCTGAAGATGCATCTAAGACCGCGGACCACCAAGACCACACCGTAC
>JAHFCH010000078.1 GCA_023249635.1 Fibrobacterota bacterium
ATGGGACGTAATCTCCATCCCGACGCGCGGTCAGCGAGCCCGCAGGGTATAACCGCCGCGAGCGGATCCGGCAGCATGGCGGTCCAATCCCGCGAGACCGCGGGCCAGGACATTCCCTTCCAGCCCAGCTTGGACAAGTATGGGATGCCCACCCATTACACCACGGACTCGGGCCAGCAGATTCCCGGTTACCTGTTCCCCGGCCATGCGGATCCGCACACCGAGGCGCGTCAACACGACCAGCTCCGCGACCTGACCTTCCAGAATCCCCAGCCCCAGGCCCTCGATCGCCACGGAATGCCGACGCATTACACGACCGACAACGGTCAGCGGATCCCCGGCTACATATTCCCGGGACACGAGTCGCCCACCTCCCGGCCCAGCATGGCCGATCTCACGTTCGAGGCCCCGCAAAATGCGGCCTCGCACGGTTCCCAGGTCGCCCCGCAGCTTTCGCCCGCCGATCGCTTGGCCCAAGCCCGCGCAAACCTCTCCAACGATACCGGCAGGACCCTGGACCTTTGATCCATTTTTCCCGGTTCACCAATTTCATCCGCAGACGTCCGGAGCAATCCGGGTCGTCCGCCGCGCCCGCCAATTCCCGCGCCAATGTCCCCAGCCTCAATGAGAGCCGGATCGGGCGTTCCGCAAGCGCGTCCTCATCGCTGAGCCAAGGTTGGCACATCTCCCCCACCACGCCGACCTTGCGGATCATGAATCCGGATCTTCCCATGCCGACGCCCAAGCCTGGGCCGGATATCCATAAGGCGCTACCCGAACTACCCCCTTCCGGCGAAGCCACTCCACACTCGCCGATGACGCCGCTTTCACCGACCCGCTCCGGGAGCCCGGACGAAGATGTGGATTTGCGTTCGGTGGTCTATAGCCAACCCGCCACCCCCGTCGATGAGGCCGCGCCCAGGCGCATCCTCCGGGTGACGAATCCCGATCCGATGCCGCCGGGATACGTACCCAACTTCAGCCGTCCCTTCGGTCCCGATAATCCCTTCCCGGATCGGCCGTTCCGTACGCAGATGCAACCGCCAACCTCACCGCAATCTCCACGGACTCCGCTTACTCCTCACTCGCCTTCGAATCGCCCCATTCCCTATCGCCCCGGATTGGATGCCAATTCCCCCCTGTATATGGGAGCGCCTCCAGGGTCCTTGCCCCGTCGGCAATATTCCCATTTCGCTCCAGTGCAAACTCCCAGAGCCAGGCCCCCGCTGAGCCTGGTGATCCCGACACCCATACGCCAGGGAATGCCTCAGCGCATGATCAGGCCGGTTTCCCAGCATGCTTCGTTATCGGGAATGCTGGCCGGGGATATCGGTTCCCCGCCGGCGAAACCGATGGGGCGGCCGCCGCGCCATTCCCGACGTACCCCGGTGGTTAACCACCCGATGGAGACGATCGTGGAGCGGGAAGAATCGCCTCCGCGTGTCAAGCGTAAAGCGGTGCCGCGTTACGAAGCTGAATCGCCGACCACGGCTCCTGCGGTCCCCAGGGCTCCCGCCTCCAGCCAACCGGGGATGCTCCGCGTCTTGCGGCGCTTGGATCCGCGTACCTGGGGCAAGGGTCCGTCTAACGCATGAACTTGAGGCCGGCGTTCGCGCCGGTCGAACTCGTGATGCGGAGAAGATGCATCCCCGGAGGCAACTTCGAGGTATCGATGCGGATCAGGCGCCGTCCCGCGCCGCATAATCCGGAATAGGCCAAGCCCAGGGAACGTCCCCGCAGATCCTCGGATACAACTTCGACGCGAGCCGGTTCGCGCAGATCCATCTCCAAGCGCTGCTCGGCGGCGAACGGGTGGGAAAGCAGACGGAAGCGATCCACTCCGCCCACCGCTGCCCGGGCGGCAATCCCGATCGGCATGGCGGCTTTGGTCAGCTTGTAAATCCCCAATCCATAGGTCGAAACGCGCATCGTATCACCCATGGGAAAGAACGCCCGCACCGTGGTGTTCGGGAGCCCCGCCAGGGTCCAGGTCTTGCCGTTGTCGTTACTGAACCATGCGCCTTTGCCTGCATTGGTCGGGCCCGTGAACTCGCTGTAGCCTGCCCAAACCGTTCCGGCAGCGTCCACGGATACCGCGAAGGCGGCCATGCCCGCCAAAGCGGGAGAAGGCAGGTCGGCGGTATGCCAGCTTCCGCCTTCGCGATACATGAGACCCTTCAAGCTACCTGCCCAAAGCTTACCATCCTTGCCGGCCGCGAAGGAGTAGACGAAGTTGCCGCCCAGCCCTACCGTGTCGAGGGCCCACGCGCCGCCGGCCGCGGGTTTGCTTACCACCACGCCCGTGGTAGCGGTCAGGGACCAATACAGGTTTCCGGCCGCATCCTGACCGAAGGCGTTGCCCTGCATGGAAAATCCGGTAAGCACGCCGAGGCCGGCGGTATCCGGGGCCCAGGCCGAGCCCGGGACTTTGCTCCACAGCTTGGCACCGGACGCGGTAGTCCAGACGTCGGCGAGATATTGCCTGCCCTGGCGATCGCAGAAGTAGAATCCATCCCGGCCCAAGGGGGAATTGAAGGCCGTAACCGCTGCGATACCCTGGGTGTCCGGGGCCCATGTGCCCGAAAGGCCGGAGCGAACCATGGGCATGGGATAATTGCGCGGGGTAAGAAAGCGGCCGAGCGTATGCCAGGCGCCGGCGCTGTCCTCGAAAAACGGGCGATAGCGAATCGTACCCGAGTCCGGAAAGATTTTCGCCCAGTCACCGGCTCCCGCGCGACGGTACAATCCAAAACCATTCGATGACACCACGGAACCGTCGGCCAGCTTGCGCATCAGGGAGGTGTTGGGATCGGTGATGCCGGAATCGTGGCGGGCCCAATGCGCGCCTTGATCCTCGCTGACGAAAGCCCCCGCCGCCGTGGAAAGGATGACTACGCTGTCGCCAACGATGGAATGCACCGCCTGGGCGCCATCCGCGGCACCTGCCAGGACTTCCAGGCCGGTTACCGATTTGACCCAAGGCTGGTCGCCTCCCTTGGAAACGTAGACCAGATCGGGGGAAACCAGGGCATACAGGTTGCCGAAGGCATCATCCCCGAATCCAACCACCGACTTCGCCCCTATCCCCGCGCTATCCGCCGTGAAGGCAGCGCCCGCATCGACGCTGAGCATGGGGCCCTTATACGTGGCGACAAGTATGCGGCCCTTGCGATCGCAGAATACCTTGAGTGCGTTCGTCGAGGCGGGCCATCCCGGAGCAGCCGCCCAAGCCGTTGCCTTCAGGGTCCTGCGCATAAGGCCGGAGGAGAAGGTGGCCCAGAAAGTCTGCGCGGTGTCCATGGCGATATCCGTGGCCACCGCCTTGCCCAGGCCGGCGGTATCCGATTGCCAGGTTTTGAAATCATGGGTGACGCCGAGCCCGGTGGTGGTAAGCACGTAGAGGTCGTCGCCGGTGGCCTTGGTGATCCGGGCCTGTCCACCCGCTTCGGTGGTGTAGCGTCCGAGGTTTTGATCGAACTCGGGACTGCTTGAGCTCAATTCCTGGACGCACCAAATCTCCCCGTTCTCGCCGGCGAAACACGGCCTGGGTTTGGGCGGGCCTTGCTTGACGAAGACGAATAGGATTTTATCGCCATGCAGGAATGTATTCGAGACCGCCTCCGTGGAGAGCCGAAAGTACACTTTTCGGCCTGGCAAGCGCTCGGTCCGGTAGATACCGTGCGTCGTGGAAACGTAGCCGCAGGGGCCTCCGTCCTCGAGGATGGTGACGATATCCATATCCGGGGCGCCGTTCGGCACGAAGAAGTCCTCGAACGCATCGGCCATCGCGGCGCCGCAACAAGTCGAGATGGCCAGGAGTACCGAGCGCGCAAGAGAGGGCATGTCGCCTCCGGAGTGGTTGGGTATCAGTGATGCAACAGGGGAAAGCTTATCAAGCCGGGGTGCCCGGCGCAAGGGCGGAATGGTTCCGGAGCGATGCCGGGAAAGTTTACATGCGCCCGACGCGGAGCTTATGCGATGCCGTATTCCTTGATCTTATACAGCAGCGACCGCCGGCTCATGCCCAAGGCTTCCGCAGTCTGGGTCTTATTCCAGCGATGCGCTTCCAGGGCCTTCAGGATTTCTTCGCGCTCCACCGCCTGTTTCTTTTCTTTTATCGCCGATCCCGGAACCGCGCCGCCACCGACGGGGGCCGGGGTGCCGTGGGCACCTTCGAACTGGAATACCAGGCCTTCGCCCGAAGCCAGCACCACGCCGCGTTCCACCGCATTGGCCAGCTCGCGTACGTTGCCGGGCCACCGATAGGCTTGGAGTTCCGCCTCGTTGGCGGTCGTCAAATCGTATCGGCAGCCATAACGATCATTGTAATAGGCCAGGAAATTACGCGCCAACATCAGGATATCCCCTTCACGATCGCGCAGGGGCGGGAGATCGATGGGAATGATGTTGAGGCGGTAATAGAGATCCTCGCGGAAACGGCCGGCCTTGATCTCTTCCTTGAGATTCCGGTTGGTCGCCGCGATCAGGCGGAAGTCCACCTTGCGCGTGCCGATGGCTCCCACGGGTTCTATGACCCGCTCTTGGATCACCCGCAATAATTTCACCTGCATGATCAGGGGCATTTCGCCGATCTCATCCAGGAAGATGGTTCCGCCGTCGGCCAAGGCGAATTTTCCCGGCTTGGATGCGATGGCGCCGGTGAAGGCGCCTTTCTCATGGCCGAACAATTCGCTCTCTAGCAAATTCTCCGGAATGGCACCGCAATTGACGGCGATGAAAGGCTTATCGGCGCGGCGGCCCAGGTTGTGGATGGCGCGGGCCATGACTTCCTTGCCGGTCCCGCTCTCGCCGCATAACAGGACGGTTGAATCGGCGGCGGCAGCCTTGCGGGCCTTGTCCAGGCAGGCCGAGAAGGCGGGGCTTTTCCCTACGATGCCTTCCAGCACACTTCGGGCCGAATCCTGCGCGCCCGGCAGGCTGACCCCGCCGGCGCTGGCGCGTTCGCGCAGCAGGCGGCGGGCTATCTGGCGCACCAGTTCGTTCTCGAAAGGCTTGGTCAGGAAATCCGAAGCGCCGTAACGCAAGGCTTTGACCGCCGTGTCCATGGTGCCATGCGCCGTGATCATCAGGAACTTGATGGCCGGCTGCTCGCCTTTGACCTTGGCCAGGAATTCCAGCCCGTCCATGCCCGGCATCTGCACATCGCAAATGACCACGTCCAGGTTTTCCTCGCGCACCAGATCCAAGGCTTCCTCGGCCGAACCGGCATCGTGCACCGACAAGGCCATCGGCTCCAGGGTGGCTTTCAGGATTTCGCGGATATGCTCTTCGTCGTCGACGATGAGGAAGCGGCCGCGAAGATTCTCGGTAGGGCTCAAGCGTGCGTCTCCGTGGTCTGCGCGAGGTTCGATGGCTGGCCGGATTTCAGGGCCAGCACGAAGCGGGCGCCCGGCTCTTTCGGTTCGAAATATAAATCGCCACCCATTTCCCGGGCAATCTTGCGGGAGATGGCGAGCCCCAGGCCCGTGCCTTTGGATGAGGTGGTGAAGAAGGGATCGAATACCTTTTCCCGGTTCGCCTCGGAAATGCCTTCGCCGTCGTCCTCGATCACCAGTTCGGCGTAGCCGCCGCTGCCCCGCACGCTTACGCCTACGGGCATATCCCCGGGCTGGTAGCGGCGCGCATTCTGGAACAGGTTGAGCATAATCTGGCGTAAGCCTTCCTGGTCGGCATGCACCGGGGTGGCCTGGCCGTCCGAAGCGAAACGCACCGCGCCATCGCCGGAAAGGGAGGCCTGCTCGCGGCAGAAACCCGAGACGGCCTCCACCAGATCGAAATCGCCCATGCGCACCTGGAAGGGGCGGGAGAATTGCAGGAACTGCTGCACCACGCCGTTGAGGCGCACCGAATCCTTCAAGATCATTTCGATGAATTTGGCGCTGCCTTTGCCTTCTTCCTTGAGGATCTGTGCCGCGCCGTAGATGCCTTCCAGGGGATTCTTGATCTCGTGGGCCACATTGGCGGCGATGGCGGCGCGCTCCTTGGCCTTGAGGGCGGCCTCGCCCTCTCGCACGCGTACGTTGACCAGCCGCTTCACGTTGTACACCAGGAAGTAGATGAGCATGGTGAAAACGATGATGTAGATGAGGTTGAAACCGATATAGGCCAAGCTGATCTTTTCGGTGGTGGTATGCTCGAGCCCGTTACCCGTAGGGAAATGGTACTTGAACCAGAAGTACAGGCACATGCCCAGGTAGCTGATGGAGGCGGCCACGCCGCCATAGACGGCAAGGTGCAGCCGGTAGCGCATGGCGGCGAGCCCCAGGCAACAGAAGTAATTGAAGAAGGTGGGGACCTTGAGCGCGTAAGCCGGGCCCGCCACGTACTGGTACAGGAACAGCATGGCGGTGATGACCACCATGTCCACCGTGGTGGAAACGTATTTGAAGGGTTTGCGGTACGGGCGGCGGAGCAGGTACCACTGGTAGCCTATGCACCAGGCCAGCCAGAACCCGCCCACGCCCAGGTTGGCGACGTTGGACCAATACGGGTTGCCGGGGGAATGGGCCCCCGTGCTCAATACCCATACCAGCACATAGGCGGTACGGATGAGGTTGGAGGACCGTTCGGCTTTGGCTTCTACCTGAAACCAGATATTGTGGCGGCGCTCGACCGGATTGGGTTTGGTCAGTAAATGCACGCTGCGGAGGAAAGCCTCCCGCACGCCGTTCACGGCGAACCCACTATGCGGCGATCCGGCTGGCTTCATCCAGCTGCACGCTGACGAGCTTGGAAATCCCCTTCACTTCCTGGGTCACTCCGTACAGCATATCCGAAGCCGCCATGGTGCGCTTGTTATGCGTCACCACGATGAACTGGGTCTGGTGCGAAAAGCGGCGCAACAGATTCACGAAGCGGCCGATATTGGCGTCATCCAACGGGCCATCGACTTCGTCCATGATGCAATAGGGCGAGGGGCGCACCAGGTACAGGGCGAAGAGCAGGGAGATGGCCGTCAGCGCGCGCTCACCGCCGGAAAGGAGCGAGACGCCGCGCATCTTCTTCCCGGTGGGCCGGGCGTTGATCTCGATCTTGGCATCCAGGGGATCCACGTTGTCTTCCAGCGCGAGCTGGGCTTCGCCGCCTTCGAACAGGCTGGAGAATACTTCCTGGAAATTCTTCTGCACCACGCCGAAGGTGGCCAGGAACTGCTCGCGGGCGACCTTGTCCAGCTTCTTGATGGCCTTCTCGAGACCGAGGCGGGCCTTGTCCAAATCGGTGAATTGACGGTTGACCTCATCCAGCTTGGCCTTCTCGGCTTCGTAATCTTCCAAGGCGCCGGGATTGATATTTCCCAGGTTCTTCAGCTTGTCCTTGTAGCCGGCAATCTCCTCCGCGGCGGTAGAAGATTCGTAGCTGATCTTCTCGAAGACCAGCACCTGCTCACCTTCGTCATTCAGCTTGTTGGGATTGGACAAATCCACTTCGTGCAACTCGAACATGCGTTCACGGATGTTGGACATGGATGCCCGCGCCTGTTCCATGCGCATGGCCGAATCGTGGCGGCCCGCGGTCACGGAGCGCAGTTCGTCATTGAGGTTGCGGATGAGCACGCGCATCTCGTCCAGGCGGCCGATCTTGCCGTCGTAGACTTCCTTGGCCTGGTCACGCAGCTTCTCTTCGCCGGACATGCGGGTGTGCAGGATCTCGATCTGATCCCCCACCCCGCCCATGCGGTCCTGCATCTGGCCGATCAGGGCTTCCCACTCCGCCTTCTGGGCCGCGTTCTTGGCGGTGAGCTCCATCTGCTCCTTGTCCGCCTTATCCAGGTATTCCAGGCGCAGTTTCATGGCCTTGGACTGGGAATCGTTCTGGGCCTTGAGCTTGTCCAGATCGCGCAGACGTTCCTCGAAGCGCGCGCGCTCGGCTTCCGCCTTATGCACGTCTTCCAACGCCGAGTGGAACTGGTTCTCCAACACCTTCCGGGCTTCTTCGCCTTCTTCCAGGCGCTCCGCCATTTCTTCTTGGCCGCGGCCGGAGACGTCCAATTGCTCGCGCACGGTCTCAAGCTTGATCCGCTTCTGGGATTTGTCCTTGTCCATGTTCTCGAGCGAAGTCTCGATGTAATTCAGCTTGGAGCGTTGCTCCTGCCATTTGCGCTCGGTCTGCTTCTGCTCCTGGCCCATGGTCGATTGACCGGCTTCCAGCTGCTTGCGTTCGGTCTCCAGGGACTGGAGCCGTTCGGAAAGCTCTTTGGCCTTGGCGCTCACCTCGACGAGGCGGGCCGCGGTCTGTTCCATCAGGTTCTTGCGCTGCAACAATCCCGTCTTGTTGCCCTTTTGCGCGCCGCCCAGCACCAGGCCGGAAGGATGCGCCATTTCGCCCGTGGGCGTCACCAACCAGATGTCCTGGCCCGCAAGCTTGGGCATCAGGCTCCAGGCGGCGTCCTGGCTTTCCATCAGGGCGTAATTGCCCAGGGCCAGTTCCAGCAAAGGCTTGAGACCGGCGTCGGCGCCGACCTTGTCGATGATCCAACCTTGGAATCCGGCTTCGCCGGAAAGATCCGCGCGCTTGCGGGAAAAGCGCGTCGCATCGCCCGAAGTGGCGAACAACAAAGCTTCGCCCTTTTCCGAAGCCTTCAACTCGCGCAATAGATCCAGCTCGGCGCCCTGATCCTTGACCACCAGGGCCTGCAGGTATCGGCCCAGGCATTTTTCCGCCACCACCACGGCTTCGTCCGGCACCTTGACCGCGTCCGCAAGCAGGGATTGGATGCGGTCCTTGGCTTTGGCGAGCAGATGCTGCACGCCGCCGTCCACGCCTTCCATGCTTTCCTGTAAACCCTTGAGCATGGCATGGCGGGTTTCCAGGGCCACTTTTTCCGAGGAAGCCGCGCGCTCTTCCTGTCGCAAGGTCTCCAGTTCCTTCGCGATTTCCACCAGCCGGGTTGTTCCCGCGCCGATACGGCCGCCCAGTTCCGTCACCTGGATTTCCAGCTTACGGACTTCCTCGGAAACCATGGCCTTCTCGTCCGAGAAGGTATGGAACTTGTCGTTGGCTTCCTGCAAAGCGGCGTCGAGCTCCTGCTCGTCCTCTTTCAGATGCTGCAATTCGGTATTGGCGCTACCGGCGCGGTTCCGCAAGGCGGACAATTCTTCCAGGGCCTGTAGGCGCTCTTCGGCCAGCTCATCGGCGCGGCGGCGCTTTTCGGCGTAGTTGCGGTGGAGGCGATCCTTCTCTTCGGTATGCCCCGTGGTCATGCCCGCCAGTTCCACCTTCTCGGTTTCCAGGCGGATGATCTCTTCCTGGTCCGCGCGTTTCTCCTGGGCGATTTCGCCGAGGCGGCGGCCGGCCTGTTCGCTTTCCGAATCCAGGCGCTTGATCGACTCCCCCAGGTGCAGGATGCGGTCCTTGGACTTGTCCAATTCGTTCTCGAGGCGGATTACCTCGGCGTTGGTGGCGGCCACCATCTGGTTCAGCCGGCTCAGTTCCTGCTCCTCTTCAACGAGCAGCAGCTTGCCTTCTTCCAGTTCCGTTTCGCGGGTGGTGATCTGGGATTGCAGGCCGTCGATGCGATCCTGCCCCTTGCCCGATTCCGCCTCCATGGTCCGGAACTTCCCGTCCAGATCCACGTACAGGTCATGGTTGTAGCTCAGTTCCAGGGAAACGTAGGCCTTCTTGATCTCGCGCCATTTCTCGGCCTTCTTGGCCTGGCGCTCGAACATGTTCACGTTCTGCTGGACGAACTTGAGATTGTCCTCGACGCGGGCCAAATCCACCGCGGTGCGTTCCAACTGGCGCAGGGTCTCCTTGCGCTGTTGCTTGTACTTGCTGATGCCCGACGCCTCTTCGAACATCACCCGGCGTTCTTCCGCCTTGTCCGAGAGGATGCTATCGATCATCTTGGCTTCGATAAGCGAGTAGCTGGCCGCACCCATTCCGGTATCATAGAACAGGTTATGGATGTCCTTGAGGCGGCAGGGTTGATTGTTGATCAGGTATTCCGTTTCGCCGTTGCGGAAGGCGCGGCGCGTGATCATGATCTGGGTATACTCGGAAGGCAGGACCCCGGAATCGTTATTGATGAGGAGGGAAACCTCGGCGAGATTGAGCGGCGGCTTGTCTGCCGTTCCGCTGAAGATGACATCCTCCATCTTGCTGGAACGCAAGGCCTTGGCCCGTTGCTCGCCCAGCACCCAGCGGATGGCGTCGATGATATTGGACTTGCCGCAACCATTGGGTCCCACCACCGAGGTGATGCCCTCACCAGGGAAGTTCACCTCAACCTTGTTGGCGAAGGACTTGAAACCGAAGATCCGCAACTTGCTTAAGTACATGCCATCCCTTGGTTAAGCTCCTCGCTATTGAGTTTGCTTTGCAAACTCCACGCTTGTCGCCTTTTAACAGCCTAAGAGGGCCCCGATTGACCCTATGCGGGAGGAAAAGATAGTCTCTGGGGCCCCGTAAACCGGGGCTTGGAGCCCGTTTACAGGAAAGCGGACGCAAATCGTGTGATGTTAATGGCTTAGAGCCTTTCAGGGCATTCTATCCACGGTTTATCCCCGGCAGGGCCCCGGGGTTGCCAACAAAGTACCAACGAGGGATAAACGCCATTATCTCAAATCGTGTTTTTGGATTGGCTCCGGAAAATCCCTTCCCGGATCAAGGATTGGCTCGAACCGTCGTAGCAAACCGCCACCTCTTGTTCGTCCTACTCCCGGGGCGAACCACGCGACCCGTGCCTAAGATCCGCGAACCCGGAGGAAAGATATGCGTCTGCGAACCTCGATTCTGATCGCGGTGCTTGCCTGTAGCTCCCGGTCCCAGGTCCCCTGGATACGGAACTTGTCTGTCCCGAATATTTCCCGCGATGATTCGTGGGGGCCCGTTTACGAAAAAGGCGGATCGCGCCTCCAATGCGATGCTGCAGGTTCACTTTACCTTTCAGTGGGCGATTCGATGCTCATCGGTGCCGAAGGGGGCCGAACCTGGCGCAAACCGGCGCGCTCGGAGCATAGGTTCCGTGGTCAACCTATACCGATCGCCCTGGGGCCTGACGGGCTGGTGGCCTGGGGCGGTTCCATCAGCCTGGATAAAGGGATATCCTGGCGGTCGTTTACGAATCCTTACCTGGGATCCGCCTTCGCGCTTTGCTTCACGAACAAGGACGCCCTGATCATGGGACAGAGTTATGACACTCTTGAGCTGAGCGTAGATACAGGGGTCACTTGGCATAACGTCCGGAATGGCGGATCGTGGGGCGAAACCAAAGCCATCGTCGAAATGGGGCCGGAATGGGTGATGGCCGCAGGTGGGACAAGCTACCCGGTCTTCTCCGACGATGCCGGCGAAACCTGGTCGACGGCGCAGGAAAAGCTGGCGGGCGCGAACGCGACCATCCCCGTCCACTTCATGGTTTCCTCCCCCGGAACGCCTTACGGGCTATGGGCGTTCGCGAACGGGATCGCCAACCAGATTCTCGACGACGGACGCGTGGATAAGGGCGTACTCCAGTACTATGCGAAAGAGGGTACTTCGCTGACCCTGGTCTCGATTCCGCCTGGGCGGGGCTACCCGGATTCGGCCATCACTTCGCTGGAGGCGACGGCCGACCCGGGTTCAGCGGGCGACATTCTTTGGTTGGGGTGTTGGGGCCAGGGCGTTTTCGTGAGCACGGATAAAGGAAAATCCTGGCAAGCGCGGAACGAGGGCTTGTCCGACCTTTACATCGAAGCCATGGCGCGCGGTAAGGATGGGACCCTCCATGTCCTTACCAAAGAGGGGCTGTACTCCTTAACGGGGGCAAGGTCGGCGATATCCCGCCGCGATCAAGGTCCAGGCGCCTTTTCCCGGCGCGCTCGGTTCCGGGTCGACGGACGCGCGCAAACCCAACCTCCCCAAACCGGCTGTTCCAGGCGTTCACATCCGGCAACGGAATTTGGGGCGGGTCCGCCTTAAAATTATCCGGCTTTCCATTACCTTGATCGCAGCGGATCGCCATGAGCCAGAACCCAACCGGTCAAAACCTGCCCCCCAACCTCTTGCTGTACTCGGATTACCGGGTCTTCCTGCGGGAGTATTACGAGACCCATAAGGCAGCCGACCCCAACTTCTCCTTCCGCTACCTCTCGCTGCGCGCCGGCATCAACTCCTCGGCCTTCTATAAGTACATCATCGAGGGCAAGCGTAACCTGACCAAGGCCACCCTGCTCAAGACCTGCCTGGCCCTGAAGCTCAAGGACAAGGACGCGGAATATTTCGAAAACCTGGTGTTCTTCAACCAGGCCAAGACCATCAAGGAGAAGAACCTCTATTTCGACCGGCTCACGAAACTGCGCGGCAATTATGATATGCGCAAGGTCCATGCGGACCAGTACGCCTACTACGGGGATTGGCACCATAGCGCCGTGCGCGAATTGATCGAATGCCTGCGCTTCAAGGGCGATTATGAGAGCCTGGCCAAGCGCCTGACCCCGGCCATTTCCGCCAAGCAGGCTGAGGAATCCTTGGCCCTGCTGGCGCGCCTGGGGATGGCCAAAAAGGATGCCCAGGGGCGCTGGCGCCAATCCGATCCGGTCATCACCACCGGCGGTCAGGTGGACGCCAAAGTCGTCATCGAATTCCAGAAGAAGATGCTCCGCCTGGCCCTGGACGCGTATGATCGCACCCAGGCCTCCGAAAGGCTCATGTCTTCGACTACCTTCGGCATCTCGGAGGAGACCCTGGACCTGTTCAAGAAGAAGATCCGCGACCTCAAGGCCGAATTGATGGAACTGGCGCGACTGGACCAGAAGCCGAACCGCGCCTACCAGCTGAACCTGAATATGTTCCCGCTCTCCAAGGGGGGCGAAGCATGAACCGAATGGCCAAGTTCGCCGCCGCCGGCTCTCTACTGCTTGCGGCCTGCCTCTTCATGCCGGATGAACAAACCGCACAGGGCGGCGGTTCGGATACCGAGACGTTGACCGGCATCGTCACCGGCGCCGACGGCGGACCGGCCATCGGGGCTTTGGTGAAGCTATTGCCCGCCGATTATGATCCCAGCCATCCCGACACCACCTTGATCCGCAAGGCCTCCACGGATAAGTCCGGGAGGTTCCGTTTCGAGAAGGTGGACAGCGCGCGCTCCTGGAACCTGATCGCGGGAACCCCGGGGCGGAAATCCTGGGCACTGGCCCGCGGCCTCAAGCCCGGACCCGGCAGCCGGCCGTTGTCGCTTTCCCTGGCCAAGGTGTTCCTCTTCTCCCTGCATTATGCGGGATACGAATACAAGGATTCCGGGATCGCGTATTTCCCGGGAACGGATATCCTGGCCCACTGCAATGGCGTATCGGCATCCCTGGTGGATTCCGTGCCGGCCGGGGCCATGCGTTTTATCGTCGAAAGCCGCGCCGGTTGGAAGCATGATACGACCCTGGTGTCCATAGTGGACAGCGTGGACGTGCAAGCGGACCGGAACGGCATCATCTGCGCGCAATGAGGCGGTAACCGCCGCGTTACGCGCGCTTACACTCAGGAAAACCCCAGCACCCATAGGAGGGAGCATGCCTTATCCCAAAGGCCTTCGATACCGCTTTGCCCGCGCCGCATTCAGCGGGATCCTGATCCTTATCTCGGCACTGCCGGCCGCCGCCCAATCCGCTTGGACGCGGAATACCGCCCTCAAAAAATTCACTGTGGACGACACCTGGGGCACGGGCTGGAGCCGAAGCGGTTCCCGCCTCGCTTGCGACAAGCAGAATACCGTATTCATCGCCTTGGGCGATTCGCTCCTGATGGGCGAATCGCATGGCCGCTCCTGGAAGACCGCGAACCTGGCCGCCGCGCATTCATTCGGTAGCCACCCGGCCTTGGCGGTAGGCGCCAACGGCTCGATCATGTGGGGGAATACCGTCAGCCCGGATCATGGCAGCACCTGGGCCGCCCGCACCGGCTCGCAAAGCGCGTATATCACTTCGGCCGCAGTGACCGCGAACGGGAACCTGCTCGCCGGCGGCAGCTACGACCATATCGACATGAGTCCGGATCTGGGCAAGACCTGGAGCACGGTGCATACGGGGAAAACCTTCGGCAACATCGTGGATATGGTTTGCGCCCCGGACGGCTGGGCCGTGGCCGCGCCGTACTCGGATGTTCTGCTGGCCAGCCGCGACAATGGCAAGACCTGGGCGACCGTGGACTCGCTGACCGGCTCCGGCCCGTACGTCCAGACCCAAGCGCAGGTTCTGGCCTACGGCACCGGGACCAATTCGGTGTGGGGATTTTCCCGTCCCTTCAACACCAAGGGCAGCTTGGTCGAAATCGGTCGCTATGCCGCCGCCATCACCAAGGTCACCCACGAGGTCGGCGCCGGTTTTCCCGACTCCGCCATTACGGCCCTGCAGGTTACCCCTCCCTCCTACCCCTTGGGGCAGACGATTTTGGTCGCGAGCTGGGGCCAGGGGGTCTTCTCCAGCATCGACCTGGGCAAGACCTGGACCGCGCGGAATGCGGGCCTGGCGGATCTCCACGTCGAGGCCCTGGTGGTCTCCGACGACGGCGTGGTGCACGCATTGACCAAGGACGGATTCTTCAGCCTGGGATCGGGAACCGGGATCCGCACCGGCGCCGCGATGCGCCATAGTATGGGCCCCGGAACGACCCGCGCCTCGACCCTCCTGTTCGGCAACGGATCGGAAGTCTCCAACCCCGTAGGCAATCTTTTCCGCGCCGACGGTCGCGCGGCCCGAATCCCCTCCACGGATCAGCGGCCGATCGTCGGCGCACCCTAAACACGCATCGAAAGGAATGGATATGGATCGCAGAAAATTCATCGGTACCGGAAGCGCGGCCCTGGCCATCCTGGCGCTGCCCAAGGCATTGCGGGCCCAGCCCTGCCCGACGTCCACCACCGCCGACCGCTACGGGTACGGGCCTTATTACATCGACGGCGCGCCCACGCGCGCCAAACTGGCGGGATCGACCGAGCCCGGTAAAAAGATGTCCATCGACGGCGTCGTTACCAATTGCAGCGGGCCCGTGAAAGGCGTGACCCTGGAGGTATGGCAGGCCACCGCAGCCGGCTGCTACATCCATCCCAGCCAACCCGAGTGCCCCGACGGGGGTAACCCGCAGGTTTCCCGGCTATGGGCCAAGCTCGTCACCAACGAGAAGGGCGCCTTCGCCTTCGACACCGTTCAGCCCGGCGTGTACCTCAACGGCGCCAAGTACCGGCCCAGCCATATCCATTTCCGCATCCGCTCGCCGCAAGGCTCCGCGGATCCCTTGGACCTGGTGACGCAATTGTATTTCGAAGGGGATCAGTACATCGCGGGCGATTACGGCGCCGATGAGCCGGGGGCCAAACCCCGTACCATCGCCCTCAAGAGCGCGGCGGGCGTGCTCACGGGCAACTTTCCGGTGCATATCCCGGGCGGGACGACGGCCTTGGGCGGCCGTATCGATCCGCTTTCCGATCCCGCCCTGGATACTTTCGATGCCTTCGTGCAACGCGCCGGCGACCGCTTCCGGGTATTCCTGCCGCCGGTTCCCGCCGGCCAGCCGGTGGAAGCGCGACTCTACGACGGCAACGGGGTCCTGTTCCGCCGTAGCCTGCACACCTCGCTGCCGTTGGAATTCGACGCGGCGCTGTGGCCGCGGGGCAATTACCAGGCCGAGTTCCGCTGGCACACCGACAAGGGCCCGCGCAGCGAAGCGGTCTCTTTGAGGAAATAATCGGTGGAGACCGGGCAAGTCATCAATACCGGGGCGGCCATGGCGGAACGCGCCCGCCGTGAAGGGGAAACCGCAGCCCTGGACTGGGCGGCCGGAACCGTGGAAACCATCGGTTCCGGCCTGCTTTGCTTGGGTGCCTTGCTCCTGGCCGCGTTACTGCTGTTGCGCCTTACCATTTGACGACCGGGCGGATCGCCGCCCCAATTCGCCAACCTTCGCAAACACCCGCTGCGACGGTTCCGCCGGAAGCAGGGAAACCAGCGTGAAACTGCCCCTAAGTTGACAGAAAACGCGGTTTTTGCTCATGTTTGCCTGGCTTTTTTAAAAACGGTACACTTGCTTCGCACAAGCCCGAGCTAAGCCGGCAAACGAGAATCTTCCATACAATCCGCCATCGGGCGTTTCGCAGAGTTGTTCCATGAAAAGTTCCCATATCCGCAACGTAGCCATCATCGCCCACGTCGATCACGGCAAGACCACCCTCGTCGACGGCCTCTTGCGCCAGAGCGGCGTTTTCCGGGAAGGCTCGGTCATGACCGAGCGCGTCATGGATTCCAATGACCAGGAACGCGAGCGCGGCATCACCATCCTGTCGAAGAACGCTTCGGTCCAGTACAAGGATTACCTGATCAATATCGTGGACACCCCCGGGCACGCCGATTTCGGCGGGCAGGTGGAACGCGTGCTCGGCACCGTCGACGGCGCCTTGTTGATCGTGGACGCCTGGGAAGGGCCCATGGCCCAGACCCGCTTCGTCACCAAGAAGGCCCTGGAAATGGGCCTCACCCTGGCCGTGGTCATCAACAAGATCGACCGCCCCGGCTGCGAGCCGCACAAGGCCCTCGACAAGGTATTCGATCTCTTCGGCGAACTCGGCGCCACCCATGACCAACTCGATTTCGGCCACATCTTCGCTTCGGGTCGTTCGGGCACCTGCCGCCGCGAGATGACGGATCCGGATTCCAACTTCATGCCGCTCTTCGAGATGATCGTGAACAAGATTCCGGCGCCGACCATCGGCACTTCGCCGAACCCGCTCGTGCAGATCACCAGCCTGGACTTCCAGGAGTTCATGGGCCGTCTGGCCGTGGGCCGCCTGCGCCAGGGCAGCCTCAAGGTCAACCAGGCCGTGACCCATATCAACGAGGCCGGCCAAGCCAAAAAGGTACGCATCACCAAGATCCTCTTCCCGGAAGGCGTGAAACTGAAGGAAGTGGACGAGGCCATCGCCGGCCAGATCGTTTGTCTCGCGGGCATTCCCGATTTCACCTTGGGCGATACCCTTACCGGCGAGGATCCCCCCGTGGCCCTGCCCCGTATCAAGGTCGATCCGCCCACCATCTCCATGCGCTTCTCCGTCAACGACTCGCCCTTTTGCGGCAAGGACGGCGGACGCTACCTGACCTCGAACCACATCGCCGAGCGTCTCGAGCGCGAAGCGGTCGCCGACGTGGCCTTGCGCGTCGTGAAGGCCCCGGAAGCCGGCGCCCATATCGTCTCCGGCCGCGGCGTGCTGCATCTCTCGGTGCTCATCGAGAAAATGCGCCGCGAGAGCTACGAATTCACCGTCGGCCGTCCCCGCGTCATCACCCATGAGGAAGACGGCGTGGAGATGGAGCCCGTGGAAACCATCACCATCGACGTGCCCGAGAATTACTCCGGCGCCGTCATCGACGAAATCAACAAGCGCAAGGGCGAGATGAAGGACATGCAGCTGGAAGGCACGCAGGTCAAGCTCATCTATGATCTGCCCGCCCGCGGCCTCATCGGCCTGCGCTCCAAGCTCATGTCCCTGAGCAAGGGCTACGCGGTGTTCCAACAGATCTTCAAGGGCTATGAGCCCATGAAGGGCCATATCGAGCAACGCGTCACCGGCGCCCTCATCTGCAAGGAACGCGGCGTTTCCGTCGCCTACGCGCTGTGGAAGCTGGAAGAACGTGGCACCATGTTCATCGGACCCCAGGTCGATGTCTACACCGGCATGATCGTCGGCGAAAACAACCGCGGCGAAGACATGGTCATCAACATCAACAAGGGCAAGCAGCTCACCAATATGCGGACGACCTCGTCGGACGAAGCCACCGTGCTGACCCCCCATAAGCAACTTTCGCTGGAAGAGGCCCTGGAATTCATCAATGATGATGAAGCCCTGGAAATCACCCCGAAGAACATCCGCATCCGCAAGCTGCTCCTCGAGGAAAACCAGCGCAAGCGCGCTTAATCGCCGTCCCGTCCCTTTGGCGCCGGACTGCCGGCGCATGCTACAATCGGGAATATGCTATTTTTCGGCACCATGGGAAGCAGCGCGTCCTTCGCAGGCCTATGCCTTTCTTTGGCATTGGCCCTGCCCGTTCCGGCCCCCGCCTTACCCGTCTCGCCGGCGGATACGGTTTGGATGCGCGCCGAAGCCACCGTCGTCCCCATCCACGAGAATATTTCCCGCAATGCCGAGATCAAGGGCTTCCTGCGCAAAGGCCAGGTGGTCTCCGTGCTCAAATCCACGGAACATTGGGTCAAAGTGCGCGCCAACGATACCCTGGATGGCTGGGTTCTATCCGGGGACATGGCCGCATCGGGACCTCCCGTGCATCTCGATCCCGGTTATGTGAAATTCGCCTTCTTCGCCATCACGGGAATGGGAATGGCCGCTTTTCTTTTCCTGGCGGTTTCCCTGCACCGCAAGCGCAAAGCGGAAAGCCAGGAGCGATCGCGCCAAGCCATGAGCGATGCCAAACGTCGCCTGCAAAACAAAATCCAATTGCTGTTCCGGGACGAACCCAGCATCCATTCGCATCTGGCCATGGACGAGGTGCCGCTGCGGGAATTCCTCCAGAGCATCGGCTATGTGGTCAATCTGGAGTCCGAGCCGGACCGGTTCATATCCTCCTGCAAGACCTTCAAGCCCAATCTCATCGTGTCCGCCTTCGAATTCCAGGACCCCGTGGAGAAGATGGCGGAAACCGACGCCATGCTCATCAATACCCCGGTGGTCTACCTGCAATGCGGAAACATCCCCGCCGCCCCGGCCAATCGCGTGCGCGCCTTCCTGGAGGCCAACGCCAACGAGAAGGAACTCAGCGACGCCATCGCCCTCTGCCTCAAGCGTTCCCCGGAGAAGATCAAGTTCTCGGTCAAGCCCGTGGCGCTCAAGGGCGGCATCCACGCCGGAACCCTCATGGAGCTCTTGCATTTCCTGGCGGCCGTGAAGAAGACCGGGCAATTGCTCGTGGTCTCGGGGGCCGCCATGGGCGAAGTGGAATTGCACAAAGGCAATATCGCCAAGGCCTCCTTGAAAGGCCTCTCCGGCGCCAAGGCCGCCGAAGCCATCCTCAACCTGGTCACGGGTTCGTTCGAGTTCCACGAACGCGAATCGACCGCTTCCGCGTCGCCCGAGGGCGCCCTCAACACACAGAAGGTCCTGATGGATTGGGCCAAGGCCAAGGATGAAAGCAACCACCATTCTCGGGCTTGATTTCGGGGAAAGGCGCATCGGCGTGGCCGTGAGCGATACCGGAAAGACCCTGGCTACGGGCCTTACGACCCTGGACTGCCGCGCCAATCCCGGTTGGATGGAAGCCTTGGGCGACATCATCCGCGAGGAGGACGTGGCGGAGATCGTGGTAGGCTACCCCCTGCGTACCGATGGGAAAGTCGTGGCAGGCGGAAAGACCGAAGCCGTGGACGCCTTCATCGCGAAGCTGGAATCCGCCTTCAAGCTGCCCGTGCACCGCGAAGACGAGAGCTTCACCAGCGCCATGGCCACGGCCAGCCTCAAGGCACGGGGAGGCGGCAGGGGTAACGGCGGCGGCGGGAAGAAGAAATCCGGCCGCGCCCATGCCCGCGATCGGCAAAAGGCCAAAGCCGACATAGACCGGGTCGCGGCCTGCTACATCCTCCAGGATTGGCTGGATCGACCCCAGAGGGAACCCGGAGAATCCAAATGACCGGGAAGCTCATGTCTGCGGGCGCGCCCAGCGCCCGCGCTATGCTCCGAAGCGTGGAGTTCGCGCAGCGAACTCGGAAACCCGCTACTCGGGTTTCTGAGCGAGGAGCCGAAAAGTCTGCGGGCGCGCCCAGCGCCCGCGCAAAGCGACGAAGCGTGGAGTTCGCCCAGCGAACTCCTAGCGAGGAGCCTTGATGCATATCTCCCCCTGCGCCTGGTATTGCTTCGACTTCGCCGGTTCCAAGGAATGGGACGTGAAGGACATGCCGGACAAGACGCTGGTGACCGCCAAGGACAACAGTTGCTTCATCGAACTCATCGCCGCCCGCAAGATCAAGAAGGCCGAGGACGTTGAGATATCGGACTTCCACGAGAACTACCTCAAGGAAGAAAAGATCCAGCCCCTGAAAACCGTGATGACCGAGAACCCTTACAAGATCATCACCATCGTAACACGCGGGATCGGGATCGATGAGCGGTACTGGATCGTGTGCCATGCCTTCTGGAACAATTACTGCGCGTTCATCCGATACCATGGGGCGCGCAAGGAAGGGATGGACGGGCGCATCCAGGCCTTCTACGATATCGTGAACTCCTTGCAACCTCTCGCGATGGAATGACGGAGAGCCGCTCAGTGACGGTAGGAGCCCAGATTTTTCTTTAGGAAGGTAACCTGCGAAGTAGTCAGAGTCACCTGGTTACGCGTCCCGCAATCCACCGGATGCATCAGATTCTGCAAGTCGCACCCATTGCTCCGGGAACACGAGTTGTCCGCGATGCGCAAGCAATAGGGCGATGACGGGCCTCCCGCGATTACGGCCGCCTGTTTGGCCAAGGCGATGTCCAGGGCGCAGAATTTGGTATCCGCGAATCCGTCTTCCTCATTGGAGGCATCGTCATCCTGGAGGATGTCATGCCGGGTTGAAACCGTATGCCTTAGGCCGAAGAAATGCCCCAATTCGTGGGTGGCGGTGATCGCCAGGCTCAAGGGGTCGCTTACCCGCGCGGAGAGGATCACGCGGCTTTCGCGGTGGTTGTCCAGGTCCACCACCTCGCGGGGCGCAAAGCCCAGCACCTCTCCCACCAGGCCCGAAGCCGGGTCGGCGATGGAAATCTTATCCACCAGGTATAGATGGGCATTATTGCGGATGCGGGCGCCGGGCAGGGATATGAAGGTGCTTCCGAAGGGGAAATCCACCGCTGGGGCCTGGGGTTCCACGATTTCATACGTCCCCACCAGCACGATTCCGAAGGGCGCATAGACGGAGGCCATCTGTTGGAACAGGCTCTTGGCGAAGGTGCCCTTGGATGCGGAATCCGGAAAATTGGCGAGTTTACGGATAAAAAGCAGACGCACGTGCAAGGTATCGGAAACCAGGGCGGCGCTGGAGGAAAGCGAAACATGGGGTAGGCTGGCGATGGCGGCAGTGCCCTCCGGCGCGGTCAATTGGGCCATAAAGAACTGTGCCGTAGACAGATCCGATGCAAAGGAGAAGACTTCGCGCGAGCCGGCGTTCACAGCCGTCAGGGTTTTAAAGGCCTTGGGAGTACCCGAGTCGAAATAATAGACTTTGAGCTTGTCCGAAGCGCGCGCGGAGTTATCTACGGAAAACTCGTAGCTGCGGCCGGGTTGCAGCACGAATTTCACGCCTTTGCGGATCAGGTCGGGCTTAAGGGAATCGTTTACCGCCTCATCGTTCACGTATACGCGACGGCTGATGGAACTGTTTCCCGGGGGATCGTCCAGGGTGAAGTTCCCGCAGCGGGAGAGGCCCGCCATGGCCGCGAAACCCGCCAATAGCGGGACTGCGAGGCCGAAAGCGAGTGCCGCGCTGCGCGTCAGGGAGCGCTTGGCGGTCATATGGGAAGGCCCGGATCCGGGGGCGCGCTGGGGGTCGCCGCCGCCAACGCCTTGCGTAGTTCTGATTTCAGTTTCTCCCGGATAGCCAGCAGGCTCTTGAGGTATCTTCCGTCCTGGAAGTCGGGAAAGGCCCATGGTAGCGGGTCGAAATGGCCTTTGGCATATTTTAACAAGAGGTCCGCATAAACGCCATCCCCAAGATACAATTTGGCCGGTCCGCGTTTAAATGAGGCCAGGACCAGTTTATCGGCATCCAGGTAGCCTGCGTCCAGATTGCAGGATCGCTTCCCGCCCTTGCTCCACGCGGCCTCCAGGCCCGCCGTGGAACGCTTGAAAGCGGTCAGGTCCGCCGGGTCAAATAGGCCGCGGAAGGAAACGAATCCCCTTACGAGACCGTCGCCGAATTCTTCGCGGTAGTAGTCCGTGTGGGCGAAAAGCGCGAAATCCCCTTTGAAATCGATGGGACCGAAGGCCTTCTCCAACTCCGGCCATAGGGCTTCGGCCGGGCGGGGCCCGGTAGCCAACACCGCCAGCACCCGCTTGGATAGGGCCTCGGAAGGAGGTGGGTCGGCGGGATTGGACGCATTCATGGGAAGAAAAGTAACAGGATTACCCAGACCGGGACACGAAGAAATGCCAAGCATTGCGGAAAAAAAATGATAGAATGATCCTCATTCCCATGCGCCGCTATGCCGCCTATGCCCTCGCCGCCCTTTGCGCGGCAGGCTGTTCCAACCGTGCCGCAGTCAAAGGCGCGCTCTCTCCCGACGAACGACAGGAGTATGTCGAACAGACGGGAGCCCTTATACCACAACGGCTTAAGGAGGATTTCGTCGCGGGCCGCGTGGCTCCGGGCATGACCAAAGAGATGGTGGTCTTCCTCTATGGGCAACCCGATCGCACCGAGAACAACCGTTACGGAATCTCCTGGAACGGAGGCGACGGCGACACCGCCGCGGTGGCCGATATGCACGATTCACTCTGGAATTATTTCGGCTCGGACAGCGTTTCCATCAAGCGGGGCGTGGTTTTCCGGGGCGACACCGTGGCTCGCGTGGCCGGGGAGCTTGCCAAGTGAAAACCGCCCGACCCTCTCGGAAGTCAATCTCCATCGGGTCGGGAAGCATTTTACAGTTGAACACCGGTGATATTTTTTTATATAAAGGCTGTGCCGTTGTATTTGTTCCTCGGTCATTCACCCTCTAGAAAGGACTCCACATGGCAGACAAAGCCCTAACCCAATCGCAAATCGTGGATCAGCTCGCGACCTCGACCAGCCTCACCAAGGTGCAGGTTCGTTCGTTCCTCGAGAGCCAATCCGCCCTTGCCTACAAGAACGCCAAGAATGGTTTCACCATTCCCGGCCTCGGCAAGTTGGTGCTGGTGAACCGCAAGGCTCGCATGGGTCGCAATCCCGCCACTGGCGAAGCGATCAAGATTCCCGCCAAGAAGGTGGTGAAGTTCCGCGTTGCCAAGGCTGCCAAGGAAGCCATCGCCGGCGTCGCCCCCAAGAAGGCCGCTAAGAAGAAGAAGTAAGCGAAAAGCCCCTAACCCCGTTAGGGGCTTTTTCGTCGGGGCCGGCCTCGCCGGCCCCTTCTCCCTCTCCCCGGCTTTTCCTCTCCCCCGCTTTACATCACCTCCTGAAATCCTCCGGCATCCTTTTCGACCCATATCCATAGGGTTGGAACGCGATCACGTGAAGCGCGTGACTTCGGCCACTCCCTCCAGTTTCAGCGTCGTCTATTTTCCGGAGCATGCTGATGCGATTGCGCTTGGCTTGCGCGGACATGATCACTTTCATCTCGGAGTTACGCGCCGCGGCGGTCGCCGGTTACCGCTACCGCTATGGTCTCGTCGCCGCGCTACCCGTTACGTGGGCTTGCGTAGACGCGTACCTGTGCCCGGGCATCGCCTACGCGGGATTCCTCGGCATGGCCTTGTTCCTGGAGCCGCGTCCCGGATGCCGCCTCGCCTGCCTAGGATTTTTTTTCGTTGTCCTCTCGCTGGCCTTCGGAAGGTTTGCGGAAGCGGAACCCAAGCCCTTCCCCGCTGACGCTGCGTTCATTGTGGAGGGCACGGTTCGTGGATTCCCATCCCGGCAAATCTTCACCAGCTTTACCCTGGAAACGGCTTGGGGCGGCTACCGGGTCCGGACCCGGGACCCGGCTTGCGATCCCCTGCCGGGCCAGCGGGTACGCTTGCGGGCCCGGCTGCAACCGGTCCAAGGACCCACCAACCCGGGACAATTCGACTATCCCGCCTTACTGCGTTCCCAGAATCTACGTGGTATCCTCTTGGCCGAAACCTTCGCCGTGCTGGCGGAACCGGGCGCTTGGGATCGGCTTATCATTAAGGTTAGGGGGACGCTTTCACGGGCCCTGGACCGTTTCATCCCCGCCGGCCAGTCCTCATTGGTAAAGGCCGCCCTATTGGGGGATACCGATGGATTGGACCCCGGGGTCGTGGACGATTTCAAAGCCAGCGGTATGCTGCATATACTCGCCATCAGTGGGCAGCACGTGGGCATATTGGCCTTGATCCTGCTCCAGGTCTTCGCGCTGATGCGCCTGCCGCGCAAGGCCGCCTACCTCGCCACCGGGGCCTTGCTTGCCGTATACGTACCGGTATGCGGCAATGCCATCAGCGTATTCCGGGCCGCCATCATGTTCTGGTCGGGCCTGCCCCCGATACTTTGGGAAAGGCCGGGGGCGGCCCTGAACAACCTGGGATGGGCCATGGTGGTATGCCTGGGGGCGATGCCTTGGACCCTGCTTTCCCTTGGATTCCAGCTTTCCTTCGCGGCGACCTACTTGCTGATCCTGTATTCCCGGCCCATGGCGGCCATGCTCCTACGCCTCAAGGTACGCGGCGCCCTTTCCCTCTATCTGGTATCCACTCCGGCCCTATCGCTGATCCTGTTTCTGGGTGCTTATCCGCTGCTGGCGGCGGTTTCCCATACCTCGTCTCCGTTCTCCATCCTGGGCAACGTGGCCACCATCGGCATCAGTTCCGGGATGCTGGTGGCGGCCTGCCTGGCCTTGCTCGCCTCCCCCATCGCGGGCCTGGCAGCCTGCTTCGGCGCCGCTTCCGGGGCCCTTGGCGCGCTCTTGGCCTATTGCGTGCATGGCTTGGCGCGGGCTCCCGGCGCGGCGCTTCCGGCAGCTGCACTGTCCATTCCCTGGAGTCTCGCCCTGATTGCGTTGGTACTGGCCTTCCCCTGCGCGGCACGCACCGGGCGGGGCGCCAGCTTGATCCTGCTGGGGCTGCTCGCCTTCGCGGGACGCTGGGCCTGGATTTCCGCCGCGACAGCGCGCGCGCCCGCCCGGGTCGATTTTCTCGACGTGGGCCAAGGGGATGGCGCGGTATGCCGCCTTCCCGGCGCAGTGGTACTCATTGACGCCGGTCCCGAGCCGGCCGGGCGCGAAGTCATCCTGCCCTTTTTGCGTTCGCGCGGAATCGGACGCATCGATCTCGTCATCATCACCCATCCCGATCTGGATCATTACGGGGGATTGGCGTACGTGGCGGATCGGATGGACATCGGAAGGGTATTGTATCCCGGCTTGGATGCGGACACGCATGCCTGGTCGGCCTTGAAGGCGACCTTGTCGCGCCGCGGCATCCCGTTGGATACCGCGCTGCGCGGACAAACGCTTTTCGCGGGAGGCGGCTGCAGCCTGCGCGTCCTCTCGCCGGAGCTGCCGGCGCAATACGCCGATCGCAACGATAACTCGGTGGTTACCCTGTTGGGTACTCCTGCGGGACGAATACTGTTCACGGGCGATCTGGGGCCCGAGGCGGAAATGCGTTTATTGCAGATGGAGCCGGCTCGACTACGCGGCGCGATCCTCAAGGTCCCGCATCATGGCAGCGATCTTTCCAATCCCGCGGCCTTCCTGGCAGCCGTGCATCCGGAGTTCGCATTGTTGTCGGCCGGTAGGACAAATAAGTTCGGGCATCCGGGACCCGTCACGGTCGCAACCCTGCGCGGAATGGGATCCCGGATCCTGCTGACCGCCCGCGACGGGGCCATTGGTTTAGAATGTATGGGACCCGACGCCTCTACGGCGAGACCCGCCGCCTGGACGCGATTCCTGGCCGCCGATACCAGCGCGCCCATTAAAGCCCCGCCCCGGCCCTCCCGGCGCCGCAGGGCTGCAGGCCGATCTTCCCATGGTCGCGAATAAGTAGATTGGAATCAATGCCCGATCCCAGACACGACGCCGATCCGGAACGGCTGAAAAACATCTACAAGACGACGGATATCCGCCGTCTGCCCATGACCGGCATCGTGGCGGGCTACCATACACTGCCATTCACTTTGGTCGGCCCCAACGACGAATCGGATTCGGGCGACGCGCAGGGTTCGTTAAAACTTACCGGCAAGATCATGGTCAGCCCCAAACTCGTGCTTTCGATTTCGCCCAACGATGAGCACTTCGCGGAAATTTTCCCGGAAGCCGAACCGTTCATGGACAAGAGCATCGTCGCCCGGATGTTCTCCTTCAGCGCGGCCTACAACAAGAAAAACTACCGCATCCGCAACGAACACCTGAGCGTGGAGGAGTTCCCGGACGGAGATATGGAATTGCTTGACCGGGTGATGAATGAGATGGCGCGCGCCGAGGTCATCAATATGGGGGTGATCTGGTGCCCGCAGCCGCGTTTCTATCCCATCAGTCTGGAGCGTTTCATCGCTTCGGTGTTGGAGCGGGAGTTTCGCTAGGGCACGTTAGGAGCTTCGGGAATCCCCGGGATTTTTCAAGCCATTCCGGTAGGAGGTGGCGGATTGTCCCGTCACGGCGCGGAAGCATCGGTTGAAATGGCTGTGGTCGTAGTGCCCGGTCTTGAAGGCGATCTGCGAAATGGAGAGTTCGCTTTCCGCCAGGTATTGGCAGGCCGCTTGGATGCGCACGGAGCGTATGTACTCGGTGGGCGTGGCTCCGAATCCCTTCTTGAAACGACGCTCGAATTGGCTCGCGGACATGGAAGCCATCGAGGCCAGCGAGGCGAGGCTCAGGTTCTCGGCGAAGTGGGCCAGGATATGCGCGATGACGCCGGACATTTCCATATAGGGCATCACC
>JAHFCH010000079.1 GCA_023249635.1 Fibrobacterota bacterium
GAAAAAGGGCAATGGATTTTCTCAGGCAATAGTGCATAATGATCCCCCAACAGGAATTGGTTTCGATTAATGACCCCTGAAAAAATCAGGGGAACTGGAACAGCCGCGAATCCGTTTTCAGGTTTTCGAAGTTAAGCTTGATGAAGTCGTCGGATCGGGCGGAATGCACGATCCAAATTTCGTCCAGTGTCCCCTGGAAATAGCGGCTGGTACCCGGCACCGTCCAATTGTCCAGGCCTCCGTAACCCCAGCGCCAATATCCTGTGATGTTTTCGGCCACCGTGGATGCGGGATCCGATGCCACCGGGGTTCCGTCCACGAACAAAGCCTGGCCGCCAGGAGAGAGACGGGCCGCGATCTGGTGCCATTGCCCGTCGTTGAGCGGCTTAGGGGAATCAATGGTTTTATAAACCCCGGGATTGGGATCGGCCTGATTTGCGGCGATGGGGGGATAAACCGAGAAATGGATTATTCCATTTGTGGACATGAAAATATGCCTATCCCGGTATAGAGTCGTGATCGAGGTATCGGCATCCGTGAAATCCAGAAGCTTACCACCGACCGTAGTCGAAGTGCGGAACCAGCCGGAGAGCGTGAATACCTGCGGATTTACGAAGCTTTTTCGTGTCGCGGCGAATTGCGTTTTGCCGTCCAACGCCAAGCCCCCGTCCACGGTACCGGGTGCGGTTCCCACCGGAGAAGAAAAGCCGATAGCGGTTGCCGGATTATTCCTTCCGGAAACGTCTTGCAACTGCGGTGCCGCACCGGTCGGATCTTCGTCCAGGTGCCAAACTCCGGCATACCCGTCCGCCACATCGAAAACGGCTCCCGACTGGAGCGGGGCGGCGGTATTCCCGCCCCAATACATATGCAGCTTCTGCATGCTATCGCCGAACACCGTGTCCACAAGAACCCATGCTTCCGCAGCATTCGCGGAGGCATCCCAATGCCCGATTTCGCAAGGAAGCGGTCCTCCTCGTCCGTTGGTGAAGCGGAGATCCAAGCCGCCATTCGCAGCCGCGGAGAAATCGAAGTTGGCTTGGGACAAACGCACCAGCAGCGGGATGCGTGTTACCGTACCCGCGACCCCGGCTCCAGCTCCGGTGGTATTCAGAATAATTGTCCGCGTACGCTTCCAAGCCAAATAGGGAGCCGCAACCATCGTCACGGCTTCGGGTGCCACTTCGAGATTCCAAGCGAAGGGTCTCGGCGCCACGGTGCGCTCCGGATTGCCGTATTGCAGCGAGTCGATGATGCCCCCTGGCACCGAGTCCAGGGAAACCTTTCCATTTACGGCGGAAACCTTTTTGTAAAGCGTCGTCCCCGTAACATAAATGTAACCATTCACCGTATCGGCCGCACCTTCAAGGGAGGCCTCGATTCGGCCCGGGTACTTCAGGGTCTGCTCGGGAAGCTCTACGACGCCTTTTGTAATCGCAAGCCCTTTGATAAACGCGCGCGCGCCCGATTTCAAGTCCAAGGCTTCAAGATTATAAATGCCGCTGTCGATTACCGTGAGGCGGAATCGGCCATAGCGATCAGTCGTGGCGGTCGCCAACTTCGTTTTCTTGGCAACGAGGTCCAATGGATTGAAATCCTGCGGAAGCAAATAGACCCGGGCATTCGCCGCAGGAATCCCATCCAATGTTTTCAGGATTCCGGTCGTGCCCTTGGCCGGGTTCCCGGTTTCCGAACCTTCCAAACAGGCTTCCATCCCGCATAGGGCCAGCACGATCAGGATGGCAGTCCAAGCTGGAGAAATCCTTTTCACGGCTTCTCCTTTCCGGGCACTTTCGTCAAGGGAAAGAACTGCGTATTCAGTTGATAGACCGTATCGGCTTTCAGGAATTTTTGCTCCAACCCCAATAGCCGTTTCCGGAATGAAATGATCTCTTCCTTGAATACAGAGAAGGCTTCGGGGGAAAGGCTCAGCGTCAGGGTGGAAAGATCCCGCAATTCCGGATCGTGACGATCAATGGCCTCTTTGGCCAGATCCATGCAAGCGATTTGGTAGTTCGCCACGTTCAAGGATTCCACTTCCGGCCCGGTGGTAACGAGATTCTGCGTCCGGCGGTAAATCCCTTTCTCGTCCTTGCAAATGAATTGCAAATCTTCCAGAACCCGGATGGCTTTTTCAGCTTGATCGGGCCGGATGGAAGGTTCCAAACTCCTCGCCAGGGCGGCAAAGTCATCTTTGAACCGGATGAAGCCGATCATTTCCCGGATGGCGCTGTAGTACCATTTCGAATAGAACTCGAATTGGCTGGATTGGACCTGGAAAGCATCAATCTTACGGAGGGACATCATCCGTTCGAAATAAATCCTTCTTTCCTCTACGGTTTTGGCTTCGTTGAAGTAAACCATATTCTCGAAATAGTCCGCTTCTTTTTTCCGGAGTTTCAAAGCTTCGGAGAACTTTACGATCAGGCTTCTACCCAAGCTGCGCTTACCGTCGATGACATTCTTGTAGAACCCGGAAGAATTTATTTTCGCCCGAAGCGCGAAATAGCGATAGGAAAAAGCCGGATTCTTCCGTTTCTGAAATTGGTAGTACGCCTTAAGGTATTCCCGATAGTCGGTGAATTCGAATACCGAGGCGCTTTCCTCCCCTCCTCCTGTTTTCTTTTCACCCGCTGCATTTGCCACTTGGTCGGCTCTTCCTTTCGCACGAATCCCCGCATGCGCCGTAGAAATGAATAGTACGCATAGGCTGAGGTAATGCTGGGCAATCTGGAATATTTCTGTTTCCAGGTGGAAACAGCCTGTAAGATTCAATTTTGGCTTTGAACCCGGAATTTCATCCTTTAAACCGGTTTTTCAAGGCCAATTTCGTTAATAGCCCAATGTTTCAGGGGGAGTCTCCCGCTCATTCACGGCGATATTTTCTTGATAATTGTAATGAAGTGGAAACGGCCTGGTTTGCCGCCTAACTACGCTTAACGTAAAAACCCGGGCCCTGAAGACCCGGGTTGCGAGACCATTAAAACCTTACTTAATCGGGCAGACCACGGTTCCGCTATACGGACCCGTTTCCGAACCATTGGCGTATCCGACCCTGGTGCATCCAGGAGGAACGGTGCTGGAGTCGCCAACGGGCGCAATCGGATGGCTGGGAGAAATGACCGTGGAGCCCGGATCACCGGTAACGGGCTGAATGGGTTGGCTATGAATACCGTTACCGGTATCGCATTCCGTAACACCCGTGCCGGACACGACCACAACCGCTACGGAATCCAGGGGCAGCACGTGGGACGGATCAATCGGCTGAGGCTCAGGATTGCCTGCAACCGGAGTAAGGGTGATGGACGAGGTATCCTTTTTTGGGGAATTATTGATTTTGGCGGAGGCCTTATCCGAATCGCTCGATGGTCCGGAAGGCTGATCGCAGCCGGAAAGCAAAAATGCCCCTAGGCCTACGGCCAGGATTAATTTTTTCGACCACTTGTTCTTTATCACGAGAACTCCTTTTGAAGGTGTCCTTAGAGAATAGGTGTCTTTATTCCTGTGGTAGATTGATTTCCATCGATTTCCGGGCACTTTTTGTGCCCACTTTTAGGTCCAATTTGATCGATACGATTTCCCAGGACCCATGCCGCCGAGTATATTTACGAAATGGGTCTCAAGCCTAAACCCGTAGCTACCCTGAGTTGTCCCCGAATCCTGTATTACCTGGATTACCGTGCCTACCTTAAGGACTACTACGCGTTCCGCCGGAGCCGTGATGGCGATTTCTCACAGCGGGTATTCGCCAAGGAAGTCGGCATCGCGTTGGTGAGCTCAAGTTTGATACCTGCCATACTGAATGGGCAACGAAATATGAGCCCAAATTTGCGCATTAAATTCGGCAAGGCTCTCGGACTCAGCGAGCGGGACTACCGCTATTTTGATTTGCTGGTTCAGTTCAATCAGGCGAAAGGCATGACCGAGAAGAATTTTTTCTTCTCCCATCTCGCCAAATTCCGCACCTCACGAGCCCAGATCCTGGATGAAACCCAGTATCGATTCTTTTCCCGTTGGTACTATTCCGCGGTCTGGAATTATTTCGGGATTTATCAAAACCGGAAACATCCGGGAATCATAGGGGCGAGCATGGTCCCGCCCATTTCATCGGGTCAGGTGGAGGAGTCCGTCAAACTTCTGCTGGAATTGGGGCTTATAAAGAAAACCGCCGCCGGATATGCCGTGACGGAAAAACACATCTATACGGAGAAAGACGTCCAGGCCATGGCGGTTCGCCAGCAATTTTTGGAGCTCATGGGCATGGCCGTGCAAGTCCTGGATACGGTGCCGCCTGAGGAACGGCAATATAATTCGCTGATGTTTTCCATATCGCCCGCCGGATTCAACTCCATAAAGGACCGGATCCGATCCTTCCAGGAGGAAGTGCGCGAGATCATCGATCACGATGCCAAGGAAGACCGCATCTACACCCTGAACATGCAATTATTTCCCAACAGCAAAGCATCGCCATGATTCCATTTCGGGTTTTTCTCCGGGTCATCAGGCGGCCAATCCTTCCATTGATCCCGGCCATGGCATTGGCCTTATTGTCCTCTTCCTGCTCCGATGGTCCCGTGGCCGGTACCAGTTCCGGCTGGGACAATCCCTCTGCGAGGGTAGCTTTCGTAAAGGCTCCGGGGCGGCCGCAAAAAGTTTCGGGAGAGCTGCAAATCTTCGCGGCGAATCAGAACCCGGCGATCGATCCCAACCCGCTGGCGAGGATTCGCATCAAGGACACGTCTTCCATCAACCTGATGCCGCAGGACTTCGAGCGTGTGCTCGCCGCAGGAGACACGGGCGCAACTACTTTGATGCCCACGCTTTCAGCCAATCAGAATGGACCCTCGTCGCAACTCCGGTTCACCTTGGTTTTTGCCGGGGACAGTTCGACCGGGGCTGTGGCCATGGGACTTCTCTATGCGTCCGGAAAAGTGACCGGCACAGGGGTTACCCAGGCGCGCCTGGAAATGTTGCCTCAGCCTTTGGTGCGTTATGAGGGGCGGGTTGCTTTGGATGCCGTTCATGGGGAATTGGGCCGAGTCTACGTTCCCGGTACCGCATACCAAGCCACTCTGGATAATGGCCATTTCGTTTTCACGGATTTACCTCCAACGCTTTTACCTATCAACGTGTTAAGCGATGCCGGGTACATTTTCCCCGTGGCGGAGTCCCTGGACACCCGCGCCGACACGCCCTATGAGGTTGCCCTCGTTCCTGCCGACAGCCTGCCCGTTCTCCCTGTTCCCCAGGGAACCAAATTGCATTTGACTCCCGGTGCGGACCGGGAAGCCCATGTGGGCGACGTCAATGTATTGGAAGCGAGTCTCGTCAACGAGGACTCCAGCGACGCCCGGTTATCGATCCTGTGGAGGCAAATCGACGGACAGGATACCGCCAACGTCAAGATTGGAAATCCCACCCGGCTGAGTACTTCGGTCACTTTTCTCGCTGAAGGGGCTTATCGATTCCAGGTGAACGTAACCTTGCTGAAGACCACGGTCCGGGACACGGTGCGCTTCACGGTTCGTAGTGTTACTATGCCTGTCGGACTGCGATTGGTGCAGCCGAAGCCAGGCGATTCGCTCGTAGCGGGAAAAGAGCACGACATCTTCTGGGAAATGCCCTCGGTTGCTCCGGTCACCTTGCTTTATTCTCCGGATGGAGGCGTATCCTGGGATACTTTGGCGCAGCACTTTTCGGGCAAGGGGGGAAGCACGGTATTCCCTTGGACGCCGGCAACAAATTCTCCGGCAACAAACACGGGCCTGCTGGAAGTGCGCTCCGAATCCGATACGACTTCGTCCCGAACCAAAGGAACATTTTCCGTGGTCAAAATCCTTCCGGTCTCTTCACCGAAAACCCTGCCACCCACTTCGCATTAGCACCCCGGGCTAAATCCCTTCTGAAGCCTGCGGCCGGATGAAACGTATACCTGGATCGGGGTTCAACCATGCCTGATGAAGGAGTTTAACGAAAGCGCTAAAGAAGGGGCGATATTAAGGCCCGGTTCGGGAAACCGGACCTTAAACAGGGAAGATGGTCGGGATGGCGGGATTCGAACCCGCGACTATTGCTGAAATTTCCCTGATTTCAAGGAGTACGGAACTCTATCCGTAAAAAAACGGGTCCACGATGGCGGCCCGGACTCGGCGGATATAGTCCGAAGGCGGCGATGTCTGTTCAGAGGGTGGGGTTTGCTATGATTTCGCAAGTCCTGGCGCGGGAACCACTGGCAAGGCTTCGATTTCGAGAGAAAGATTGGATTATTGGTGATGGCCCTGAAATTAACCCTGGATCGCGAATTCAAATCCATGCGTCGTTTCGTGCTTCCCCTGGCCGCGATAGCGGGGCTGGGGATTACCTCCTGCTCGCTCTTCTCGGACGACGATCCCGATCCCATTCCCCCGCCCGTCGACATCGTCAGGGCCGACTCGACTGGCAAGCCTTCCGGATGCCCCTTGTGCCCGTCCATGAAGCATATTCCCGCGGGCAGTTTGGACATGGGCACCGATACCTCGAACGGAGTGTTCAAAACAACCCCAAAGCATCGGGTTGCTCTCTCAGCCTTCTGGTTGGACAGCGTGGAGGTGACGCAAGAAGACTATCTGGGCCTGATAGGAAAGAATCCGTCGTACTTCAACGGGGCCACGGAGCGCCACGGGAATGTCGGTACTGATCTTAAAAGGCCCGTCGAGATGGTGGATTGGTTCGAGGCGGCGTTGTACTGCAACGCTCGAAGCAAGCGCGACGGTCTGGATACGGTTTATCGTTACACGGGGATTCGCGATAGCGCGACTCAATTCTCTTTCGAAAGAATCGTCAAGGTATTGGATGGCGTGACCATCGACTATACGAAAAAGGGATACCGCCTGCCTACCGAGGCGGAATGGGAATATGCCTGCAGAGCGGGAACGAAAACCCTCTTCTATTGGGGAGATGACTTTCGCATCTTCTCTTACTATGGCTGGCTGGATCACGGCAAGGTCGAGGCCGTGGCGAAGCTACGCCCCAATGCCTGGGGACTCTATGATATGATCGGGAACGTTCGGGAGTGGACAGGGGATTGGTATGCCGATTACGATGTTTCAGTTACGAAGGATCCGACGGGCCCCAAATTCGGGACACTGAAAATTCAGCGGGGCGGATTCTGGTCCGATCCGAGCGCTACCATTACAGTGGATCGCTTTCCACCTTTCCCCGAATTCAGCGGGTTCTCATCGGGATTCAGATGCATTTTGGCAGATATCTGAACTCTCGCATGCCGCATTGGTAAAAATTCCGACGCTTTTTACACTAGTCGAGATTTTGGGAAAGAAATCAGGTTGATTACAACACTGAGGGTTTCCAGTTTGCCCTTCTTGCAATAGCTTTCCCTCCAGTTACACCTGTGGTTCTTTCAATGGATGCCGCGGGCGCGCATTTGGAAATCGTACAAGCGAGGAGTTCGACCCGGGTATCCAGGGCCGCCAATGGAGGCGCGTCCGATGTATTCGTGTCGCACATGCAATATGAAAAATTCGTGCTTTTTTTTCCCGATTCTGCTCGCCGTCGCATGCGTCGCACATGCCGAGGATGCCTTTTTGAAGGACTGCCTCGATCGCCTGGACGATGCGAATTCGAAAGTCAAATCCATCGTCGCCGAGTTGGCCTTCGAAACCGTGACCATGGGCCAAAAGCAGGTAGTCGAAGGATCCCTCCGCTATCTGAATGCGGATAAGGAATACGCATCGACTGAACTCCGGCAACCGGGCATGAAGGTACTGGCCGTTCAAAGAGGGGATAGTCTATACAACCGCTTCGGAAACACGGCCTGGACCGCTACCAAAATCGAGCCGGGAAGCGGCGGGATGAATCCGATACTGCAACTCGCAGCCTACTTTCGCAAGGAGTCACTCACGTTTCAAGAAGAGAAAAACGGCGTGCGGATTTATTCCGCCACGATCTCCAAGGGCGGCGAGCAAGTCAAGGTGAGGCTGAGCATCAACGCTTCAAACCGCAGGCTCGAATCCATCCAGACTTTGGGCGATTCCGGGGAAACGGTTACGATCTCCGAATTCTACTACTCAGCGATCCAAGGCGTTGACTTCCCGTATAAGACCGCGATTCGTACCGTTGGCGAAGCTCCGATTTCAAGTTCGCAGGAGTACAGGAATATCACCTTGAACGCGTCCCTGCCCAAATCCTGGTTCGTCCCGAATTGAAAAGCCAATCCCGGATTCAGGCTATGCGTTTCCGTGTCCCGTTGGGATGGGCGCTATTGACGTTGGCATTCGCCGGATGCGGATGGAATGAACGGGAAACGAGTTCCAATGAATTCGTCCCTATTCATTTTCTTAACACGGACACGCTATACTATCTGCAAACTAAATCCACCAACGAAGCCAAGTGCTACTTGCTGAGCGGGTGTGAAGTCACTTCTTCTAAAGTCAGCGAATACCGGAAATGCTTTTCTGTCCGCGCGAATCGCGAGGTAGCTTGCCCCGCTTCAGTCCCGAAATTGGAGTTACCTGCCATTCCCGATTCGATCGTTTTCGAAGGCGTCAGAAGCCGGGTTGCCGGTCATATCCTAGTGGACAATCGCGTGTTGGGGTTCGCTACGCTCTCTGTGGTGGATTATATCCCGGCGGCGAGATGGAGGTTCGCGATCTTTTTCGCAACACCCGGCGACACATCCTGGACACCTTTGGCCTATCCAGACAGCTGCAACTATATCTCGCAATTAGGACCGGAAGCCAGGTTTTATGAATTTCGGAATCATTGTACTCCGCAAGGTGGTTTGTCAGAAGATTCGCTCCAACCGCTCGGCACCGATCCCATGCAGCCGAAGGCGGGTACACCTATCTCCAGGGCCTCGCTACCTGAAATCCTCATTCGTGGCGTCATCGCCACAGATACATCGCAATATGCCGGCTTCTTGACGGATGAGAACGGCTGGGCATTAGACGGTATCGGTATCTACTCGGCGGCTGGGGCGAAAATCGCATCGATCACCGCTCGTTGAAAATTGTTTTTACGCGCACGCGGATTATTCGGAAAGGTCTTATGAGAGCCATATACTTGGTCTTGATCGCTATGCTTGCCTCGGCGAATGCCCGTCCGCTGGAAAGTTATAAGCGATACATCTTCCTCATGATCCATGGCATCGGTGCAGGGCCCAATCCGAAATTCGAGGAGTATGCGCCGGAAAGGGATCAAACGCGTAAGAGCGCCATTTTCGATCGTAGTATCGATGATAATGTTCCTTTGACCTATCCCGCGGACAACTGGATGGGAAACATAGCGAATACCCTGATGGAAGATGGCCTGATGGGACATGTCGCTTTTTACGACTTCTACCATCCTTGGGAATCACCGGTATATAAGATCGACGGAGCGAACAATAATGGCCTTTCCCAGGATCTAGGTCGGAGAACCACTGACGCCGGGATTCCCTGGAGGGGAAACGAGATGGGCAAGGACCACGACGGAAAACGTTATGGCATAACCCCGGCGAACTACTGGTTGAGAGAATACTACAAGAATTTGTACAAGGATGATTACAAGAACGAGTATACGGATAAATGCGCCATGGAACAGGCACAAGATGATTTCCGCGCATTCTATAAGCTCAAGAACCAGAATCCCGACCTTCCGCCGCCGGAAGCCGAGGTGCCGAAGAAATACATCCTCTTCACCCATTCGATGGGTGGCCTGACCGCACGGGATTATATCACAGGATCCTTTTACAAAGGCGATGTGGACAAGCTGATCACTTTCGACACCCCGCATGAAGGTTCCGCCATCGCGAATTACGTCAATATCTGGAACAATGCAAACCTGAGCGAAATTGTAGTCGGCAATACCGTAGCGGTCGATTTCCTACTCATTGCCACTCCTGTTTTGAGTCAAAAATTTTCGTCCACGATGTCATTGCTCCAACGGCAATCGGCCATATGGAATGAAGTGGCCTTGTGCGCTTTCGCATTGGGTCGGCCGATTGCCGCCGCTATGTTGGATCAAAGCCTGCAGGGATACGGGAAGCTGCCATTGGCCGGAGGCGCACCCGGCATCAATGCCATGGCGCTGGCGGATCCGTCTACCCACCAAATGTCGCCCATTTTGCAGGAACTGTCCGACCGGGCCACGATCCAGGATCCCAACAGCAATGGCTACCGTGTGCCGCGGTTCTCCGTGGCTTGGACGGCGAACGTCCCGACTCCTGGCGGTCCCGGCGCGCATGATGCCATGCCTTATCTAGGTCCCCTCGGGCTTTTCACGTCCACATCATTGGTGGACGAAGGATCCGTTAGCGATAAGATATTCCGGATTTTCATCGCTACCATGGCGCACTCGCTTTGGAATGACGAAGGATCAGGTTTTGTCCCTACCTGGAGTTCCCGCGGAGACAGGGTGAAAATCATGCAAAACCCCCAGGCGGTCACCGAGCGCATCAAGGTCGCGTATGAGCCCGAGTTCAAAACTGCCGCATACGGGTATACGTATACGGTTTTCGCGGCCAATGCGATTTTAATGGAGAAGGCATTGTTCGGCCTGCCGTACGACAACTTCCTATTCCGCTTAGGAAGATTCGTAGGCTACTCGGGCTACCTCGCCTACATCGGATACCAAATAAGCCCAGATCAACGTAAGGATGCCGCCAGGTACGTAGGCTACCATGGTCGCGTGTTCTACGATGCGGATAACCGCCGGGCCGAGGACGCTCCCGGCGACGGCGTTGGCAAAGACAAGAAAATCCTCGATCAGTTGATCTGGGTCAAGCCTTCGCTCTCAATACCCATCGATCAACTGGATGTCCAGGACAAAACAAAGGGGGGATATATCCCTCTGAGTTCCGAGAATGAAATCCTGGACGTAACGTCAAGTACCGCAACATGGATACCGGTAAAATACCGTGGAAGGTCCGCCAGCGAGTCCTGGGAGATGAAGACGCTGACTGTCGGGGAAACCCGGGATGAATTCACCCGCGTGAACACGCTCTTCATTACGGGCTTGAAGCAAGGGACGCGTATTCTCGGCGCACAGCTTACGGATGGGTCGGGAAACAATCTGGGCGCAGCGATTCCCGCTTCCGATTTCCAATTGAATGGGGGATTCGTCCTCGAGAACGGATACTTTCATTGTCCTGCCAAGGACAATGTCGGAAGCGCCAAGTACGTGCTTCCCATCGCTGCCAATGGCCGGTTTGGTTTGAAGCTGAATGTTTCCCATCCCTCGGGCAGCGGTTCGATTTACGTGCAAATCGGCCGCGCGGCGGGCAAGCTTTTTGTTCCAGGTGGGGCGCTGACTCCAGCCGAGGATATCGATTTCGATACTTTCATCACGTTGAAGAACCGCCGGCCCCAGAAGAAGGCAGACGGATCGATCGATCTTACCGTCGCGGATATGCTGGACTATTACCGTACAGGCCTGATCACGGTCAACAATATCCCCAGGCGCATGGAATTCGTGGTGGACGAACTGCAGCCCGATCGCTTAGCCTCCATAGTGGTGAATTTCAATTTCGGCACCGCTTTCCTGCGTTTCACGGCCCAAAAAGATCCCAATACCTATAAAGCGAATGCGCAAGGGTTTTTCGACCATGCGGCGGAAAAATTCGAAGTTCGCATCACGGGACCCGGCGTGGAAAAAACCGTGGTCATAAACAACCCGGTGAATCCCTGGGGCAAATTCGTGATCGATCTGGACGCCATCTCGCAACTCGCGGGCAAGGACGTGCAACCCTTCCTGGAAGGGCGAAATCATCTCCAGTTCACGGTGACAAACCGCTGGAACATGTCCAACACCCAGCGTATGAACATGTTCATTCCCGGCCCACCGCCCGCTTTTACGCCGCTTTTCCCCAAGCCCGGGGATATTGTACGGGGAGCCGCTCCCCTCAGTTTCGAAACCGATCTGCTCTACAACGTGGTGGACGAGCTGGTTTCTTCCCAGGTGACCATCCGCTATTCCCGCATCGGTTCTAACGACTCGCCCATCCCGATTACCGCGTTCACGATCCAGAAGCTGTCGAATTCGAAGTACCGTGTCACAACGAACGCGCCCGTTGATTGGCCCGCAGGGGAGACGGGTCTGCAAATCGTCGTCACGCCTTCGATTACCGGCCTGCCGATTTCGCCGCTCACCTACAACTACGAGATTGAACGCGACGGGGCAGCCCCGGAAATCTCCCTCGTCCCGGGAGAAAATCCGCCTTTCAACCCATCCGTTTTCCGGTTCAGCGTCCTGGATCGCACCGCGCCGGGCGGGATCCGACATGTCCAGGATCTTTGGGCGGATATTTTGGATGCGTCCGGCGCCGTTGTCAGAACAATTAGCGAGGAACGGATTTCTGCCGCGGGGGCGAAGTCCCTCGACTGGGACTTGAGGAAGAGCGACGGTACCGCCCTGCCTACCGGTAGCTACCTCCTCAGGATCAGGGCGCATGACGCATCCCTCAAGGACGATGCCTCCGCGGGAAAGCGCCAGGAATTGTGGGATAGCTATCCTGACGCGGACAGGACCACGGAATTCGCTGCGTATTGTACCGGGGCTGCCTGCATGACCAATTGGAGCCAAGCGGAATTCCCGTTTACTATCGACGCATTGGCTCCGTCCATTGGGGCCTTGACGGTGAGCCATTCCGTTTACGCCAAAGGGGATCGAACCGCGTCATTGGCTGTGAACGTTACCGCATCGGACAACCTGGCCCAGACTTCGGCGGACGGGATCGCGACCCGACTGGAATACCGCAAGAAGGATGCGGACGGGAACTGGCTTCCCCCGTTTTCCCGGGATATGCAAATCGTTTCGAGTTCGGGGATGACCCGGAACTTCACGGACGTCCTGATGAATCCCGCTTCACCCGGCACAGATGCCCGCGAATTCCCGGACGGGATATACCAGATCAGCGCCATTGCGCAAGATCAGGGCGGGAACTCCGCGAACAGCCGGACAATCCCCCTTGTCAAGACCTTGTCGATCGATCTTACCGCTCCACGCATCGTGAATGCGGCGGTCCCGTACACGCCCGGCGCGTTGCATGCGCTCTCGTTCTACGTAAACGAATCCGAAGACGATCCCGCATTACGGGATGCGGATCCCGCCTCACCGTCCTACACTGTGGAGGTCGAGGGGCGCTGTGATGAGGGGGGCACCCTCGTATACGCCCGGCAAGCCGATACCAAGGTGCACGAGCAATGGGGCAAGCGCTTTACATACAGCGCTTCGATTCCGGCGAACCTGACCGGACTTTGCAAACTACTCATCAAAGCCACCGACACCAGGGGGAACGTCGGCACGTCCGAAAACAATTTCGTACTCCGCTTACTGGCTCCCGCCATCACTTCGCCTCTATCGAATCCGCCCTCCATCGCGAGCATCTCGGGGAAGGTCACGATCCGCGGGCATGCGGACGATCCTTCCATCAATTCTTTCCCGGATTTCCTATCCTACCAGCTGGAATGGAGCTTGCTGGACGGGAACGGCAATCCCACGGGAGGGTGGCTGACCACCGGCCTTACGGTTCCGGACGCGTTCGCCTCCGGGAGCGAGAAGAACGTCAGCCGAGTGGCCGTAAGCGGCAACGGCAACGACGATGTACTGGGGTATTGGAATACGTCGCTCCTCGCCGTCCGCAACGCGGCTTACCGCTTGCGAGTGGTCGCTAGCGACGGGAATGCGGAAAAATCAGCTTACTCCGATGTCATGGTGATGGATGGATCCGGGATTGCTCCCCAGATCCATTTCCTTTCCACCACGTCTGTAAGCCATGATTTCAATTCCGGAAAATTGAACGTGGGCTGGTCGGCGGATGTTCCCGGGAGCGACACATACCGGGTTCGCCTGGAAGCTACGCAGATTACCGCGGCCGGAGAGAAAATATTCACACCCTTTAGCAGCATCATCGACGGACTGGCGTCCGCCGCCTTCGTCGGACCGCCCTCCGCCGGAACCACCCGCAGGGTTTCGCTCTGGCTGGAGAATTCCCTGGTCAACGGGCATCGCCTATATCATGTGCGCCTGACGGCGGGAGACAAAGCCACCACATTCAACCTGTCGTTCCAGGGAGGGGATGGGAAGATTTACCCTTTCGCCGCCGACGGAACCACCGCTGCGTCGCCTGAAATCCTGGTTGTTGACGCGCCTTCGGCCAACGGCGCCATGGCCCAAGCCCTAAGCCTGGAGAAAACCGTGGCAACGGGTACGGCATTCGAGTTCACCTTCTATTCGACCTCCACGTCGGGTTTAACCCTTTCGACACAATCCAGCACCCTCAAATATCCCGGCGGCATTTGGGACACCCCGGCGGTTCCCGGTGGCGTCGAGAACATTCCGCTGCATGTGGAAGGGGATGCCCTTCATCATTACCTATACGTCGGCTCGAGCTCTACCACATTCATGAATGGTCTCGTGACCTTGCCCAATGTCGGCAACGGACCCAATTTCCTCTGGGACGGCAAAGGCAATATCGGCCAGGATGTGCCGACCGGAAAATACCGCTTGCGCGTTTCCCTCGAGGGCCTGGCATCCGGTGCGACCGCTTCGGATGAAAAGGTGATCGATCTGACAAACCGCACCATCCAGATAACTGAAGTGCGTTTGACGCCTGAAGATGCTTTCAATTTCTCCTTCCTTGGGGGTGGTTCCACCCTGTCCTTTAATGTGAATCAGGATGCCCTGGTTTCGGTGATTGTACGGGCAAAAGGAGGCGTCGCGCCTACGGATTTGAACGAGACGATGTCCCTGGCCATCGATGGTTCGCCGCAGCGTCTGGACAAGTTGCTGCTGCCCGGTCGTTCCATGGCCTGGAACGTGAATTGGGACGGGAAGTGGGGAGGCAGCCGGCAGATAGCGCCGAACATCGGCGGTTATGAATTCGAGATCAAGGCATACGATCCGACTACGGGACAGTTGGCCGCCGTAGCTACCAAAGGATTCCAGGTCAAGTCAGGTTCCATGGAGCCCGATCCGCTTTCCTCCTTGGATGTCGATGGCCCTTCCAATGGAACGATTTTGCAGGGCGGCCTCCAATACCAGAAGGCCGGCGGGCTCAGTGACTACCTAGTCCATGCGGAACCGGATGGATCCGACGTGGCCACCCAGGACATCGTGTTCCGTATGAAATACTCCGGTCATCAGGAAGCGACGCAGTTCCCTTACGAACGGTATTCCGTAGGCGTCCAGTTGCATAAGCGCAAACTCGAAATGTACGCAGTCTTCGCGGTCTCCTCGAGGCGCAAGCACTGGGATTGCAACTGGCTGAACTACTGCACGTCGTCCACCGATCCGATTCGGAGCACGGGCATCCAGCTCGTCACCTTCACAGATACCGAAACCGCGATGAAGACCGTCAGCGCAAGCATTCCCCGCTGGGATGCGGGTTCGTCGTTGGACCCCGATTACAATTTTTGGAACGGTGAAACGGCCGACATGGACGTGTGGTTCGTTCCCAAAGCCACTTTCGACGCGGCAGCCATCCAAATCAATCACAAAACCTATACAGGGGAAGCGGTCCGACAAAAGTTGCAGGAAGGTTCCTGTTTCAATTGCCTGGAATGGGTTAATGAAGCAAGTGTGCAAGCATTCTTGTTTTCGAACCACCAGGTCTCAGGAGGGGCACTACCTCCTATGAGCCAGGATGGCGGTTTGCTTCCCTCGTGGGACGAGAACACCCAGTCCGGAAAAACCTTCCTGCCACCCAACGTATCGACCTCCAATCCGATCTGGGACCGGGCTTGCGATCTCGGCGCAGGAGCGACCCAGTGCGATCTGGCCGCGGCCAAGCTCGCGGTCCCCAACCCCGCTTTGCAGCCGGGGCAACCCGGCTACGGCGCCGGCAACGGCGTTGCCGACAAAGGTGAGCCTACCTTGAACGGCGTACCTTTTAATCCCGATAAGCACGTGGGCGATTTCACCGTGAAGGCCAAGGTGTGGAAGAACGCGTGGCATGATGGTTCATACATCCATGACGGCATGCAGGGCTGGGGCAGCTTCCAGGTTGACTTGCAGGTGACTCCGGAAAAACGGATGTGGGATGCCCTTTCAGGCCCCAATGTCATCGCCAATTGGAACAGCTATGGTTGGAACAACCTCGTCAATAAGTACACGACGCTCGATCCCTTGAATCCCTTCGTCTTCGGGGAGCATGGGAAGCTTCCCACTCCGATCTTCCTGCGGCCGGGAAAATTCGCCACTTTCGAACTGGTAAAGGAAGGCCGGATTCCGTTCTTTAACCGGTATTATCCCGCTCCTGCGGACCTGTTGAACGGAGGGTTTCCGGACGACGCCTACGCGATCCTGGATCAACAAATCGCCATTCGGCCATTCGACTTCAGCCCCGATGCCTCGATCTACCGGGAAAACCCTTTCAAGATCAGCCTCGACTACGGGTTCAGGAACCGGTACAACGAATTGAAAACCGGATCGGAGTCATATTTCCGCACTCCCGCCAGCGATGTTTCGCCGATCGTGATCAATCCGCGCGATCTCATCCAGAAATTCAATTTCCCGGATTTCTGGCTTACCAGCCTTAAGGTCACCATTTCGATGGAAGACAAGGTAGGCAACCCCCGCGTGCCCAACAACGTGAGCCTGCCATGGCCCATCTCCTTTTCCGCCATCGATGCCTTGAACCGCGCCGATGCGGGCTGCGGCGCCGTGTGCGGTGATAACGCCACCGATAAGGAATGGGTGGTGAACGCGGATGGGACGGGAAACCTCTCCAACATCCATATGGACCCGGCGGGTTCTGCCGGGTCGGGCAATTTCCTGATCCACGGCACCATGCAACCGATGGGGTCCGACTACGGATTCTCGGTGTCGCCATACCTCGCCGGGACAGGGGGGTTTCTGAACCGGGTACAGGGGCCTGCCGGCTCAACCTTGACCCTATATCCCACGGGTTTCAACGTGACGGTCACCGCGGGCCAACCCGAGCTCGGATCCGAATACAGCTATAATGCGGCCTCCAAACTGATCAGCTTTGCGGGCGGAAACGGCGCGAAGCCGTATCATCCCGGAAACGATCCCTTGCTTTCCCTGGACGATGACGGGGACGGTCGCGCGGATGAGGACGGCACCGGCGGGGGCGACGAGGATCTGGATTTAGCCGTGGACGAAGACCCGAACGGGGCGTTCATGGGCCGAGTGGCCCCGGCATTTCCCTTCACTGGCAGCGCGCCTTCGGTCAAGAACACGGTTCGGCTCTCGAGCCTGCTCTGCGCCTCGGCGACGGAGCAGGGGATTGTGGGCGATCCGCAATCCTTGTTGGCCAACGCGGGTGGGCAATGCCTTGATAACGCGCGCATCAACAGTCGATGGGAACCTTCCGGGACCGGGCTGAACAGGACTTACCTGCTTTATAAGGACGGCACTCCCAACCGGGACCTGCGGATTTCCGCATTCCGCAATCTCACGAATCCCGACGCGACCCAGGGCGAACTCGACGTGGCCCCGGAATCCTTTACCAAGCAGGCCCGTCGTCTCCTCCGGATCAAGGGATACGTATCGCTTCCTGTCCCGGGCGACAACTATGAGATTTATATCTCGAGCGAAACCGGCTGGGAAAAACTAACGAACACCCGTGTGCCTCCTGCCGGCGGCGGCCGCATCCTGGGGACTCTGGCGTACTGGGAAGTGAAGACCTCCGGATACCATACCTTGGTCCTCGTGCGCCATAGCGAAGGCCGGAGCTTCTACACACTTAAGAATGTGGCCATCGGCGAATCGAACGAAACGCCGAACCAAGCCTTCAGCGATCCTTTGGGACGGGTTAGCTATATCCCGTCCGCGCAAGGCGGTATAGTCGATGTCGTTCCTCTGGCGGTAGGCGAAGCGCCCATCTCCCAGCGCGTCGAGAACGCGATGGGGCCCGTAGTGAGGATTTACCCGCCGAACACGGTGGCCTCGGGCCAGAGCGCGACCGTCCGGTTGCGATATTCCCGCGAAGAGGTCCGCGCCCATGGCTGGACCGATAACGCGGGCATCTTCGCCGTGACCATGGATGGCCGATTGCAAAGGCTCACGGCCGTCACCTGGGCCTTCTATGACGCTTCCGGAAATCCGATCAACACCAGCCTCTCCGCCAACGATTGGGCCTACACCGTCTTATCCGGCAGCCTGGGCGGCGGAACCGGCGCGAGCCTACCGCAGCCTATCGTGCTGGCACCCGGCCAATCCGCGCCCATAACCCTGGCTGACGGATCCCATACCCTTTCCGCCGATGGCATCTCGGGCAACTCCGCGGAAATCACCCTCCATTCCATGCCGCAGACCAAGCGCATGCAGGTCGGGGAAACCGCGTTGTTCGACGCAGACGGGGACGGCGTTCCCGATCTCCGCGTGCAATTGCTGTCGCTTGCAGGCTCCACTGCCCAATTGAGCTATGAAAATTTGCAGGTGGGATCCGCGAGTCCGAGCGTCGCCGCGTTCTTCGCGGAGCAGCTGGCTTCGTCCGAAGCCCAGGCCATCCAGCTCGATCCGGTTCCTACCCATAGGGGCAACCAATACGTCTTGTTGAGCGGCTACGCGAAGCCTGGCAGTGACCTGCACTTATTTCTGGGCAGTTCGCCCGACAAGGCCTTGGCCATTGAGCAGGAAGTGGATTTCGCGCGCGATGGCGGCCGGTTCACCGTTTACGGGAACCTTAACGCCGGTCTCAACTACGTATTCGTCGCGTATGACGCGGGCGTCATCGGCCTGATGGGAACCGCCTCCATCTTCTACGAAGCGGATGCCCTGCCGGCGCCCACATTGACGGTCAGCCCCGAAGGCACCTTCCGGTCCGGAATCGTCCCGTTGAAGGTACAAGCCGATCGAGATGTGACGATCCGGATTTTCGAAGCCGTGGATGGCGCCGTCACCAACAAGATCGCCATCGAAGTCGCCGCCGGGGTGGAACAGCGCATCGACTTCGAGCTGAGCCGTGTCGACCATGCGCGCAGCGGATTCCGTACCTTGACCGCGATCGCAGAGGACAAGGCGGGCCTGCTGTCGGAGCCCGTGGTGATTACGCTGCCCATCGACGACCAACCTCCTCTACCGGAATTCACCGGTTTCCCGGCGAAGCGGATCTTCCTGGGGCCTAACGGTCTGGCAGGAACGCTCAGCGGCAAGGTCACGGACAATACCAGTATCGGCTGGATGTGGATGGACCTCAAGGATCCGGTCACGGGTACCAGGATGGCTTCCGGGACCAGCACGATGCGGGAAGCCTATACTCCGCGGATGGATTTCCAACTATCGAATGGCGGGCCGGAACGGATCCGGTTGAGCGCGGTTTCCCCATCCTCGATGCCGCTCGGCGATCTGGATCTGGAGCTGGCGTCGCTGAAGTCCGGTAAGACCTATCGCTTCACGATCGGGTTCACGGATATTTCCGGTAATGCGTCCTCGAAGGATTTCGACATCGTGCTTAGCCGGGACAACGGTCAAGTCGGTCTCAAGAGCCGCGCCTTCGTTTTCTCGAACGAGCAATCCTCCGCTTTGGAGGACTTCCCCGTGCTCTTGAGGCTCAGGCAGGATCCGGACGTGTTCGATTTCAACTCCTCGACCTCGGGGAACGACGTGTTCTTCACCGATGCCGCGGGGGAGCGCCTCGATTTCCGGACCGAAACATGGGATGGGGCCAAGGGTGAAGCCGCGTTCTGGATCCGGATTCCGCATGTTCCCGCCAAGGGCAAAGTTCCGCTGAAACTGAACTGGGGCCAGGGCGCCGTCGTCACGACCGCCTCGCCATTCGATGTCGACTATAGCGGCATCTGGCACTGGGACGCAGGGCTTCCGATGATCGACGAATCGGGAACGCATGATCCTATCCTCGGCGCGGGACCGACGCTCGAGGACGGGGTGATTTCGGGTGCTTCCGGATTCGATGCGGCGACGCCGCACGTTCTGTCCGGATCGGCGGCCGGCGATCCGTCCGCTGCGCTCACGGCATCCGCTTGGGTATATCTTCCGGATCAGACCTCCATCCCCGCTGCCGGAAGCCTGATTCTCGGCACCGCCACGGCGACAGGCGGCGGCTGGGCGATTACGCTCAAAGGCAAGAAAGTCGAGTTCAAGGTTGGGACGCAGGTTCTTTCCGCGGACTTCGATCAGATCTCCGATGGGGCATGGAACCACATCGCCTGCACTTACCAATCGTCGATTAACCAGGGCGCGCGCGTCTACGTAAACGGAAGGCTCGCAGCATTCGGCGATCTGAACAATCGCGAAGCGATACCGGCATCGACATCCGGCCTTGCTTTCGGTTCCGATCCGGCCGGGCAGGCGGACGCGTTCAATGGCCGCCTCGACGAAGTCCGGATTTCCGGCAGCGCGCGTTCGGCCGATTGGATCCGCGCCGAGTACGAAACCCAGAAACCGTTCAGCAAGGCCGTGCTGCCGTCCATAGAAGCGGTCACCGAGCCCGAGTACCTGAGGTGGTTCAAGATCAATACCTCAGCCTCCGGCTTGAACATCCGGCAGTCGATGAAGGATTTCCCAGTGAAATTCGAAATCACCTCGGCCATCTACCCTTACTTCTCTTACAATCCAAGCCCGTCCTCGATTGCCTTTGCCGACGAAAAGGGCAACTATCTGCCCTTCGATGTGGAAAGCTGGGAGCCAAACGACGGCAAAGCCGTCGTCTGGGTGCGCTTGCCCGAGCTGGCGCCGAACACGGTCGACAATCTTTTCGCCTTCCTCTACTCCGCGGATCGGGTCTTGGGCCTGAACTACCCGCAAGGAACCTGGGAGACGAGCCACTTGGGCGTTTGGCACGGCAACCGGGACAACCTCAGTCTGGATGCTTCCGGCCAGGGACAGGATGGCGTGCTGCAAGGCATGGCGTCGGCGCCAGGCAACGCCGGTTTCGGAGTAGCTCCTTCTGCGCAATCGAACAAATTCGAGATCCCACCGTATCCGGCCGGATTGAACCCCATGGACGCCTTGTCCCTGGAATGCTGGTTCAACCTGGCGAACGTCGGCGAAATCAATGGAGACCAGGCCAACCTGATCTCCAAGCCCGGCAACGGCGTCATTCCCGCCTATTCCTTGAGCTTGGACAAGGTCAAGAAGTCCATTGTCTTCAACGTGAATGGCTCCGTTATCGAATCGCCCGTGAATGCCATTGTCTTCGGAGCATGGCAGCATGTTACCGCGACCTATGCGAGCGGGACCTTGGGCATGGGCCGCATTTACCTGAATGGAAGCCCGATCCAATCGGGCCCCATGAACGCGGGCAAATGGATTCCCGCCAACGCGCTTCCGGCGGTTCTCGGAGGAACGACCTTCCGCGGCGTGCTGGATGAGGCCCGCGTAAACGGTAAGGCGCTCTCCGGTGACCAAGTGCTTTTAAACTATCTCACCCAAAAGCAGGGATCGAGCGCGGTCTCGGTCGAACAGGAGATTCCCTTCTCCAGGAACCTGTTCATCCCGGTATCCGGATCCATGCTCGAAGTCTACGCCAAGGACAATGCGGCGTATGATCCGTCGGGAACAGAATTCCAGATCAAAATCGTCAATCACGCGCCGGTCGCCCTGGACGGCATGACCATGCGGCTTTGGCTGTCGCGGGAGGAGAATCCCGAGGCCAACTTGGCCGTAGATGCTTACAAGCTCAGCCCGTGCGGATTCTCGGTCCGTACGTCCGTACATCCCGACAATGCGAACCTGCTCATAGTAGACGTCATCTTCCCCCAGGGATACATCCTGCCTTCCGGCCAGGAAACCCTGGAAGAAGGGATCAAGCTCGGGCTCCATTTCCGGAATCCCGCTTCGGCCTCGTGGAACAAGGCCAATGATTGGTCGTGGGAGGGCATGGCGCCTTGGTTCTCGTCCACCCGGAAAATCACCGTATACGACAAGGCCGGTTCGCTGATCTACGGCGAAGAGCCGGATCCGTTCTCCATTTCCAAGCCGGTATCCGTGCCGGTCGCGGCGGCGTCCCGGGTCACCCGGTCTCTGCAGGCACTCTACTTCTTCCATGAAGGCGCGGGAAATTCGACCACGGATTTCTCGGAAGCGGGAGTTCCCCTGGATATGGCTTTCGTAGGTAACGGAGCGAAGTGGATCAGGACAGGCGGAGTCGCCTTCGACACGACGGACCACAATTCCATCCTGGAAAACCGTACGGGTAACCTCAAGCTTTTCGAATCTTCGACCCAGAGCGGCGAAATGAGCGTGGAAGCTTGGATCGCGCCTTCGGACCTGGCGCAAACCTCCGCGCGAATCCTGGATTTCGCTCCCGGCGATGGAACTCTCGAACGCAACTGGAGCCTGTCGCAAATGGGAAAGAACATCGAGTTCCGTTTGCGCACCTCTTCCGGGCTATCGGTGGGATTGACTACGTCTTCCAGTCCCCTAACGACGCCGCGGGTGCCTTACCATATCGTCCTGACTTACAAACCCTACAATGCCATAGCCCATACCGGCGGCATGCGGATATACGTGAACGGGATTCTGACTGCATCGAACCAGGAATGCGGGACCTTGAACGCGTCCGGCGCCAACGCCTGGAACAAAGCGTTCATCCTCGCAGCCGGCAATCGCCCCGCCCTATTGGATAGGGATTGGCACGGAAGCCTCTTCGTCGCGGCCGTCTATGCCGCGGCCTTGACCGATGCCGAAGCGGCGCAAAACCGGAATGCCCTCATCCGGGAACCCGAATCCCCGATTCGGCTCTTCGCCGGTGTCGCCTGCGGGGACCGATTGGTCGCATCCGACATCGTCGATGGTCCCTCGCCTTGGGTCGAGGATCTGGCCGCGAGTGGTGCCTCCCTGAAGATGCAGGGATCGGTCTATGCCAAGGGATTGGGCGGGAAGGCCGCTGCCAATGGCGGGACTTCCTTCCTGGAATACGACTTGGATTCCGAGCGTAACAGATTGGGCTTGGCAGGGAACGCCTTGCGCGTGACGGGCTTTACCGGGGCCCAGGACGGCGGCGTTGCCGTCAATACCGCCATCAAGATCAGCTCTTCCCTCCGCAAACCCACGGATCAGGATTGGCTGGACAACACGGGTTCGGTGGCGCAACTGTTCACGTCGAACGGCCTGAACAACGTTCCAGTGGATCTTTCCATCGCCGGCGCCAAATGGCTGTGGATGGGCCAGGTTTCCAATGACGCGGTAAACGCCGGGCTCGGCGATTTCGCATCGCTGCGGGTGCATTTTGGGGATCCCATTACCGGCAGCCCGTCTTCCGAGTACCAGGCTGGTTTGGAATACCGTTATTTCCATGGTGTCTGGGATTACCTCCCCAATTTCGCGACCGCCATCCCAGTGGAAAAAGGCACGGTCGCCAACTTCGACTTGTCCCCCAGGCTCCGCGAAGACAATTTCGGGTTCGAATTCTCGGGCTTCATCCGCATTTCCACCGCCGGAACCTTCACGTTCTATACCACCTCGGATGACGGAAGCCAACTGCTCATCGACAATCAAAAAGTAGTCGACAACGACGGCGCCCATGTTGAGCGTGAATGTTCCGGGACGATTTTCCTCTCTCCCGGCTATCATGCCATTAAGGTGGTCTACTTCGAGAAGCAGGGCGATCAGGTCCTGAAGGTCTCCTATCAAGGGCCGGGGACGCCGAAAACCGCCATCCCGGCCTCCGTGCTGGTCCGACCCGGTCCGGGCTCGACCGCGGTTTCGTCGCGCATTGAATCGGGCCTTGAGGCGCTCTACCTTTTCCGCAAGGAATCGGCCTCGATCGCATACGATCTCTCTGCCAAGGGTATCCCCCTGGATTTGAATCTGGTGGGCACCGGAGCATCGTGGGTCGAGGGCGGTGGCATCGCCTTCCAGGCGGGAAACCACAACACCATCCTCGAAAACCGGACCCCGAACCAGAAACTGTATAGCGCTTCCACGCGTACCGGGGAACTGGCGGTCGAGGCCTGGCTCGAGACTTCCAATATCGGCTCCAGCGACTTCAAGAAGGTCATGCAATTGAGCCAGAAGGACGGGAACGGGCAGGCTAATTTCATGGTGAGCCAGGTCGGCCGCAACCTCGAATTCGCGTTGCGTACCAGCAGCAATGCCAGCGTGACGATGCTTACCCAGAACCAGCCCATCGGGACCACTTCGGCCCGGTACCATGTGGTCATGACCTATAAGCCGGCCTCAGCCGGCCCTGACGGCGGCATGCGCATCTACGTCAATGGCGTGTTGCAGGCCTCGAACGCAGAGAACGGGAACATTTCGGTGACCGGAACGAACGCATGGGCGAACAACTTCGTGTTTTCGGTGGGCAATCGTCCCACCCTGTTGGACAGGGATTGGGAAGGAAGGATTTTCCTGACTGCGGCCTATGATCGGATCCTCACCCCGGAACAGGTGCAGGTCAATTTCCGGGCGGGAATCCCGACACAGGAAAATTGGACCATCCTTCCCCTGGGCGTCACTTCCGACGAACGACTTCTGCCCCTGAGCCTCCAGGACGGAGCGGAGCCCTGGAAGGAAGATCTGGCTGGCGCGAACCAGCCGATTTCCATGGGCGGGACAGCATACCGCACGGGCCTTGCGGGCAAACCGCGACCCGATCAATCCGCATCCTGGATGCTCTACGATCTGGATCGGGAACGGAGCGAGCTCGGGATTGCCGGCGTCCCGCTCCGCCTCACCGGGTTCGCCGGAGGGCAGGACGCGACGGGAACTGTGAAGTGGACCATCAAAACGAGCAGAATGACCACGCCTCCCAGCTTGGATGAATGGAACCGCAATATCGGCGGCGCCACCGAGAAATTCACCTCCCAAGGGGTCGCGAATGCGCCTTTCGACATTGATCTGGACAAGGCCAAGTGGGTCTGGCTCTCGCAAACCGGGACCGGTTCGGGAAGCGCAGCCCAAGGCGTGCTTGGACAGGCTAAAATCCGTTTCGGCAAGGAAGCCATCGGCAACCTGGAAAGCGGGCTCTTCTACAATTACTTCGAGTCGACTACGGACGCGCTCCCCGATTTCGAATCCCTGACTCCGGTCAAGTCGGGGTTGCTGGAACAGGTCGGGATTTCCCAGGCGCTCCGCAGCGACAACTTCTCCTTCGAATACAAGGGGTTCCTACAGGTGATTAGCCAGGGAAGCTACACCTTCTATACGTCCTCGGATGACGGTAGCCGTTTGTTCATCGATGGGAGGCTGGTCGTGGACAACGATGGCTTGCATGGAATGCAGGAGCGCTCGGGAGCCGTTTCCCTTGTGTCCGGTTACCACGCCATCAAGATCCAATTCTTCAACAAGAGCGGGGGCAAAGGACTGGATGTCCAGTACCAAGGGCCGGGCATCGCTAAGCAGGCTCTGCCGGCGAATGTCCTCTTCCATTCGGCCCGATACGCCTATGGCATCGATTCCCGCTACTATGAAGGACATTGGTCTTCCTTGCCGGATTTCGGGGTCCTCACGCCGTTGACATCGTATGCGCGCAGCAACTTCCGCATCGCGCCCCGGAACAGATCGGATGATTTCGGCTTCCTCTTCGAAGGCAACGTCTTTATCCCGACGGCGGGCGACTATACCTTCTTCCTGAATTCCGACGATGGCAGTAAGCTCTACATCGATGGCGCCGCCTTGGTAGACAACGACGGCTCACATGCCATGCAGGAAAAGGGGTCGACCATTTCCCTCTCCGCGGGGTTCCACGCCATCCGGGTTGCTTTCTTCGAGGCTACGGGATCAGAAGGGTTGGAGACCAGGATTCAGGGGCCGGGCATGGCGAAAATGCCTATCCCTTCCGAGATGTTATTCGGAAGCACGTTCCCGACCATACCTACCACGAATCCTTGCGTGGGAACGCAATGCGGCAAGGCCTCCGCAATCACCATGGGCGGGGAAAACGCAGATCACAACTATCCCATTTCGGGAGAGCAGTGGTTCCGGATTCCGGTGAGCCAGTACGTCCAACCGTGGGTCCAGAGCGTGTACGTTGCGCTCGATGATCAGAACGGGATGCCGATGTCGGGAAGCTTCAATTTTGAGAACGCCCAGCAGCAGGCCTTGACGGGCTATTTCCAATCCTTCCCGGTTTCATATACTGGGCAGGCGGAGATATTCTTCACGATCAAGGTTCCAGCCGATCGATTGTATAAGGTCAGATGGTGGTTTCAATAATCGGGCACGATACGCTAATGCGTATAATCGTGATGTAGCGATCCCGGAACTGTGCAGATCTGCTCTTCGCCTGCTGCTCCGCTGCGGTCGCAGGGCAGGGCAATAAGGGTACAGCGCGGTCCCTTCATATCAATTTTTCCCAAGCAGATTCGGTTCAAACCGAATCGTTGATTCCGACTTCCACTTATAGGCGTGTACGGAATTTGCCAAGAGTCGCGATGAGATACGCATGGAGACCCATGACAATCCTTTGCGCTTTCGGGAATTAGAAAGAAGGGCATAAAAAAAGAAACCCCCTCGGGAAGGGGGTTTCGATTCAAAAAGAGTTGGTCGGGATGGCGGGATTCGAACCCACGACTATTGCCCGAATCACTCTGATTGCAAGGAGTACGTAGCCTGGTACGTACCTTTTTCAGGTAGTGGTCCCGTTACCCCCAGGGACCAT
>JAHFCH010000080.1 GCA_023249635.1 Fibrobacterota bacterium
TCCAAATCTCAGTCATTGTCGCAGAAGCCACCTCGCATTCGGATGCGCGAGGCGGTCTGGCGTGGGAGTCCAAGAAAATTCCGCTTGGCGGTTTTGTGCGGTTCGGTACCCAGGGCTTCGAAATGGGCTTGAAAGTTCCGTTGAAATCGCAAAGGATGACTAGAGTTACCGGCGGACAATCGGTATTCGTTCGTTTAGGGATTGATGGGCTTCAGTTGAGAACAAGCACCGAGTTCTCCTATGCGATATTTTCCGAAAATGGCTATGGATTGAAAGGCGCGGCAAGATATGACGACACTCAGGGTACGGTTCGAGAATCATTGGATCTCAGTTGGCCTGGCCCTTGGGGCTCAACCGCCTCGTTTTCCTTGTTAGGTCCTCCACAAGTTCCCGGTAATGGTCAAGTGCAATTCAACGAAGAAGAATTCAAAAGGGAATGAAAGAAACCATAACAATATCGAATCGGTTCTTCCGGAATTTCTTCTCGGATAGCATGCCGATCGAAAATAGTTTTTCGGAGGATTTAGCCTTTAAAAAAAACGGCTTGAATTCATTTAATGTCAAGAGGGAAGGAAAACGATTCATCGAAATCGATTTCCGTGGATATATCTACAAGGAAAATGTTCTGGCAGGAAAAATTCTGGGGGCCTGGTACAATTCCGATGACTGGCGGATTGTATTCGACCAATCGGAATATGCCTTGGTTGGGGCTTCCGGAAACGCCGCAATCATGAAAAACGGCGAAGCTATAATTGGTAAGATTTCCGTTACCCCCGCTATCTTATTCCTGGGATGTGAACTCTCCGCAGGATTTGATTCAGTTATTGAAAAGTGGCCAGTAGTCATTTTGTCGATACTATCTTGGGATTCGAATGCTTCTCCCCGGCATTCAATCGGAGCCTAATATTTGTAAATATGAATTCCCGACCAATAGAATTTGTCAGCGGAGAATTTAGTATCCGTATAGCTGGCTACGGTTTGATTTTAATGCTAGACCTTGCTTACTACCACTCCTCGAAGCGCTTGCAGTATAATTCCCGCGGAAAGCACCTCAGGTAACAGCGTGTAATCCTTCTTGCCGTCCGCGGAATAAACCACATACAGCGGAATGCTATTCCTCCCATACCCCGCCAACACCCGCGCAATCTTATCATCCCGCAAGGTCCAATCCGCCTTCAGCGCCACGATTCCCAGCTCCTTGAACTTCGCCTGCACCTCTTTCGAGCTGAACGCCACCCGCTCATTCACCTTGCAGCTTAGGCACCAGTCCGCCGTAAAATCCACGAACACCGGCTTCCCCTGTGCCAATGCCTCCGCCAACCGTTCCTCCGAGAAGGTCTCCCACGCGATCCCGTGGTCCATCATGGCCGCCCCGCCGCCCTCCGCGGTCACCGCATGGGGCTTCTCCGCCCGGAAGTTGTCCAGGTGGCTCAACACGTAAAAGAACGCGGGCAGGAAGACCAACGCCGCGCCCAAGGTACCCAGCACGCGCGTCCGCCCGCTCTGATACAAAGGCGTCCATTTCCCCAGGATCCAGGCTGCCATCCCGCTCAACAGCAGCAGGAACAGCAACGCGATCAACGCGTCCACGCCCGCCTGCTGTCCCAGTACCCAGGCCAGCCAAATCGCCGTAGCCAAGAGGGGAAAGCCCATGAACTGCTTCAAGGTTTCCATCCATGCTCCGGGCTTCGGCAGGAATTTTAATAGACCCGGAAATCCCGATAGCACGATGTAGGGGGAAGCCATGCCCAGGCCAACGAAGGTGAACACCAGCATGGCGAAGTAGGCCGGCTGGGTAAAGGCATAGCCCATCGCGGAGCCCATGTAGGGCGCCGTGCAAGGGGTCGCGACCACGGTAGCCGTAACACCGGCCAGGAACGATCCGCTCCAACCATCCTTCGATTGCGCTCCGCCCAAGCGGGTAAACGTCGCGCCGATTTCGAAGACGCCGAACAGGCTCAGGGCGAAGAAGGTAAACAGCACGCACAGGATCATCAGGAATACCGGCGATTGCAATTGGAAGCCCCAACCCAATCCGGCACCCGTGCTGCGTAGGATCAACAACACACCGGCCAGGCTCCAGAAGGATATCAGCACGCCTGCCGTGAAAATCAATCCGTGGGAGAATACCAGCCAGCGGGATTCGCCGGCGCGCTTCACGAAGTCGAAGATTTTCAGGGAGAGCACCGGCAGCACGCAGGGCATCAGGTTCAGGATCAGACCGCCGACGAAGGCCCCGAACAGTGCCAGTAAAAGCGTTTTGATGCCGGCGGGGGCAGGGGCGGCGGGAGTTGCGGGAGTTGCCGAGGGTGCGACGGCGGCCCCGGGCAATGCGATGGCGGAAGCCGCTCCGGTAAGACCACCGCCTTTGGACGCGTCACCAGCGCCCCCTTCATCAGGCGGTGCGGATTTTCCGACCACCTCGACCGCGGCGCCGGTCGCCTTGGGAATCGGTTTGCCGCGCAGGATTTTGACTGCGACTTCGACAGCCTTATCGGGGCCCCAATCCGGTTCCGCGACTGCTACGCCGGACAAACTCTCGGGCCCTTTCGCGCCTTCTTCTTCCGGCGGCGCGGCCTTAAGGGTAAGCGCGTATCCACCCGCGATGGGATAAAATTTCTGGGGCGCCGCGTTATCGATGATTTCGTTCTCTGCGGGGAAGAAGGAGAGGCCTGCGAGTTTGGCCCCGTTGGGGGCTTGGGCAATGAGCACGATGGAATCGCCGGCGGCCATCGCGGAGAATTTCCACGCGTTGGATGCGGCGGGGTGCGCCGCGCGCGCGGCGGTGAACACGGCCGCGTTGGCCGGATTGGAAGCGGAAGCTGCGCCGCCCGCGGCAACGGGAAGCTCCAATGACAGCTCCGCGTTCCCCGGTAGGCAAATCTCCTTACACACCACCCACTTGGCTTTCGCTGCCAAGGCGACCGTTCCGGCTGCGCCCTTAGGCACATCAACCGTCACGGGCAACAAGACCTCATTCTCATACCCGTAGTTCATGAGCGGCGGGACGATAATCCGTTCCGGGTAGGGCCATTGGATCGCGCCCGCCTTGTAGCCTTCCGGCAACTTCCAGTCCAGGGAGACCGGCAATCCGGCATCCCCGGGGTTCTTCCAATACACATGCCAGTGGGGCTCCAACTTGAGGTGCAGCCCGACCTGGAGCGGTTTGCCGGGCACGGCCGCGGCGGATTCCGAGACGAGCGCGGCGGTGACGTGCTTGGCTTCTTCGGCCCGAAGCGGGGCCGCGGACAGGAGTGCGAGGGCAAAGGCTGTGGAAGCAGAGAAGACGGATGCGTGCAACGGCGGCTCCTTATTTAGGCCCCCCTTAATATACCCACCGGGGAGGCTTCGGTTTAGGTCGGGGGATTGGGGGTGTTGTAACAAGAACCTCAACGGAAACGCGCCCCATTACCCGATAGATGCCGAAATCATGCAATTTTGCAGCCGGATTCGCAACGTCGGGGAAAGCGTGGAGCGATAGATTGGCGATGAGGTGGACTGGGGGAGTCCGTGTTTTCTGTCCGACTTGTGTCCATAATCGGCAGCGCCGTTGTAGCGGTTTGCCTTTCGCCGGCGCGCGCTCAGGCGTTACCCGACCCCTCTCCGGCTAGTTCCTTCTACATCCTGACCATCTGGGATGGGTTGTCGCGGGAAACCACGACGGATGCGGACGTGCGCCGGGAGATGGACAAATACATTACCCAGGTCGGACGCGGCAACAAATACCATCGGGGGGGATTCGCGTTCATCTGGCCGGGGACGGACATCTTCAGGGCCCGGATCAAGATCGCCAAGGAGAAGGGTCTGGCCCTGGGCGTCATCATCGGAGGGCAGACCCATTCAAATCCGCCCTTTTCCGACGCCATGCTCAAGGATTTGCGCAACTTCCAATGGCGGCGCGATGGCGTGACCTGGGAATCGTATACGGTGGGCGGGGCCCTGAGCGGGGATTCCCGTGACTTGCGTGTACCGTCTCCTTCGCGTTACGCCAAGCTGGCGCGGGATTACGTGCATGGCATCGCGGTGGGCTCGGCGCGTGACATTCTGCCCTTCCTTTCCGAATACCCCAATACCATCGGGGTGGTGAACGCGGCCATCGAGGAGGAACTGGCGACGGGTGGCGTGCACGACGAAAAGTGGATGTCCGATTACAGCCCCTTCGCCATCGCGGAGTTCCGGGATTGGTTGCGGCATACGGGTATGTATGATCCGGATACGGGGAAGTACGCGGGCCAGGGCGCTCAGGCGGCGATTACGGGCGCCTACATTACGATAGGCGCGAAGTCCGCCAGCCCCTTCCACGACGATCCCGGCCCGGGTAACGCCAATGGTACCGGGAAGAGCTTCAACGCGACCTTTGGCACGGCCTTCACCACCTGGACCCTGAAATCCTGGGATCCCGCCGCCTTTCCCGATCCCATCACGGACCGGAATTTCAACCCCTCGCCGCCTTCGGGCAAGGGGTTCACCGCGGGAGGCTTCGACGCGCCCCGCGTCCGCAACGACGGGGCCTGGTGGCAGGCCTGGAGTTGGGATTACGAGGATCGGGGCATGCAGCAGCCCCCCGGCAATCCCGGGAATCCCGCCTTCGGATTCCGGCAGACCATGGTGCGGAATTACCTGATGGATTACCTCGACGATTTGGCGGCCCAGGGGATTCCGCGCGGCATGCTTTTCGCCCACCAGATTCCCGGGGAGCTGAATCCCACCCGGAACCGTAGCGGGGCGACGCCGGTATGGAGCGGGTACAATCCGCATACGGGTAACCTGGGGATTACCCGCTTCGGGGAGATGGATCCCAACCTGGTGACCCAGTATTCCTCCAACTGGGGCATCTTCGAGTGGCATCCCAATCCGTTCCTACAGGCCCAGGACGCGAACCTATATCCCACGGCCATGAGGCAATTGCAGCAATATTACGACAACCAGGCGCGATTCCTGTTCCCGGGATGGTGGTTCATGCCGGGAGAAGGGGATCCCAATAAAATCCACGGCGCGCCTTTCCCCATGCAGGACAGTCGATTCGCCGCTGCCATCAAGGATTTCCTGGCCGCCCGGCCGGAGACCCCTTTCAACTATACTCCGGTGGCGAATGTTCCCCGTGACCCGGCGGCTCCGGCATCCCGTTCCCGTGGTCGCTATGCTTCGCCGTCCCTGCTGCGCAAACTCGACCGCGACGTGCTGGGCCGCTCCTTCCTATATTTCGGTCCCAAGGAGACGGGCCGATGCAATGGGTGTATGTCGCGATAGGCGGAGCGCTGGGAACCGTCCTGCGTTTCTTCCTTCAGGGTCGGGTGCAGTCCCTGTTCCCCGGCCCTTTTCCCATCGGTACGCTTTCCATCAACCTGGTGGGGTCGGCGGTGATCGGTTTCGCAGGCGGCCTCTTCGGATCGGCCCCGGCCGCGCACCCCGGTCGCTTGTTCCTCATGGTCGGCATCCTGGGAGGGTTCACGACCTTCTCTTCCTTCAGCCTTGAGAACCTTTATCTGATCCGGGACGGGCAGGGACGCGTGGCCATGTTGTACATCCTGGCCAGCAACGTGTTCGGGGTCCTGTTCGCGTGCGGGGGATTTTTCCTGGCGCGATCCCTGGGCCGAAGCGTCCCCGGGGTTTGAAGCGGCCGCCGCCGTCAAGCTTGCCGGGATTGCTTGCGGAAATCCCGGGGACCCACCCCTGCCTTACGCCGAAAAGCCTTCGAAAAATACAGCGGATCGGCGAAACCGACGGACTGGCTGATTTCTTTGATAGAGCGCGAGGTGCCGATCAGCATTTCCTGGGCCCTCCAGATCCGCAGGTTTTCCAGGTAACGCAGCGGTGACGTGCCGGTGGTCTCGCGGAACAGGTGGGCGAACCGGGAAACCGAGAGATGGCACTCCCGGGCCAAGGCCGCGGCATCCGGGTTTTCCGCGAAATGCTTGAGCAGATAGGCCACGGCGCGATCCACCCTTTCGTCGCCCCCGGAGCCGTTGGCGAAGGGGTTCTGGGTATCGCACCACAGCAGGGCCTCGTCAAGGGCGTTGGCGCAGAAGGCCAAGCGGTTGCGATGGGGCGAGCTGTACAAGGCTAGGCACTTCTCCATAGCCGCCCTCACATTGCGCCGGGCGGTGGGATCAACCAACCGGAACCCCAAGACGCCTTCCCCGCGCGCCGGCCATTTAAGGAGGGGCGCCAGATTGCCGCCGGGGCTGAAATAAATCCACACATGGGTCCAGCCCGCCGCTTGGGGCGCATGGGCGTAGTCATGGCGCACTTGCGGGGGGAATAGCAGAACATCACCGGTTTCGGCAAGGAATTCCCCGGGCCCGGGATTGATGCGACCGTGACCCCGCAGCGTTAGGTTCAGCACCCAATTGTTTAGCCCTTTGGGCCGTATCGTGGGTCCATGGGCATCTTCAGCATAGCGGGTGGTTCCGGCCACGAGTTGCGCGCCGAAGCGATCCTGGTTTTTCACCATATAGCAGAATAATACATGTTTTCAGCAGACCGTGCCGTCCCTTCTTCCGGTACTTTGCCGTATCCTTACTGCATGCCGGCGGATCATCCGGCGCTTGCGGGGAGCCTCGGATGCGTTTACTGGAAACTTACAAGGCACAGGCCGGGGAATTCCTCAAGGTCTGCCATCAATTGAGCCGTCTCATGTACGTTACCGGCCATGGCGGGAACGCCGCCTGGAAGCTTGGCCCCAACCTGATGCTCATCACCCCCACCCAAATGAACAAAGGGGACATCACCCTTGAGGATCTGGTGTTCCTGGATTTGGATGGGAACAAGCTGGAGGGGACGCGGCGGCCGACCGGCGAGACCCCCATGTACGTGAATTTCTTCAAGAGCCGCCCGGATGCGGTCTCGGTGGTGCATTGCCATCCTCCCTACTCCAACGCGTTCGCCATCACCCGCGGGCGCAATCTGTTGATGCGGCCTTTCTTTCCCGAGACCATCACCGAAGTGGGTCCCGTTCCGGTGGTGCCTTACGGCGAGCCGCTTACCCAGCGCTTGGCCGATAATTTCAATCCCTTCCTCCGCAAGTACAATGCGTTCCTGATGGAGAATCATGGTCTGGTGATCCTGAGCCCGCGGGATATAACTTGGTGCATGATGACGGTGGAATTGCTCGAGATGACCGCCGTGAGCCTCACCGCGGCCGCGCCCCTGGGCGGGCTCAAGGAAATCAGCCGCGCCGACGTGGGCCGCCTGGACAATATCATGGAGAAGCGCGGGTTGCCGATGTTCGGGGCCCCGGGAACCAATCGATCCCTGGTAGACCTGTATTTCGGGGACGGATCCGAAGCCGGCCGCGGGGATGCCGAGGCGCATCCGCTTTCCGTGGCCGCGGGGGCGACATGATTCGTCGCCCGGCAACCAAAGAGCAGGAATCGGTTCTCGAGACGCGGCCCGCGCATGCCGGAGGCTGGTTGGGTTTGGATGATCGCGTGGTCGTGGTCACCGGAGGCGCGTCCGGCATCGGGCATGCCTGTTGCGAGGCCTTCGCGGCCAACGGCGCCCGCGTGGTGGTGGCCGACGTGGACGTGACGGGGGCTTCGGCATGCGTCCGCCTCCGGCGCGATCACGGGGTGGAAACCCTGTTCCTGCGCACCGACATATCCCTGGCATCGGATGCGGCCGGCTTGGCCGAAGCCGTAGTCGCGCGTTTCGGGCGGCTCGACATTTTGATCAACAATGCCGGCATCAATATCCCGCGCCTTTTGGTCGACCCCCAGGGGGAGCGCGAATTGAGCGAGACCATCTGGGATCGCATGATGGGGATCAACGTGAAAGGGGCCTACCTGTGCGCACAAGCGGCGGCCAGGGCCATGCTCGCCACCGGGGGCGGCGTAATCGTCAATATCAGCTCGGAGTCCGGATTGGAAGGCTCCGAAGGCCAGAGCGGGTATTCCGCGGGCAAAGCGGCCCTGTACGGGATGACGCGCTCGTGGGCCAAGGAGATGGGACGCCGCGGCGTGCGGGTAGTGGGCGTGGCGCCCGGTATCCTGGAGGCTACCGGGTTGCGCAGCCCGGCCTATGAAGACGATCTGGCGTATGCCCGCGGCATAAGCGTGGAAAAGCTGCGCAAAGGCTACGTAACATCGGCGATACCCTTGGGCAGGCCCGGGCGGTTATCCGAGGTGGCCGATCTGGTGGCCTTCCTGGCCTCGGACCGGGCCAGCTACATCCATGGCACGGTGGTGAACATTTCCGGAGGCAAATCCCGTGAGTAGCCAACTTATCCAGCCCGAGGCGCGGCCCCGGCTGCTGTTCCAGAGCCTGGTGAAGGACCTCGAGAAGGATCTCAACCATTTCGATCCCGGGGTGCGGGGCGTGGCCCTGGGGAAACTCCTATCGCTGCGCATCCCCTTCGAGACCGTGCGGGACGCGGTCAATTTGCACACGCATACCTTCTTCTCCTACCATGCCGATGGCTGGTCCCCTTGCCGATACGCGTGGGAGGCCCGTAAGGCCGGGTTTTTCGCGGCGGGCATCATCGATTTCGATGGCGTGGATGGGGTTTGGGAATTCCTCTCCGCGGCCGAGGCCCTGGGACTGCGCGCGACGGCGGGCGTGGAGGTGCGGGGTTTCCTGCCGCAATTCTCCGATGCCGAGATCGATTCCCCGGGCGAGCCCGGGGTACATTATATGGCGGGGTCCGGCTTCGTGAAGCGTCCGGCCGCCGGCTCCCCGCAGGAGGCGTTCCTGCTGCGACTGCGATTCATTTCGGAAAAGCGCTCGCGGGAACTGGTGGAACGCATCAATGCCTGTCTGCCGGATATCGCCATCGACTGGCGCGCCGTGATCGACGAGCGGACACCGGCCGGGTACGGCAGCGAGCGGCATTTCGTAGCGGCCTATATCGAGCAGGCCCGGCGCCGATTCCCCAATCAACCCCGTTGCGCCGAGTTCTGGGGTGAAACGCTGAAACTTTCCAAGGCGGCCGCGTTGGTCCAGATGCAAGACCCGATCGGGTTCGCCGAAAAGGTACGCGCGCGCCTTATGAAGCGGGGCGGCCTGGGGTATACGCAGCCGGGTCCGGAAAGCTTTCCCCCCGCGGGCGAGGTGTACGGCTGGATGCGCGATTGCGGGGCGGTGCCCATGGATTCCTGGCTGGATGGGACTTCCCAAGGGGAGGCGCGCGGCCGCGAATTGCTGGAATGCAATCGCAACCTGGGCGCGCGCGGGCTCAACCTGATCCCGGATAGGAATTGGAACCTGGCGGACCCGGAAGAAAAACGCCGCAAGCTCGACAATCTGGCGCGCATCGTAGCGTTGGCATCGTCCTGGCATATGCCCCTGCATATCGGGACCGAAGGCAATCGCCATGGGCTTCCTTTCGTGGATAACCTGGATGGGCCGGAATTGGCGCCCTTCAAGGGACGCTTCCTGGAGGGCGCGCGCGTTCTGATCGGACATGCCTTGCTGGCGCGCTTCGGGGAATTCCCCTACGCGGGCGCGGCCTCCGATGCCGAATTCGCCGGCAATGGCCGGGCGCGCAATGCCTTCTTCGCTTCCGTGGGGGATTTGGCTCCCCTGGATGCGGCGGCGGCGCGCAGCCTTACGGAGATGGGCCCCGTGGCGGCCCTGGAAACCATGCGGCGCTCCGGGCGCAGCGGAACCTGGACGGGATTGGAATGAAGAACGGTATGCTGGCGGCGATGCTGCGGACCCCGGGCGCCATCACTTTGGAAAACGTGGAACGTCCCGATCCGGGACCGGGTGAAATATTGCTTAAGGTGGAGGCTTGCGCCTTGTGCGGTACCGATAAGCGCGTGCTGGCCGGGCAGAAGCCCGTTAGCGTCCCCATCATCGGGCACGAGATCGCGGGGACCATCGCGGCGCTTGGCCAGGGTGTGCGGCCAGGCCTGGCAGCGGGAATGCGTTGCGCGGTGCAGACCGTGATCGGTTGCGGGGACTGTCCCATGTGCCTGGTCCATCGCGAAAACTTGTGCGAGCGCGGATTCACGGCCATCGGCTACGCGTACAACGGCGGATTTTCCGAGTACATCCTGATCCCCGCCGCTGCGGTGGCACAGGGTTGCCTCATCCCATTGCCGAACATGATGGATGCGGAACTGGGGACTTTGCTGGAACCTCTGAGCTGCGGCATCAACGGGCTGCGCGACATCCCCTTCGCAGGCATGGGACATGTGGGCGTGGTGGGGGCGGGCGTGATCGGAACCTTGAATGGGTTGATCGCCCGGGCCCGCGGCGCCAAACGCGTCTCCATCTTCAACCGCTCCCAAGGCAAATTGGATGTGTTGGCGGGTTTGCGGCTGCCCTTCGACGATCTGGTTAACATGGCGGTTACCGATCCCGCCGCCTGGATCGCCGGGGAAACCGGCGGGCGCGGGCTTGATTGCGTCATCCTCTCCGCTTCCGAAAAATCCCTGGCGGGACGTTGCCTGCCCTGGCTCGCGCGCGGCGGCCACCTCTCGTTGTTCGCGGGCATGCCCAAGGACGATTGCGTGGAACCCATCGATCTCAATCTTATCCATTACCGCGAGCTGCATCTGCATGGGGCCAACAGCTCGGTGCGGCGCGACTATGAGGAGGCGATGGAAATGCTGACCTCGGGGCGCATCGACGGGAAAAGCCTTATCACCGACCGTTTTCCCCTCAAGGAATTCGCGGCTGCGGTGCGGAAGCAGAATGACCCCGCTTCCGGGGCGCTTAAGGTCGTTATCCTGCCCTGAGTCCCTGGAATCCCGCGGCGGACGGCGGTCGGCGCGGATACCTTGCTAACCATGCCCGTCCTCCAGCTACTCGCGGCCTTGTGCCTCTGCCTGTGCTATTCCGCCGCAGCTGCGGATTCCGCGCTCACCTGGCCCGCCGAGCAACGCAAATTCGCCTGCGCGGGGACTTACGCCCGCGTCAAGCTTCTCGCGGACAATCGCCTCGCCCTGGTCTATAGCCGCGGTGCCGATGTCTGCATCCGTTTTTCCGAAGGTACGACCGCGGTCTGGGGTACGGAAGCCGTGGTCGCCCGCACCGCAGGGTACGGCAACACCAATGCCGAATTGGTGGAACTGGCCAACGGTTGGCTGATCTACGCTTGGAACGGCCGGCCCACCGGTGGCGGCGCATATTTCATCGCCAGCAAACGCTCCCGGGACGGAGGTAATACCTGGGGCGAAGAGTCCCGCGTGTACACGGCGGGAACGGAATCGGGCACGGGATGCTGGGAGCCCGCTTTCTTGCTGCTGCCTTCCGGGGAACTGCAGGTTTATTTCGCCAACGAGTCGCCTTATCCTGTCGGAGGGGATCAGGAAATCGGCATGCTGCATTCCCAGGACAGCGGCCTCACCTGGAAGCAGTACACCAAGGTTTCCCATCGCGCCGGAGCGCGCGACGGCATGCCCGTGCCCCTGCGCCTAAAGGACGGTACGGTAGCCGTGGCCATCGAGGACAATGGCCTGGACGGCGATTTCAAACCCGCCATATTGCATGCCGAAGCCGATGCGGGTTGGACCGGAGGCCCGGTGGCGGGGGAGGACGATCGGCGTTTCGCCGCCTTCGCACCGTCTGCCAAACCGCCCACGAAGGTGTACGCCGGGGCCCCGTATCTCGCGCGCTTGCCCTCGGGAATGACTTTGCTTTCCGTACAATCCAATGAGGGCCGCACGGCTACGACGGCGCGCACGGATGAATCCGTGATGCAGGTTTATCTTGGGGGTGCGGATGCCCAGGGCTTCGCGACCCGCTCCACGCCGTTCCCGGACATCCCCGCGGGTGGCAGCGGCTTGTGGAATTCCCTGACGGTCCTGGACGATAGCACGGTCATGGCCGTGAGTTCGCTGCGGGGGATGGGGAAGGACGGTATCTGGACCGCCATCGGGAAGGTACGCTCCGGCCCCATCGGAATCCGTTTTCAGGGTATCCGGAATGGTACCGTATCGGATATGTTACGTAAGCGTTCCCGGGAGGCGTTTGACGCCCGGGGACGCCGGGCGCCGTTTCCGGCGCCCGGTCCGGTATTCTTCAGCCTTCCTTAGGGTATTCCGCTACTTCGACGGGATCCATTCCCAGGGCCAAACGGCCCGTAAGGTTTTGCTGGCGCTTTTCGGAGAGGGGATGGAATTGGCCGGCATGCAGATCGCGTACCATGCGCTCCAGTCCGCTACGGCGGTAGAATCCACCGCCGCCTGAGGCCTCCATGGCCTTTTCGGCCGCCGCCAAAGCGGAGTTGACCGCCAGGGTTTTCCGCACCAGAATGCGGCTTGCCAGATCGATATTGGGAACGAAGCCGTAATCGTTGGCGAGCACGGCCATGGAATCGGCGGCCAATTGCGCCGTCGTCAGGAGGTTTTCCATTTCCCCCAACAGGATGGGCGTGCCGGTTTCGAAGGGACGCCGCCGGGCCTGCTCGCGCCCCAGTTCGGCCGCGGCTTCCGCGACGCCTACATATACAGATGCGATGAGCGGGCAGGCCAGCGTGGTGATGATCATGAAGGCCGGGTGATACGTCCCGCGGGGACGGCGCATGGAAATCGAAGCCTCGGGAACGAAAACCCCGTCCAGGGAAATGCTGTTGGAACCGGTCCCGCGCATGCCCAGGGTTTTCCAATCCTCCAGGACGCGCACGCCCTCGGCGGTAAAGGGCACCGGGAAATGCAGGACCTGCCAGCCCTCGACGGGATCGAGGTAGGGAGCGCTGGTCATGAGGATATCCCCGGCGGGCGATCCGCTCGCGAAACTTTTGCGCGCGGTGACGCGGTAGCCGCCTTCGGCTTTGGCGACCTGGCCGTTGGAGACCAGCCAGTCGTTGGCCCCGGTGCTGACCAACACCACCTTGTCGCGGACGATCCTTTCCAGCAACGGGCGTGTGGGCTTACCTTGCAGGTGGTTGTAGGTAAGGAATGCGGTAAGGTGGAGATGCATCGAAAAGGTCAGGGCCGTGGAGCCGCAATGGCGCGCCAATTGCCGCAAGCCCCGGCACAGTACGCTATGGGGGATGCCCATTCCGCCCAGCTCCGTCGGGATCAAGCTGGCGAGCAGGCCCGCCTCCTTCAAATCGGCGAGATTGCCCCCGATGAAGGCGTCGCCGGCGTCATGCTCAACGGCCTTGGCCGCGAAGGTCCGTCCCAGCGTGTCCAAAGTATCCAGAAATGCCTGGTGCTTATCCATGGTGTCTCCCTTTTCCGTATGCCGAATGCCGAGTGCCGCATTACGCATAACGAGCCGGGCCCTGTGTCTTTGTAGGGCGCGTAATGTTTCGAAAAAGGTAATTCAGTCGACGTCGTTCGGGCCCGGCAGAGGCGAGGTTTCCCAGTACCGCAGGGTCTCGTTCCGGAGCGGCGACGAGCGCCCGTGGATGCCGGGCCGCATCGCGAGCACGGGATGCCCGATAAGGATACCGGGCGTATCGCAGTGCAAGGCCCCATGGCGCACGTCGATGCGGTTGAAATCGAGGTTGGGCGCGTTCAGATCGATGCGCCCGGAAATGCTCTTCGCCCCCATGGGCGTGGTCACGCGACCGTCGCAAAGCACCACGTACTCGCCATGGGCGATACGCGCGATGAACGGCTTGTCCGTGAGCAAGGTCTGGCCCAGGACGGGAAACCGGCCGGGTAGAGGGGAAGGGCTGCGCGAGGGCCGCGGGGACGGGGTCCCGGACATAGGAAGTCTCATGTTTTGCACCTGGATGGAAATTAACCAGGGGCCAGGACCCCGGGCGGGCGGGCAACCTCCCCGATATCCCATTTGGTTACAGGCAATCCTCGTCAGTGTGGGAAAAGGCGGATCCACCCCCAATTCAAGTAAAAACGCCAGGCAAAATCACCAATTTTGGAGGAATCGCCTGGTTACTACCCGGGGGATATCTGGGCGTGTTCTCGGGCCGCGAAAAATGGAGATAGGGATGCCATGGGCCCGGAATTCCATCGGCAGGTGCTCGAAGCCTCCCCGGATGCGGTTATCGCCATCGACGCGGAAGAACACGTGCTGGCCTGGAACCGCAAGGCGCAGGACCTGTTCGGGTGGGAAGCCGGGGAGATGGCCGGCAAGCCTCTCGCGGAGCGCATTCTGCCGTCGCGTCACCGGGACGATTTCGAAAAAGCCATGTACCGTAACCTGGGCGCTACCCGGGAGGGCGCGGTGCGCCGCACCGAAGGCCGCATGGAAATCCATGCCCGCCGCCCCGACGGCCGGGAATTCCCCATCGACCTGTGTATCGCTCCCTTCCAAGCCGAAGGGGTCTGGCGTTTCGCGGTGTATATCCGGGATCTCACCCCGGAGCAGGGCCGCATTTCCCGCGCCGCCATCGACAGCCAAATCTCGCGGTTGCTGGGCTCGGCGGGAGAACGCGATTTGGTGGAGCGGCGCATCCTGGATATCATCTGCGCCGCGGACGGGTGGGACTTCGGCGCCTTCTGGCGGGCCCGGGATAATCGCCTCACCTGCGTCGCCATCCAGCAGAAGCATGGCGAGGATTATGCCGCTTTTCGTGACGCCTCGCTGGCCTTCCGTCCCGCCCGCGGTCAGGGCCTTCCCGGTCGCATCCTGGAAGAAGGGCGTCCCCGCTGGTTCAAGGATCTCGGCGAAGAAGGCTCGGCCGGACGGGGCGAGGCCATGCGGGTCGCGGGCTTCCATTCCGCGTTCGGATTCCCCATCCGGCTGGGCCCGCGCGCGTTCGGTGTCTGCGAGTTCTTGCGGCGCGAAGCGCGTGAACCCGATCCGGAAATGCTGGAAACCCTGGCCGCATTGTCCGGCCCCATCGCGCTTTTTTTCCGGCAGAAGGAAGGCGAAGCGGCATTGCGCGAAAGCGAAGAGCGCTTCCGGCTGCTGATCGAGAACAGCAACGACGGTATCTCGGTGCGCGATCGCAGCGGGTACATCATCTACAACAGTCCGGCCACGGAGCGGCTTTCGGGTTATCCCCATGACCAAGTGATCGGGATGCGCGCGCTGGATCTGATCCATCCCGAGGATCTGCCGGAATTCAACGCGCGCATGGAACCGATCTACGCCACCCCGGGTGCGCGCACCGCGGTCATCTTCCGCATCCGCCACAAGGACGGCTCCTGGCGCTGGCTGGAAAGCCGAGCCACCAATCTGATGGACGATCCGCGCATCGGCGGCATCCTTTCCAATTTCAGGGATATCACGGTGGAACATGAGGCGCGGCTGGAACGGGAAAGGTTGCTGGGGCAATTGGAAGGGCTTACCGGACGCTTGAGCCGCCTGCTCGATCTGCTTCCGATACCGGTGCTGTTGGAGCAACCGGGAACAGGAACGGTGAGCTTCGCCAACCGTGCGGCCCTGAAGCTATCCGCGGACGCGGCTTCCGCGGCTGCGTCGTCCGCGGCGGGATCCGAAAATCCCGGGGCCATGGTTTTCCCCTTCACCGATAGCAACGGTGCGGCGCTCCCCGAAAGCGAACTGCCCGCTTCCCGCGCGGCCCGGGGCGAAACCCTTGTGAATCTGGAGGTGGGCCTACCCGCCCCCGGCGGCCGCCGCTCCCTGCTGGTCAATTCCGCCGTGCTTCCCGATGCGGCCGGCCGACCCGAAACGGTCGTACTCGCCTTCCTCGATGTGACGGATCTGAAACAGGTGGAAGCCCAGTTGCGGCAAAGCCAGCGCGTGGAGGCCGTGGGGCAATTGGCCGGCGGTATCGCCCACGATTTCAATAATCTGCTGACGGCCATATCGGGCTATGCGGCAATCGCCTTGGATCAGATCGGCGAGGGCGCCAAAGGGGCCAACTTCATCAACGAGATCATCAAGGCCGGGGAGCGCGCTTCCTCGTTGACGCGCCAGTTGCTCACCTTCAGCCGCAAGCAGACCCTGGAGACGCGCCTGTGGGACTTGAACGAGATCCTGGACGATATGGTGCCCATGCTGCGGCGTCTCATCGGGGATAAGATCCAGGTCGGCATCCGCGTCCATCCCGGCCCCATGATTATCCGCGCGGATCGCGGCCAGATGGAGCAGGTGATCATGAACCTGGCCATCAACGCCCGGGACGCCATGCCCGCGGGCGGCCATCTCGATCTTTCCATCTCGCGCCGCGTAGCGCCTTTGGAAAATCCGGTGCTGAGGGAGGACGGTTCGCCAGGTCCTTTCGCGGTGCTGGAGGCGGCCGATACCGGCACCGGGATGTCACCCGAAGTGCAGGTGCGCATCTTCGAGCCGTTCTTCACCACCAAGGAAAGCGGCAAGGGTACGGGATTGGGCTTGGCGGTCGTATTCGGGGTAGTGCGCCAGAGTCATGGGGGTATCGCCCTGGAAAGCCGGCAAGGGGAGGGTACGCGCTTCCGCGTCAGCTTCCCCTTGGATTCCAAGCCTGCGGGGAACCCGGCCGAGACCACGGTTTCCATGCTCCCGGTGGGGGAGGAAATGCCGCCGCGTCCGGAAGAGGAAGTGGCGGAAGCTTTGGGGTAAGCGCGCAACCCTTCTTGCGTAGGGACAAGACGGAACACCTCCGCTCCCGGTAGTCAGCGGCTGAACAGCACCAGGGTATGCGCTTGGTTCTTATAAACCTGGATGTTACCGTAACCGTGGAGATTCCCAGGCTCCCGGTAGTCTTTTCCCAGCTGGTGGTAGAGGACGGCCTGGTAGCCCGAAGCGGCGGCGGCAGCCAGGGTTGAGTCCATGCGGCGGCCTTCATCGGCGGGTTCCAGGCTGGATATCCATTGCTCAGGCCAGTCGCGATCCCCGGTATAGAAGCCCGTCGAATACCCGTAATAGTGCCCGGCGAGCAAGGCTTTCTGCCCGGCATGACCCTTCATCAGGTCGCGCAGGGCTTCCCGATAGGGGTAATAATGCTCACCGGTATCCCCTCCATAAATCCCCCAAAGCGTTTTTTTGTTCCCATCGGAGAGGATAGGGGAGAGGCTGAGATTGACCAGGATGAGGGCGGCCAGGAAGCCGGCCGCGTAGGCTTGCCTCCGGCTCGCGACCAGGCCCAAGGCGGGCCAGGCCAAGGCGAGCAGGCTTGGGACCAGGAAGAGATTGAAGCGGCTGTATCCGATGTAATTGTAATCGTCCAGGTAATGCAGGGCCACGCTTAAGCCGGCTGCGGAGAAGAGAAAAAGGCGGGGAAGCCAGCGGCGACGGCGCGAAAACCTTCTCAGGAACAGGCCGGCCACGGCGGGAAGCAGCATCATCGTGAAGCCGTCGGCAAAGGAATGGGCCAACCGTAAAGGCAAATGCAAATCCTTCAGATTGGTGAGCCAAAGGGCGACGGGGCGGGGATCACCGAAATGCGAGCGGAAGCACAGGTACAGGAACAGCGGAAGACCGACGCCATAGAAAACTCCGGTTTCGCGCAATAGCGTGGCCGGGTTGAGCGAGCGGCGCCGCCACAGGATGGTGAAGCGGGCAAGCGCGCGGCAGGCGATGAAGGCGATCAGGAAGGGCAAGGTGGTTTCTTTGAGGAAGCCCACCATCAGCAGCGCATACCAGGCGGGCGCGGAGGTAAGTCGATCGGGATCGGCGCGCAACAGGCGATCGGCATGGAAAGCCGCCCAAGTCATGCACAGCACGGCAGGCATCTCCAGATAAAGGATGCTGGAATAGTACCGGATGAGAGGCAAGGTCAACACCGCGATACCTGCCAGGTACCGGAGGCCGAAAGGATAGCGTCGCAGCCTGCGGACTGCCAGTGCAGCCAAGGCCGCGGCGGAAACCAGCGGGAGGATGCGGTAAGGAATTTCCGGCGGCCAGGAGGCGGGAAGCCATGACCATAGGTAGACGGGGACGGCCGCAAGGTATTTGAGCAGAATCGGATAGCGCATGATATGGTACCAGGTCGAGTAGTTGTCCATGCGCAAGTGGGCGGTGAGGGCGATGTATGCGGCGAGGAGGGTCAGCGCCAGGGCTCCGAACCAGGTAGTCCAGGAGAGGGTTTTCCGGTACCCTCCCAGCGCCAGGGGCAACAGGGGCATGGCCAAGTACCATGGGCGGGCGGCGAAGGCCTCGGCCAGATCCGCGACGAAGTCAACATGGAAGCCTTCGTCACCGCGCCAGGGAAGGGAAGCCGCCATGGCCCGGGCATTGAGGGCGGCCGCGAGGAGGAGAAAACCGGTAAAGGCGGGCAAAACCGGCTTCCAGGCCAGCCGAAAGGACCCGCTGGAAACCCAGGCCCAGGCCATCCCGGCCGCGGTCAGAACGCCCAGGGCGACGGCCTGCTCGGTAAGGCCCGGGAATCGCGTCCATAAGGGCGTTATCACGAAAGCGAGCAGGTACAGGCCGAATAGCGAGGAAAAAACGAGAGGCCGGCCCAGGACCGGGCCGGAGGAAGGCCGCATGGCTCGGAGTATATCAATTGCGCTCGCGCCGTGGTATAATGGTGCGACCGGAGAAACCCATGGAAGCCAAGCCGACATCGACCGGCGTTACATACCCCCTCGGGGAAGCGAAGACGGATTGGTCCGGATCCGATAAGGCGGACGCCTCCGCATTCAGGCCCAAGGACGTGGACGCTGTGGCCAAAGCACGGCTCAGAGCGCATTATGACGCCCTGGCACCGCGTCGCAACGGTTTCCGCCGACTCAATTCGTACTATCACGGCGAATTACTGCGCAGCCTCCGCAACCTGATCCCGGTCGGCAAGAAGATCCTGGAAATGGGATGCGGCGATGGATTGTTATTGCGCAGCCTGGAGCCCAGGCAGGGCGTGGGCGTAGACCTGAGCGAAGAGATGGTGAAGCGCGCGCGGACCCTTTCGGAAACGGAAGCCGGGCGACTGGATTTCCGGGTGGGCGATGCCGAAGTACTGGTCCTGGAAGAGGCTTTCGAGGCCGTGGTCTGTTCCGATCTCCTGGGGGATTTGTTCGATATCCAGCAAGCCCTGGAGAATCTGCGCGGCGCCTGCGACGCCGAAACCCGCGTCGTGCTTCATTACCATAACGTCTTCTGGGAACCGGTCGTGAAGCTGGCGCAGAAAATGCGCCTCAAGTCTCCCCAGCTCAACCACAATTGGATGTCCCGCAACGACATCGAAAACCTGCTGACCTTGGCGGATTTCGGGCTGGTAAGTTTTGAACGGAAAATCCTGCTCCCCGTCTATATCCCCCTGCTATCCGCATTCTGCAACCGGGTATTGGCCAATCTGCCGGGCCTGCGCGCCTTCTGCCTGGTCAACTATATCGTGGCCCGCAAACTGGAGCGCTCCGTCCCGACCGCCTATTCTTCCACCATCGTCATTCCCTGCCGCAATGAGAAGGGTACCATCCGTGCGGCCGTGGAAAGGTTGCCCGAATTCGGAACGGCGCAAGAGATCATCTTCGTCGACGGCCACAGCAGCGACGGCACCCCGGAGGAAATCCGTAAAGTGGCGGCGGAATTCCCGGGCAAGGACATCCGCTTTTTCGCGCAGGAAGGTAAGGGCAAGGGCGACGCGGTACGCCTGGCCTTCCAGCATGCGACCAAGGACATCCTCATCATTCTGGATGCCGATCTCACGGTGCCTCCCGAGGATCTGCCCAAGTTCCATCGTGCCCTGGCGGCCCACAAGGCCGAGTTCATCAATGGTTCCCGCCTGGTGTATCCCATGGAGAAGGAAGCCATGCGCTTCCTGAACATCCTGGGCAACCAGTTCTTCTCCTTCGCCCTTACCTGGCTGCTCAATCAGCCCCTCAAGGACACCCTATGCGGGACCAAGGTGCTTTTCCGCAAGGACTACGAGAAAATCAAGGCGGGTCGGGCTTACTTCGGGGACTTCGATCCCTTCGGGGATTTCGATCTCCTCTTCGGCGCGGTGCGCCAGAACCTGAAAATCCTGGAAGTGCCGGTGCGTTATCGCGATCGCACGTACGGGACGACCAATATCAGCCGCTTCCGCCACGGCTTCCTGCTCCTCAAGATGGTGGTCTTCGGGTTTTTCAAGCTGAAGTGGTAGGCGCGGACGCCGGCCGCTTCAACCCGGGTAACGGGGAAGCTGACGTATCGCCAAGGCTACCTGCATCCCGATCACGGCCGCCAAAACGACGCGCTCCCGTGCGGCGGCTGCCAACGGAAGGTTGAGCCTTCCGGCCGCCGAATCCAGCATGCGGAATAACCCGACTGCGGTCAAGGAGTAGAGTCCCAGCAAAGTCCCCACGTAATAGACCGCATGCACGCGGTGCACCAGGAAGTAGAAGCTGAAATCGCAAGCGGCGATGTAGGCGATCAGTACCAGCAGGGATCTGCCGGTCGGATGGATTGTGCCGGTGTCGCCGGAAGGAACGGATTCCTTCCGCGTCCAGAGCACATAGGCCCCGAGGGCCGCCGCGGCGAGATGGACCGGCGTCAGGCTTTCCCCCAGCACCGAAATCCATTGGCCCGCGTACCAGATGGATTCCCTCGCGACAGCGGCAACGCCCATCTCGAAGATCCAAACCCCGGAGTGCCACTCCGTCACCTCCGGTAAGGCGTACTTCAGCCCCATGGCTTTTATGGCGCCCAGCCACAGCAGGTAAGGCAGGGCTACGGCGGGAAGCACCGTCAGGAGCTTGCGCCCTTGACCCAGCAACAAGCAGATCCCGACTCCGGCGCCGAAGAGGTTCAGGCTGGGCTTGCCCAGCAAGGCCAAACCCAGTCCCATAGAGGCCAACAGCGCGAGGCGCCCGGCCAGACGGCCGGAAAGCAGCGAACTCCAGAAAACCAGGCTCGCCATGCCAGTGAAGATCTGGTAATCGTTGAGATGGATCTCCCGCAAGGCCAGCAGGACGATGGGCGTGGTAAGCAGCATCAGGGCCGAAAGCCGCGCGACGGAAGGGGGTAACCGGGAGGCTACCAGGGAATACGCCATCCGGACTGCCACCAGCAGGCAAACCAGGTTGGCCAGGAGCCAGATGAAATAGGTGGCGATATGATCGCGCGCGGGCCACGGGCCCCAGTTCTTGGCGGGCGGCCCGAGGATGAGCGAAGCCAATGGCCGGAATACGGCATTGCGGACAACAGCCAGGGCAGCATAATAGGTGGGTCGACTGATGCGGTACGGCTGCTTGCGGTAATATTCCGGAAACCCCAGGCAGGTTTCCATCTCGAGGGGCGCGTCCAGATTGCTCTGGAAATAAACCGGGTACAGCGGGGGATAACGCAAGGTCCCCTTGGTCGGATCCTGGGAGGAAAAGAGGGGCATGCACCACGAAGCCGCGACGACGATGACGATTGCCGCGGACCACCCCAGCCAGGCGGATAACCGGATGGGTTCGCTCCTAGGCGCGGTTTGGGGGCTCATCTTCCGGAAGGATACCACCCGTGTCCGGGGTTATCAAGCCGGGTACCGGGACCCGGGACCGGGGGCTTCAGAACGCGGCGACCTGCCGATATTCCCAAGCCTCTCCGGGACGCCGCATGGCGCATGCGATCCAGCTCCCGGGAACAGGGTGGTTGCGCCAATCCAAGCTCTGGTCCATGTCCAGGTTTTCGGTCAGCACGACAGCCACAGACAATGTCCCATCCGGCCCGGCCCGGAATACCTGGGTCGTTATGACAACCGGATGGATGGAAGGCGGTGACGGGATGTTCAAGGTATCGCCGGTCTCTCCGCACGAAGAGCGGTGTATCATGATGACCGTCGGTGGCTGGCCGGGATTTCCGATGCGCGAATCGTAACCCCCGGTGATCGCCAACTTATGCATGCATCCCTGGCCATCCAGTGCCAGCGGGCCGTACTCGCCCGCGGGGCCCCCCAAGCTGTCATTCCGTGAGTGGGGTATCGTCAGGTACTCCTTCACCGTGAATCCCGTGTCGGTCTTGTCCCAAAGGGCCATCTTGTCGGGGTCCATCGACGAATTCGTCCACAGCCGGATTCTCCCGCCCACGGATACGAACGACGCGAAATAAGCCCCGGATTGCTTTTCGATCAGCGTCCGGCGCGGGGCAGCGCTGGAGAAATCGGAAGACCACTCGAACCATACCAGGTCGGGCGGCGCCCCGGATGGGTTCTGGGAATCCATGTATTCCAGGCCGACCGCACCGATACGCTCGCGCCCCGATAGGTAGCAGAGCGGCGTGAAATTGAAGCCCGAGTCCAAGGGCATGCGCAAGCCCCCGTTATCCCGCAGTTCACTTCCATGCCCATTAACCAATGGAGTGATCGCGTTCCAACCGCTGTCGCCTACCAGGGCGATGCGGCTGTCCTGGGAAAAGCCCCAATTGAAACTTTGGGATTCCAGATCCGGCAGCCGACGCGTATGCCGCACCACCCAATCGCTCCCCTTGCGCGCGTACAGGGAAAGCCGTTGCTGATCCCAGACCAAGGCTTGCAAGCCGCCTTCGGCGTTGCGGGCGAGGAAAGGCTCGGAAACATATTGGGTGGTGAGATTCCGGAACCCGTGGGATTCCCATTTTCCGGCAGCCAGGGTGTAGGCGACCGTCTGGGTATTACGATTCATGAACAGGGGATCCCATTCCCGCCGCTTTTCCGTGGTGCCGAAATTCATGGCGATATCCGCGAGGATTACGGGCGTGCCGTCGGCATCCACGTCCATTTGCAGGTTTCCGACCTGCCGGCGGGCGGGCACGTCGTACTCGGGACCATCTTCAGTGGTGCATCCCATTACCAGGACCGCGAAAATAAGGCTGGCGATCGCCAGGGTCTGGTCCGTTCCGGATGGCATGGAGATCCTTTCGCGGCGGCGGATGCGTTCGGCACGGGTCCACCGGAACGGAAAATAATACTTTCCTTTCCGCGCACCACGTTTCGGAAGGGAAATAAATCCGGAGATGAATCCGCGGTCGACGATGCTCGCCATGGCCGGAGTAGCTTGCGTGTTACTCCTGGACGGGTGCCTGTATACTACCCAACATTTCGGGGGCGGGCGTGTCTTGGAGCCGGGTGAGACCGCATTCGCCCTGGCGGCGGGCCGCTACCAATCCATCTCTGCGGCTTGCGCGGACGAATTCGAGATTTCCGCCATCCGCACCCCCGCGGGCCGGGCTTGCCAAAAATCCAGCTGGACAGATTCCATGGGCACTTATCGCGTCCGCTACGATACCGTGCCGATGCTGGTATCGCATACCGGGGGCACCAGCGTGGGCATGGACTGGCGCTTGGGCCTGCATGGCCCCTTCGGCCCTTTCCCGGGCGCCGAAGCGGGCATCCACCTGGAGGTCCCGACCAATCCCGCCACGGCCGAATTCGATCTCAAGGTTGGCTTGCCTGCGCCCACCGGTTCCTACCGTCATGCCTTGGCGGGGGGCTGGGGTATAGGCCTGTGGGCCGATAATTCCTGGTTCGGGGAGTACGCGGCGTCTTACGGGATGGGGCGCAATTCCCTATTCGCGAATTACCGCGCCACCTGGTTGGCCACCCAGATCATGGATTTGGGCGAGAGCGTGGATGAACGTCATTTTCCCCATAAGCGGCGCCTTATCCAGCAGGCGGCCCTCGGCTTCGCGTGGAAGCCATTCGAGAGCCCATCCATGCCGGCCATCATCCCTTTGCTCTCCATCACCTATCCCCAGGCCCCGATGGGCGATCTCGACATACCCGCTCCGCTGCTGCGGGAAGCCGCCTTCGATTTCGCCTTGGGGTTCCGTTGGGGTGACCTGTGACACGCGGGTTACCGGTGGCGTTCCTGATCTGCGCCTGCGCGCTTGCCTGGGGCGGATCGGATACGCCTGCAACCGCCGATTCCTCCGGATCAACCCTGGCCGACTCCGCGGTCGTACCAGGAGATTCCGGCGTTCTCGAACTCGACGCGAAAAGCGTGCGGGGCGCCAGTTCCCGGGCCCATCGCGAAAAGGAAGTAAGCCGCCTCCGCCTCGATCGCGCCGCCCTCAAGGAAGTCGCTGCGGCCCAAGGCGATCCGTTCAAGGCCTTGTCCACTTTGCCCGGTACCACCAACCAGAACGATCTCAGCGTGCGTCCCTTCGTGCGCGGCGGCAAGGCCGAAGAGACCCAGGTGCTTTGGGAAGGTATTCCCTTGCTGCAGCCGTACCATTTCGGCAGCGTCTATTCGGTGTTCAACATCGAGTCCCTGGAGGATCTCACCCTTTACAGCGGCGGATTCCCTGCCGAGATCGGCAACGCCCTTTCCGGAGCCATTCTGCTGCGCTCGCGCCCTTCGCCCATGGATAGCCTGCGGATATCCTCCGACCTTTCCATGCTGCGCGGGAACGCTTACGTGGGCGTCCCGCTGGTGAAGAACCGGCTGGCCGTCTCGGTAGCGTGGCAGGCCTTCTGGTACGATTGGGTATTCAACCGCGGCTTGGATATCGTGGATATCTTCAAGGACGAGGCATCCTTCGAGCGTACCAAGAAGCAAATGCAGGATTACCTCGACCTGCCCAATTTCCGTGACCTGCAATTGGGTCTTTCTTGGCGCATCTCGGATCAACTGACAGGTTCCTATACCGGCATTCTCTCCAAAGACATATTCACCGTGCGGGAACCGGCCACGCATTATTTCGTGAACGGGGATGCCGTGTCCCCGGACTATTACCTGTGGGATATCCTATACGGGAAGACGACGGACAAGCGCGAGCGCACTCGCGAGCTGGACACGCTTTCGGGCGTGCGCGTGGATAATGTCGTGCACGGAGTGGCTTTCGAATGGAAGCCCAAGGCAGATTGGAGCATCCGCCCCGCCCTGGCCTGGCAAGCGCAAGATTGGCAAGTGGGATTCTACGATGCGGTCAAGTGGTACGACTCCATTGCGTCGGACGATCGCTATGCCGGTTATAGGTACTATGGCCCCAGCGATTATCGGCTGGGGCTAAAGAACCGCGCGTATGATTGGCGCCTGGATGCCGACGGCTGGCTGGGCGATGATTTCCACCTGCGCCTGGGCGCATCCCAATCCATCCGCATCTCGGATTTCTCGACCCGTTTGCCCCGGCCGATCTTCGAGACCATCGTGAACGGGAACGTGGACGCCCTCGACGCCCTGGGCATCTTCGATGCGGACGGATTCCTTTTCAGGAAACAGGAGGCCGGCGTAAACCCCGAGACCGATTATCTCACCCAGCTTCCCAAACTAATCCGCTTCAACCATGACGGATCGCTGACTTCTCAGTTCCTCGCGGCCTACCTTGCCGGCGAATACGCCTTCGATCCCACCCATCGCCTGACCGTAGGTCTACGCGCCGAGAGCGACAGCTATGCGCGCTTGGTGTCCCTTAGCCCGCGGTTGGCATTCTTCCAGTCCCTGGGCCCTCGGGACGAGTTGAGCCTGGCCTCGGGAATGTACTCCCAGGCGGACTTCCCCTTCCAAATCCGCGACGGCAATGAAAGTTTGCGACCGGAACGCGCCTTTCACTTCAATGCCGAATGGACTCACGCGTTTTCGCAGGCGTATAAGCTCGAATGCCAGATATACCAGAAGAATTATTCCGATCTGGTGGTGCCCATCCTGACGAACACGGGTCGGCTGGATTGGCATTCAGGGCCTTTGCAAGATCAGGACAGCGCCGCCTTCACGCGGCTTACCCGCCGCCAGCAGGATAGCGTGGTGGCGCGCTTCGGCGATAGGAGGTTGGATTACCGCAACGGCGGCACGGGGAAGGCCGGCGGCGCAGAACTTTCCTTTTTCTACCAGCCTGGTCCCGTCTGGGGAGGTTGGGCTTCGGCCGAGGTCGGATATTCCAAGCGGCAGGATGCGCCTGGCGAACGCGTCTACGACTACCGCTATTCGCGGCCATGGGCATTCAATTGGGTGAATCATTTCCGCATGCCGCACGACTTTGCCTTGGCCTTGCGCGGCCGGTTCTCCGCCGGACTGCCGTATACCGATTACCTGTCCTACGGAAACGCGTCCGATGCGGTGGGCACGGGTTTCGGAAGCCAACCCGATAATCCCGCCAACGACACCGTGTTCTGGGCCGGGCCGCGCAATGGCGCCAGGTATGCCCCCTACGCGCGCTGGGACCTGCGCATCTCACGTCGGCATACGGCCTGGGGCCATCCTGTGGAGACCTATTTCGAATTGTGGAACGCCTTCAACGCCCCGAATTTCCTGCTTACCGATTCGCGAACGCAGCAATGGAAATTCGCGGATCTCAACTACCCCATCCCCATCATGTTTCTGGGGGTATCGGCGCGGCTATAAAGGGCGGAAAACGTCATCCGGGGTAGGGGGGCCGCCGGTATCGGTGGCGTGATCCGACGTCTGGAATTACCTTTGCTCCGACCGAGTTGCGCGGTCAAAAAATGGGGGTGGGGTATGCAGCGAATCAGCGCAGCGTTAATTCTGTTATCGGCGGCACTGGGCCAGGCCCAGATCAAGGTCGCCTGCCTGGGCAACAGCATCACCGAGGGCTTCGGCCTGCCGCAGGGGGCCCTGGCCTTTCCGGCGCGGCTCGGGCAACTGCTCGGAAGCGGCTATTCGGTCCAGAACGACGGCATCGGCGGCCGCACCCTCTTGTATAAGGGGGATCTCCCTTATATCAGCAACAACGGCGGCAAGCTGAACGATTTGTTCAACTTCAAGCCGGACATCATCACCATCGAGCTGGGTACCAACGATACCAAGCCCCAGAACTGGGACGCGCACAAGGCCGAGTTCAAAGGCGACTTCCTCTCCTTGCTGGATACCTTGAATACCCTGTCCA
>JAHFCH010000274.1 GCA_023249635.1 Fibrobacterota bacterium
CTCCGGCTTCCTTCAGATTCCCCCTCGCGAGGGACACCCTTGCCGTGCAGCTAACGATTCCTCCTGTCAGGCTCGTAGGGGACTTGCACCCCTTGGTGAGTGCGCCCTGCCGGGCGCACCGTAAAAAAAAAGCCGCCCGCTCACGCGGACGGCCTTCCACCTTAGCGGCTTACCCGCTCAGAACATGATTTTGAAATTCGCGCCGTTCACGATGCTGATGCCTTGGCCCGAGGTGTTCAACTTGAACGCCGGTGCCAGGGGAATGGAGAGGCCCGCGCGTACCGACAGCACGAGGTGATCCAGCAGGGTCACTTCGGGCGTGAAGCCGACCAGGGCAGCGATGTGGATGTTTTTGGTCGCCGTGGCTTCCTTGGAGAAGACTCCACCCGCATGGAAGTAGGTGTCCAGGGGTCCGAAGTCATGCAGATGGCCCAGGAAGAGACCCGAGGCCGACATCTGGAAATGCGCATCCTTATTGGCATTGTCCGGATCGAGGACCAGGCCCGCGCCTACGTCTATGTAATTGGCGCCCAGCCCGAGACGGCCGGTGATTTCGCCGAGATCATTATCCCAACCCACGCCTGCCAAACCCGCATGGGCGCTGATGGTCAAGCCCGCCAATAAGACTGCAACCTTCGAAAATCTGTTCATCGAATATTCTCCTGGAAAAGAGGTGATTGGACTGTGGAACGAACGATGGGAGGAGGGCCGCGCGCGGCCCTTCGAGATCACAGGCTGGGGGCCTTGTAACCGGGTATGGAGGGGGACTTATACCCCGGCAGGACAGGCGCTTTGTAAGTTCCGACCACGGGGGCCTTGAAGCTGATCAGGGCGGGCGCCCTGTAGTCCCACGAGTAGGCTAGGATGGCACCGAAGACCGCTCCCGATCCGTCGCAGAAGCATTTATCGAAGATGGGGAAGAAGGCGTCCCCGCTCACGTCCTTACCCAATCCTTCGGTTTCGTCAACCAAGCAGGAGACGACTTTCTCCAGTCGGGGCGACTGGTTGGTCTTGCTGCCGAGCTCGCCGATGAGCTCGATGAAGTTGTCGCAGATGCCGATTGCCTTCATCTGCGCCTGGAACTCTTCGCTCGCAAACAGCTCGGTATCGATCCCGCCGGTATCTGCCACGACTTCGCGCGAGATGCCGTAGCCTGCCTGCAGCGCGCTGGTCTTGGCCACCGTATTCACGGCGAACCCGACCTTGGCGGCATCGGGCTTGGCGGCACCCGATTCGATGGATGAATTGCATCCCCAGACCATGATGGACAGGATGGCTATGGATAGCAGTTTACCTGTTTTCATTTTTACTTCCCGGTTGGTTGAAAAGCTGTGTCAGACGGCGATTAGCAAAATCTGACACTAGTCTAGCTCTTTTTCGGTGTCGATGAAATACGTTTTTCGGATCCACTCCACCCGGTTTTTTTCCCGCAGCCCGCAACCCCGTAACATTAAAGGAACTACGCGGACGGCTTGCCGCGCGATATTTTTCGCGACCTATCCCGTACCGCCCATCGATCAAGCCTTTCCCTAGTACATTTGTAAAGTCCATGGGCACTTTTCCGCATCTAGGCTTTGGGTTGGGTCTTCGCATCCCCCACTATCCGCATATCTTCGAGCATCGTCCCCAAGTCGACTTTTTCGAGATCATCTCGGAGAACTTCATGGCCGCGGGCGGGGTGCCCCTTTACAACCTGGAGCGGGTGCTGGAAAACTATCCGGTCGTGATGCACGGGGTATGCATGTCCCTGGGCGCGCCAGGCCCCCATGACATGGCCTACCTTAAGAAGCTGAAAGCCCTGGCGCGCAAAACGCGAACGCCCTGGTTCAGCGATCACTTGTGCTGGACGCGCGCGGGCGCCCATCATTACCACGATCTCCTGCCATTGCCGTATACCGAAGAGGCCGTCAAGCACGTAGCGGAGAAAGCGCGCATCGCCCAGGATTTCCTGGAGATCCCTTTCGGCATCGAAAACCTTTCGGCGGTGGCGGAGTGGAGCGCGGGCACCATGCCCGAATGGGAATTCTACCGCGCCGTGGTCGACAAGGCCGATTGCAAAATGATGCTGGACGCGAACAACATCTACGTCTCCTCGCGCAACCACCATTTTGCTCCCATGGATTACGTGCGCGGGCTCGACCTTTCCCGGGTCTGCCAGATCCATCTGGCCGGCCACAGCGACAAGGGCAGCTACGTATTGGATACCCACGATGATCATGTGCGGGACGAAGTGTGGGAAATCTACCGGGCGGTTTACGTAGGCAGCGGCGGCGCAGCCACCTTGGTGGAATGGGACGACAATTTCCTGCCTTTCCCCGAAACCCATGCCGAAGTGCTCAAGGCCCGCGACCTGGTATCCTCCCCGGCTTCCGGCTCAAATACCCCGTAACCGGAAACCACTCCCTTCCGTCCCTACCCCGTTACGCTAAGGGCGTAACCAGGTGAATTAGGGCGGATCGACAGTTCCCGCATATCCAGCGGTGTATTTCCCGCCGGGGGTGTAATCCCGCCGTGGGGCCGCGGTCGCATATTAGGGACATGTCACCGTTCGGAATCGGAGGTTCTGCCAAAGGACCCAGTAAACAGGCCCTGGAGCGCATTCGCGCAAACCAGGAATCGCTGAAGCGCGTGGAGACGGAGCGCGCCTCGGGTCGGGGAACAAGTCCCTCCCCTTCCGATGGATCGACGCCGGCGAATGAACCCGGCGGTTACCTCTCGTTCATCCGCGATTGCTGCCCGACCCTGCCCTTCGAAAACTGGTTCGGAGGCGGAAGACGTCCCGATCTGGAAGCCGGCAGCGACCCCAAGGCCCATGCCCGCGTCAACACGGAAGGCTACGCGCCCCTCTCCCAGGAAATGCCCTTGGCCGAGCGCATCGATCCGCGTCACCGCATCACCGAGTCCCCGGAGCGCAGCCTATTGCCCCAGGCCTCCTTGGCGTCACCGCCGCGCGGGGGCCGAGCGCAAACCATGCCTTCGGATACGACATCGCCCTTGGCCGATTCCGAAACGACAAAAACTCCTCCGGCCAGCGGGCGGGATCGCGGACGCCAGGGGGAAGTCCGCAAGCGCCGCCACAGCGATCTGCCGGTGCGCGCCGAGGCTCCCGCCCCAGCTCCCCAGCGGAAGTCCTCGGGGCCGGTACCCGAAGGTTGGAGCCTCAGCTCCGCGCGGCCCCGTCGCGAGCGACAGCTCTCGAGCGCGGCGCAACGCAAAGCCGACAGCTTTCAGGAATATATCCGCCAGGGTTATGCGCCTCCCGCGGCCGCCGGCATGCTCGGACAAGGCAGCCTGCTCAAGCAATTGAAGGCCTCGGACGGGCAATACGAGATCAGGCTTAACCAGCATGATCGACTGACCTTCAAGGTCGATGGGAAAACCAAGGAAGTGACCATCCTGGAAATCGGCGGGCACACGTAAAGCGCCCGGCCCTCCGGGGTCGGATCGGCGCGGCAAAAAAAAAGAGCCCGCCCCGTGAGGGACGAGCTCTACGCTCAGCGCGGCAAGCGGACGAGACCGCCGACCGGAATCGCGTTCGCGGTACTTAGGTAGTTATGGATGCAAGACGCTTACGCGCCTTTGCAGCCGCCCAAGCCCTTGCACTCGTTCTTGCCTTTGCAGTCATGGGCTTTGCCCATCTTGGTGGCGTCCATGCCGGCCTTCTTGGCGGCGGCTTCGAGCCCAGCCTGATCCTGCTTGCAGCCACCCTTGCCTTTGCAAGAGTTCATGCCTTTGCAGGCATGCTTGTCGGCGGCGGCGGCGGCCGGAGCGGCGGCAGCGGGAGCCGCGGGGGCAGCGGCTGCGGCAGGAGCGGCCGGAGCAGCAGCAGCGGGAGCTGCAGCGGCGGCGGTCGAATCATGCTTCGCCTTCTTGTGCTTCTTCATCGCATGCTTGGAAGTATCCGCGGGCGCAGCGGCGGCAGGGGCCGCAACGGCGGGAGCGGCAGCGGCAGGGGCCGCGGCTTCGGCGGCATTGGCTACCGAGATCATTCCGGCGGCGATACCGGCGAGTGCGAGCTGGGAGAAATACGTGGATTTATTCACTTGGCGGCTCCTTCGGCAGCGGGGGTGGTGGCAGGAACGGCGGCGGGCGCAGCTTCGGCAGCGGCGGTCGAATCCGCCTTCTTATGCTTCTTGTGGGTCTTCTTCTTGGCGGCCTTGGTGTCGACAGCGGCGGTGGCCGGAGCGGCTTCGCCAGCGGCGGGAACAGCGGCGGCGGCCGGGGCGGCGGCGGGAGCAGCAGCGGGAGCAGCGGCTTCACCAGCCATCACTTGAGACGCGCCCATTACGCCGGCGATAGCCAGCGAAAGAGCGAGCTTCGACAGGGTTTGCTTAGTCATGATCTCTTCCTTCCTAAATTTCCGGGCAGGCACGCCACCCTGGTTGTGTGTCCGAAAAGACGGAAGAAATGTACTAATTCGATTCACATTAATGACAAATGCGGCCAACAGCGACGATCTTAAGCGGCGTCCGTGGTGCGCTTTATCGGGAAAAAAGATTCCGCTTCACGAGGGTTCGTAGTCGAGATTCGGCGCGAGCCAACGTTCCGTGGTGGGAAGATCCATTCCCTTACGGACGGCGTAGTCTGCGACCTGATCCTTGCCGATCTTTCCGACACCGAAGTACCGCGATTGCGGATGGGCGAGATACCAACCACTCACTGCCGCGGCAGGCATCATCGCGAAGCTTTCGGTAAGGATGATACGGGTTTGCTTGGATACCCCCAAAAGATCGAAAAGGACGGATTTTTCGGTATGATCGGGACATGCTGGATAGCCAGGTGCCGGCCGAATCCCCTGATATTTCTCCCGGATCATGTCTTCATTGCTGAGGTTTTCCACCTTTACGTAACTCCAGAACTCGCGGCGCACCCGTTGATGCAAATGTTCCGCGAAAGCCTCGGCCAGGCGATCGGCCAGGGCCTTGGACATGATGCTGTTGTAGTCGTCCACTTCCTTATCGTACTTGGCGACCAGCGCTTCCAGTCCCACGCCGCCGGTTACCGCGAAGGCGCCGAACCAATCGGGCACGCCGCTTTCCTTGGGCGCGATGAAATCGGCCAAAGCGAGATTGGGCTCGCCCGCGGCCTTATCGGTTTGCTGGCGCAGCGAATGTACCACCGCGATCACGCGCGAACGCGTCTCATCGGAATAGATCTCGATATCGTCGCCCACGCTGTTGGCCGGGAACAGGCCGAATACGGCTTGGGCCGTGAGGGTTTTCCGCGCGACGATTTCCTTGAGCAGGGCCTGGGCGTCATGGAACAATTTGGTGGCTTCCACGCCGACCACGCTGTCCTTGAGGATCTTCGGGTACTGGCCCACCAGTTCCCAGGTCTGGAAGAAGGGCGTCCAGTCTATATACGGCACCAGATCTTCCAGCGGATAGCTATCGAAGGATTTGATGCCCAGGAATTTCGGCTTCACGATATCGAACTTGGCGTGCGCTCCCGCCCAATCGATGACGGGCTTGCGCTTGCGGGCCTCGACGATGGCGACCGATTTGCGATCGGACAGCTTCTTGCGGTGGTCCTCACGCACGCCGTCGTAGCGCGCGGTCAGCTTTTCCATGAAGGCGGGCCGCAAGGCCGGATTGAGCAGGCTACCGGTGGTAGGCACGCTGCGGGAAGCGTCCAGCACGTGCACGACGGGTTGTGAATAGGATGGGGCGATCTTGACCGCGGTATGCGCTACCGAGGTCGTGGCCCCCCCGATGAGCAGCGGGATCTTGAATCCCTGGCGCTCCATCTCCTTGGCTACGTGCACCATCTCGTCCAGCGAAGGCGTGATGAGGCCGGAGAGGCCGATGGCGTCGACGTTCTCGGCCTTGGCCATATCCAGGATTTTCTGCGCCGGTACCATCACGCCCATGTCGATGATCTTGTAATTGTTGCAGGCCAGCACCACGCCCACGATGTTCTTGCCGATATCGTGCACATCGCCTTTGACCGTAGCCATTAGGATCTTGCCGTTCTCGCGGGCGCCGCCGGGATTCTTCAGCTTCTCGGCTTCGATGTAGGGCAGCAGGATGGCGACGGCCTTCTTCATGACGCGCGCGCTCTTGACCACCTGTGGCAGGAACATCTGGCCCGAGCCGAAAAGATCGCCCACCACGCCCATGCCGTTCATCAGCGGGCCTTCGATGACCTCAAGCGGGGAAGGGTACTTGAGACGGCATTCCTCCACGTCCTTGTCGATGAATTCCACGATGCCCTTGACCAGGGCGTGGCTCAGGCGCGCCTCCACGGGCTCTTTGCGCCAGGCTTCGTCCTCGACGAGTTTGGCGGCCCCCTTGGGACCCGCTTTCAGGCCATCGGCATAGGTCACCAGGCGTTCCGTCGAATCGGGACGGCGGTTGAGCAGCACGTCTTCGACCAGCACCAGCAGGTCCTTGGGAATCTCCTCGTAAACCTGGAGCATGCCGGCGTTCACGATGCCGAAATCCAGGCCGGCCTTGATGGCATGGAACAGGAAAGCCGAATGCATGGCCTCGCGCACGGGATTGTTGCCGCGGAAGGAGAAGGAGATGTTGGAGACGCCGCCGCTGACGTGGCAGCCCGGCAGATTCTTTTTGATCCAGCGGGTGGCCTCGATGAAATCCACCGCGTAATTGTTGTGCTCTTCCAGGCCCGTGGCCACCGTGAGGATGTTGGGA
>JAHFCH010000275.1 GCA_023249635.1 Fibrobacterota bacterium
GTCTACACCAAGGTGAAACGCATCATCCGTTTCGCGGATGGGAAGACCTCGGAGTCCGAGCACAACTTGCGGATCACCTGGAAGATGATGGAGTCCATGCCGGATCGTCCGGATGGACTCTATGTCACTGATCTGGAACGCATCAGCCCGAACGACAAGGAAACCCTGAACGCCATTCTCAACCAAATCCAGTAGCCAATCTGGGACATAAGGAGGAAATCATGTTCGTCATAATAATCACCTGGATGCTCATCGCCTGCAATTCGGTCTGGGCATCAAAGACCTTCCGTGTGAAGGAGACCAAGGAGGTTTATCCACTCAACTGGGAGACCATCTACACTCTGAACGTCTGCACCTCCTACAGCACTGTCATCGAACCGCCCGAAGGATATACCCTAACGGACGCTATTCTTGGGGATTCCAAGTCCTTCCAGTCCGGGCGCACGGAGAACAGGCTGTTCCTGAAGCGTGTGGCTCCCGACAATGCCAGTACGAACCTGGTTCTCATCCTAACCGGCCCCGACAAGACCAGCCGCAGCCTGACTTTCGAACTCACAGGGTTCGACTACCCGAAGGTTTCCAACGTCCAATTCCTCGCTCCCGAAATGCGGGGAAAGAATCCGGAGGCGGAAGCCATGCGGAACTTCTACTCCACCCAACTGCAACTCACGCTCATGGAGCAAGAGAAGCGCCTCAACTCCCAGGTCCGGGAAAAAACCATGGAGAAAATCGAAACCTTCCGACTGATGGACAGCGATCCGAGCACGGAAAAACTCGGAGCGAAAGTATCTGTCGAGGCTGTCGTGAACAGCGGGGGACACGGCTACGTGTACGTGTTCACCAATGCGAAGGATCCCGACTATCAGGTGGTGCGCCTTACGGGCATCCAGAGCAAGGACCTCGCGAAGACCGTGAACCTGTTCCGCACGCAGAAGCAGGAGGACGGTACGCGATACATCTACGAGACCACGCCGTTCGCCAAGACGGAGGACGGGAAGAAATACGCCTTCTACTTCCGGGTCTACCAGGAACGCGCCCAAATTGATGCCAACGTGAAATAACAAGGAGGAATGGAAAACATGGAACCGATTATGCCGAACCAGGACGATGAAGCCGAGATGATGCGCCGGATGCGCGAAATGGAAGGGCTACCCCCCGAAGAGAAAGGCATATCCAAGAAAAGGAAAATGCTGATCGCCGGAGCGGCCATCGCAGGCCTCATCCTGCTTGCCCTGCTGCTTTTTCTCATGGGAGGAAGGAAAACCGAGAAGCAGGCGAAAACCGTGCCTGCGGCCAACCGGGGGTTGATGCAGGCCGAAATCATCCGGACGCAGAAAGAGCAACTGGATGAAAAGAACCGGAAGCGGGCCGAAGAGCAGGAGTGGGTAAAGCGAATCCAGTCCATGCGGGATAAGCCGCCGCTTTCCGATGAACCCCTTCCGATGCCTGACCCGGTTCCACTGTATCCGGAGGGTAGGAAGCCCCAGGATTCGTTTTCGGATATCAAGCCATCTCACCCGCAGGAACAGGTTGGCCCAGGTTGGAAAGGCGCATTCACCGGAGGCCGCGAACCCCTTACCAGCGGCCCTGTGACCCTGCCGGAAAAGCCGGTGGCGTTTCGCGCAGACACCACGATGGCCCAACGCATGACCGATGAATATCAGAAGGCGCTGGCATTCAATTCGTCAGAGCAATTGGTCTTCACCCGTGACCGATTGGATCGTGAATCGGAAAAAGGTCGTGTCCAGCCAACTGCTCCTGGTACCAAAGCATCCGGATCGGGCATGGGCCACGTTGTGGTTTCGGCAGGTCAGGAATTGATGGCGGTACTGACCGAAGCCCTAGACTCCGATTACCCTTCCGTGGCCAAGGCCACGCTCACCTCACCGCCGGAGCTTAACGGCTCTACTATCCTAATCTCCTATGCATTGGGGCAGGAGCGTGTGGCCGCCCAGGTGCTCAAATTGATCTTGCCGGCGAAGGAGGGAGAGAGGGCCCGGGAACAGGCCATGGCCGCAGTGGTCAAGAGCGGACTGCCCGGTCTCGGAGGTGATGTAAGCCACCATTGGATTCCCCAAATTGCAGCCGGAGTTGCGAGCGCTGGCCTGGCCGCAGGTGCGCTATACTATGCGGCCCAGAATCAGAACAAAGATCTGGGAACGGCTGTGCTCGTGTCGCCCATGATCGAACAGAGCGTGCAAGGGGTTACGAAACCCATCAACTACCTCGGCAGGGAGCGGCCCGTTACAGTGCAGGTCCCGGCGGGAACGGAATTCAAACTGCTTGTCACCGAGGGTTTCGAGGTGGACCTGTGAAAGCCTTTCTCTTGGTAACGTTCCTGGCCTTGGGCACGGCCTCCTCGGAGCCCCTTCCGGCTGCCTGCGAGGAATTGGCCAGGAAAACGGAAGCCACCTTCAGGAAGATGGATGAATCCATAAAGCTCAAGGCGGGAATGCTCTTGGGTGAGATGGAAGCCGCCAAAGGCGCATTACAGGGCTGCATCGACCGGAACGAAGCAGTTAGCACCCAGATGGCACTGATTTGGCTTCTAGGAGACCTGGGCCTCGTTTCCGTGTTGCCTCTCTTCTTTTTCCATCAGCGCAAGATGCGAAGGGCAATCCTTCTGGCGTCGGGATTGTCCAAGCCCAAAGAACAAATCCATCCCTTGCGCATTGCGCCATCCAACGCCTTATACCATTGGGGAATGGGTCTGCTTATAACGGGTTTTCTCGGACTCAACATAGTGGCCCTCTTCCTATGAAGCTCAGTGCCCTTGCATGCCTCTTTGCTCTTCTTTCGTATCCGGCATTAGGTCAAAGCGGAATTGAATTTGGATTGTCCATGCCATACGCGAATACGGCCATCGAGGGAAGGCCGATCCTTTCACTTTCCTGGTATACCGGACGTCTATTTCCGCTTCCAGGCTTCGATGAATACGGTTTCGTGGGCATGCTGCCTATCGGGAACCAGACACTTGGCCCTTCCGATAATCCGCGCATCACTGATTTTGCGGGTCTGTATGCTGGGCGCCTGTTCATACCGTTCCATGGCTCCGTCCGCCCAGGCTTCAATCTCGGATGGGTCTGGGAAGGGAAAACGATTCCTTCCACGGATGGAGCTTTCGATTCGAAGAGAAGCCTTTCTGTTTACTACGCCTTCAAGGTCCAATTTTCCTGCCTGACTTTCATTGCCTCCAACAAGGGAGTTGGAGGCGGTTTCAATTTCAGTCTCTGATGGGTATGACCATGTTCGCCTTACTAAGAACTTCAATAAAATCCCGCGACTCTCGAATAAGCACGGTGGATCGGGTTACAGGAGTTTTCCTGCTTGCCACCTTTGCACACTGTTTTGCCGATGAGTTTCCCATGCGAGGCCAGACCTGGGTTTTCCTCAATGGCCCAAACGAGGAAACCAACGTCGTACAATCAGTTTCTGAATTTTCCCCTTCATCCGTCATCATGGCATCGTTCAATCCTGATGGGACAGTGGACCTCCGGTATTCGAACCTGAACGGCCGGTTCCTCAAATCCACAACCGAGGCCATCGACTCGATCACCATCGACTTACGCCGCAATTTCATCAGGAACTCCGCCTTGTTCACAGCCAGCCAGCAGACCATTCCCGATACCGCTTACAGTTGCGATGAAGAACTCGCAAGGCTGGCGGGAACCGGTCGGTACAGTGGATTTTTCATCAATGGGCAATCAATCAATCCCACCAAGGATTCACGCACCTGGCAATGGTTCTACCAGGCGCCGGAATGCTACGCCGCGCGGCCCGCCCGCGCCCAGGACAAACAGGATAAGGATTTGTGCCAGGACCATTGGTGTACCAGTCCCATTGATGGTGAGGATGCGGAATACAAGGAAGCGTGCGATGAATCCTTCCTGGAATGCCGGGTGGTCGTAGAGGAGGAATCGATGCGCCCGCGCCCATCCTCCCGGATGTTCTGGAACCTGCATATCTATCCGCTCATCGTGTTTCATCCGCGCCACCCTGCCACGGGCCGCATCATGAAGGAAATCGTCATGTCGGAAGAGGAGGTACTGGAAAAGCGTAGGCAGGCAATCGAGAATCCATCGAACCAGGAATTGAAACCGTATCTGTCACCCGTCATGGATGATTCGGCGTCGGTCTACTTCTCGGCGCAGTTCCTTTGGCCTGATCCGGGACCGAATGGGGTCTGGTCTGTCAGTATGGACGTCCGCCCCGAGGCGGATGGAGCGACGGGATTCTACCACGACCCGCCAGCAGCGTATCGGATCCAATCCTTCATGGATTGGACCGGGCTACAGAAGGCTTTGCTGCTTCCCTTCGCGAAGGATGACGTGGATAAGGCGTTCCTGTCCGACATCGACACCCGCTGTCCGGGATGGATGTTCCAGGATCGGATCATCGGGCAGCAGGCTTTCACAGTGAAAACTGGACTTGAGGTAACGCTTCCGGATGTCCTCCCCCCGGAAACCAGCGACCCTGCCTGGACCCGCACGCGGCAGGAGCGGGTCGCGGTGAATGGGGGCTGGGAAGTCCGTACCATCGTGGAAGAGGACAGGACCTTAAGCGATCAGGCCGCGCTTGTGCGAAACCTTGATTTTCCCTACGGCGACTATTTCTGGAAAGGGTGTCCTGACCTGGATGACGGGTATTTCCATCTGACCAAATCGCAGTTGGTCCGGATCCTTGCCCATCCGGTTCCTGGTTGCAATCCCTCTACTCTATCCAAGGCAGAAGCACTTTACAAGCGCTTACAGACCCGATTCACAAAAGACGGGGACAAGGAGGAGTGGAACCTGGCAGAGCGAAGGGCAAATGAGGCCGCTTTCCTTTGGCGTCGTAACCAGGCTAAAGATCGCCCGGCCGATTTGGAATGTCCGGATACGCCTCTCGACAAGATGGTGCAAAGGATATCCGGCCCATGAAATCTGCAATCATCCTGCCCCTCTTCCTTTCAGGGTTCGTTTTCGGACAAGAGATGCTCAACCCGACAACGACCCAGCCTGGGACAAAAGAGGAGAACGGCATCGTCACCACCCTTGCCCTGACCTACGTGAAAGTCAGGAATTCCGTCCGGGATGCCTACATGTCGATCCAGTACACCCGCGCCATGGTCCAGACCCTTGATGAGCAGAAGGAATGGGTGACCCGCAATATGACGGGTTGGGAGCTGGTTGGAAAAAGGGTGGTGAAACTGGCGACGGAGCCAGGACGGTGGGACAACAAGCTGAAGGAACTCGAATCGATTTTCGATAAGACGGACTATCTGCTTTGGGAGGAAACTCGCAACTTCGATGATCTGATGTACCGGCAGGAACGATATGCTCAGAAGATCGGCGGGCATCTCGGCCCTTACATTCCGACCGGGTTCCCGCTCGTTAGCGAATTCTACAAGGCCAATACCCAATTCTACCGCGCGGATCCCGCCTGGATCGCGGGAATGATTGGGGATTCCCCAGAAGAGAAAACCGGCCGTGAGGGGACGGAAAGGGCAAGGCTTCAGCAGGCGTACGAGGCGCTACAGCGCAGCCCGGCGGGCAAGGTGCGGGACGCGACCATTCTGGCCGCCTCGCGCATGCAAGCCCAGGTGGCTGCGCTGCGCCGCGTGCAGCAGGAGCGGGCCGAGAAGTACCAGGCGATGCAGGTACAGTTGAAGGAAACGGGCAACCTGAATGCCATGGAGCTGGCTCGGACATTGACGGAGCTGAAGGCCGCTGAAAACGATCTGGATGTGCTTGTCCTACACAAGTTGGAAATGGAAGCGGTATGGGCCCACATGGGTTCGATCCTTTTCGACATGTCCGAGCACCGAGGGCATGAGCTTACAACCGCCGGAGCGTTCGATGACCTGGCGGACAAGGTGAAATGATCACTTATGGATCCGAATCCGGACGAACCCTTACTGACGCCAAACGAACTCGCGCAACGTTTGAATATGTCCCTCAAATGGGTGGAGACCCATACCCAGGAACGACGCATCCCTGGACAAGTAAAGGTTGGAAGAGTATGGCGATACGACTGGTTGGAAGTGCGTAAGCGAATGTTTTCGGGGCAGGTTTTACTTCGGTCCACAAAGGAGAAAACCCGCCCATGATAACTCCCATTGAACTATATTTTATGTACCTGCCTAAGGGTGTTCAATGCTGAGGAGACTCCCTCAATGGCACTGAACATTAAAAAAGAGGGACCCAATGAGTGGTTCCTCGATGTGCGCTTCAAGAAGAACGGCAAGCAATTTAGGCAAAGGGAAACCTTCGCCGGCACCAAGCAAGAAGCCGAAGAACGCTATCTCGAATTGAAAAAGGGACTCCGGGCCGATGCCGGATCGTTCCAAGATGATGCCCCTACCAAATTCAAGGATCTCTTGAATATCTACCGGGCGCGTCGGTTGGCGTTAGGCGCGGTGGATGAAACCCGATTCATTCCGCTCATGCGGGATTTGGGTGAAACGAATTTGGAAGCATTTCCGGATACCTTCGAACGATATCTGAAGGTACTTCGCGCGATGCCATCGAAAACGACGGGTAAGCCCCTCTCCACCGGTACCCACAACCGCTATCTGACGATGGTGAAAACGTGTTTCAAACTCGCGATGGACCTGGGGCGTATCGCCAAGAACCCTATCACGAAGGCGAGGTTCCCCATGTTGCGGGAGGTA
>JAHFCH010000003.1 GCA_023249635.1 Fibrobacterota bacterium
AAGGGCAAGAAGGCCGCGATGGAATTCCACCGCGAGCTGGGTAAGGTGATGTGGGACAAATGCGGCATGGCCCGCACCGAAAAGAGCCTCAAGGAGGCCCTGGTCGAGATTCCCCGCATCCGCGAAGACTTCTGGAAGAACGTGAACGTGACCGGCACCGGCGCAGCGCTCAACCAATCCCTGGAAGAGGCCGGCCGCGTGGCCGACTTCCTCGAGTTCGGCGAACTATTGGTCCGCGACGCCCTGCACCGCAAGGAAAGCTGCGGCGGCCATTTCCGCGAAGAGTCCCAGACCCCGGAAGGCGAGGCCCAGCGCGACGACGAGAACTTCTGTTACGCCGCGGCGTGGGAGTTCAAGGGCGTAGGCAAAGAGCCGGAGCTGCATAAGGATGTGCTGACCTTCGAAGAGGTCCATTTGACGCAGCGGAGTTACAAGTGAGGAAGGAAGAAAGGTTTAAGGTTTAAGGGGCGTAAGATTTTACGAATCCCAAGTGACCGGCCCCACCTTAAACCTTGAACCTTAAACCTCCCGAAAGAATCGCAGCATGAGATCAGGAGCAAATCGATGAACTTTACTCTTCGCGTCTGGAGACAAAAGGACGCCAACGACAAAGGCGCCTTCCAAAAGTACTCCGCCCACAATGTCCTCTCCGACATGTCCTTCCTCGAGATGCTCGACGAGGTCAACAACGAACTGATCGCCAAGAACGAAGAACCCATCGCCTTCGAGAGCGATTGCCGCGAAGGCATTTGCGGCACCTGCTGCCAGATGATCGACGGCGAGGCCCATGGTCCCGAGTCCGGGACCACGGTGTGCCAGCTGTTCATGCGCAGCTTCAAGGACGGCGATACCATCGTCATCGAACCGTGGCGCGCCTCCGCGTTCCCGATCCTGAAGGACCTGGTGGTGGACCGCTCCGCCTTCGACTCCATCATCGCGGCCGGAGGTTTCATCTCGGCCAACGTGGGCGGGGCCAAGGACGCGAACACCATGCTGGTGCCGAAGCCCGAATCGGATACCGCCATGGACGCGGCCCAGTGCATCGGTTGCGGCGCCTGCGTGGCCGCTTGCCCCAATGCCTCGGCCATGCTTTTCGTAGCGGCAAAGGTCTCGCACCTGGCGCACCTGCCCCAGGGACAGCCTGAGAAGGCCAAGCGGGCCCTTGCCATGGTCTCCAAGATGGACGAAGCCGGGTTCGGCAATTGCCGTAATTTCTACGAATGCGAAGCAGCCTGTCCCAAGGAAATCTCCGTGGAGCATATCGCGAGGCTTAATCGCGAATACGGCGCCGCCGCCTTGCTCAGCAAGCAAAATCCCCCCGCCTAGGGGGTCTTACGCCATAACGAGGACGGCCGGAGGAATAAAAGCTAGATCCGGAACGGACGTCACAGGTTTCACATTTGGAACCCGGAGGAAGGGCGTTGGAAGAAACCCTACTCGAAGCCCACTTGCGTTTGACCGGATTGATGGCCAAAGGCGCCGCCCTGGAAGAAGTGCTCGATACGGCCATGCGTTTCTGCGAAACGCGTTCCCCGGAAATGCTGTGTTCCATCCTTCTGCTCAACCAGGATGGACGGACGCTCCGCCATGGCGCGGCGCCCAGCCTTCCCAAAGCCTACCTGGACGCCATCGACGGCGCCGCCATCGGCCCCAAGGCGGGTTCCTGCGGTACCGCGGCCTTCCTGGGTAAACCCGTAATCGTCGAAGACATCCTGATCGATCCCCTGTGGGCGGACTACCGTTCCCTGGCGGCGCCTCACGGCCTGCGCGCCTGCTGGTCAACGCCCATTTCCGATTCCGCCGGCAAGCTGCTGGGAACCTTCGCCATCTACTACCGCCGCCCCGGGATGCCCAGCGAAGAGCACATGCGCCTGATCCGCATCATCACGCATATTTCCGGTATCGCCATCTCGGCCTGTAAAGCGGAGCGGGAAAAACGCTTGGTCTTCGAGCGCATCTCCGATGCCTTCATCGCCCTCGACAAGCAATGGCGGTATACCTTCATAAACGCCAAGGCGGCCGCCATGTTCGGGAGCACGCCGGCGAAATTGATCGGCAAGAACATCTGGGAGGAATTCCCGGAAGGGCGCGGGCAGAAATTCCACCTCGCATATGAACGCGCCATGGCCGAGCAGGTCTTCGTCTCCCTGGAGGAGTTCTACCCCCCGTACGGCAAATGGTTCGAGAACCGCATCTATCCCTCTCCCGACGGCATCACCATCTACTTCCATGACGTGAGCGAACGAAAGCGCGACGAAGAACGGCTGCGCCAAGCCGAGAAGCTTACCGCCATCGGCCAATTGGCCGGCGGCGTCGCCCATGACTTCAACAACCAGTTGAGCGTCATCCTGGGTTACGCGGGCCTGCTGGAGAATCGGCTGGCCGATCCCGAAACCAAGCGCTTCGCCACGGCCATCCTGCGCGCCGCCAACCGCTCCGGCGACCTTACCCGCAACCTGCTCGCCTTTTCGCGACAGGGCCATTACGAGAACGTACCCGTGGATTTCCACGAACTGATCAGCGAGATATGCGAACTACTGGGCCACAGCCTGGAGAAGCAAATCGAACTTGTCCGCGATTTCCGCGCCGCGCGTTCCATCATCATCGGCGATCCGGCCACGCTCCAGAACGCATTGCTCAACCTGGCCCTGAACGCGCGCGATGCCATGCCCGGGGGCGGGACCTTGGCCTTCCGCACCGAAACCGTCGATCTGCCCCAAGCCGGCGCCGGCACGGCCAATCTGCCCGCATGGCGCGAAGAGATGTCGGGACTGCCCGCGGGATCATACCTGCACATGGCCGTGGCCGATACCGGCACGGGGATGAGCGACGAGGTGCGGCGCCGCGTCTTCGAACCCTTCTTCACCACCAAACCCGTGGGCAAGGGCACCGGCCTGGGCCTGGCCTCGGTGTTCGGTACGGTAAAATCGCATCGGGGCCGCGTCGCGGTCGAAACCACCGCCGGCCTGGGTACCGCCTTCCACCTGTTCATGCCGCTCTCGGCACTCCCGGTGATGGAAGAGAAACCGTCCCCGCCCGCGTCCGCGGGAAAGGGGTTACGCGTACTGGTGGTGGACGACGACGCGCCCGTGCGCGAGATCATGCGGGACATGCTCCGCGCCGGAGGGCATGAAGTACTGGAGGCCTCGGGAGGCCGCGCGGCCATGGAAATCTTCGGCGGCCACTGGCGCGAAATCGACCTGGTGATCCTGGATTTGATGATGGCGGATATGGATGGTTCCGCGACCTACGCCGCCCTGCGCAAGGTCAACCCCGCGGCGCGGGTACTGCTTTCCACGGGATATCCCGGGGACGCCAAGATCCCGGCCCTTATGGATGCCGGCATCAAAGGGCTCTTGCAGAAGCCCTATGAGAAAACCCACCTCGATAAGATGATTGCGGCCGCGCTGGCCTGATTCCCGCCCCCCGCAGTAACTTACGAGGTACTGGAGGGGCAGGGGAAGGACGACAGGTTCCGCCCGCACGCGGCTTGACCGTGGCGGGGCGATCCGGTCGGGACTACGGAGCCTTGGTCAGGCCGATGGTAATGGTAGCGTGGCTGGTATAGGTTATCGGACCCTCGCTATTTGTTTCATCGTACATCATGGTACCGGTCAGGGTGCTCCCGGAAATGGCGACATTCACCTTGCTGGTATCCTTGGTCGAGGAGATGGTGGTAAGTTCGGCGCCCGCGGCCGACCAGGTGCCGGTTTCCGGGGCCTGGGCCGCCGAGCGCTTCGCAGAAGCCGGGCTCTCGGGGGAATTGGCGGTGTAAGTGTTATCCGCCTTGAACTCGATGTAATAATCCGCACCCGTATAGGTGTTTGAAGTATCGATGACGGTGGTGGTATCGATCGTCTGTCCCGCGTAGGTACCCTTGGTATGCACGCTGCCCTTGATGGATTCGGAGCGGTACAGCCATTTGGCGATCAATTCGGCGGCGGAAACGGGCGCGGTGGAACCCCCGCTCGAGTTGCAAGCCGAGAGTACCAGGGCGAATAACGCTGCCAATCCGATCAGTCCATGTTTCTTCTGCATACCTACTCCTTGGGTGTTGTGAATGGAACGCGAGGAATTGCTTTTCGGACTAAGGGGCCGGGGCCTTCTTGTCCATGATGACGAGATCAACGCGCCGGTTCTTCTGGCGGCCTTCCTTGGTTGCGTTATCCGCGATCGGCTTGCTGAAGCCGTAACCCATGGACGTGAGGCGCGCGGCGGCGATGCCGCCCGGCCCCGCCAGGAAGTCCATCACGTTGCTGGCGCGCTTTTCCGAAAGCTTCTGGTTCAGGTCCCCGCCGCCCACGTTGTCGGTATGCCCCTCGACCTGCACGTTGGCGTCCTTGTAAATGGTGAGGATGCCGGCGATCTTGGCCAGATTGGTCTTGAGATCCTGGGTCAAGGTGGCTTTGCCCACGTCGAAGAGGATATCCGACATGGAGATGATGGTGCCGCGCGCATCCTTGGAAACCTGGATGAGAGCGCTGTTCAGCTCCCCGAAACGCTTCTCGGCATCGTCCTTCTGTGCCGCGGCTTTTTTCTTCTGGTCCTCGAGATCGGCCTTGAGGCTGGAGGCGTAGCCGCGCTCCAGCTTGAAGATCTCGTCCTGGGTGGCGACCAGCTCGGCTTGGGTCTTGATGCGCTCGTCCTGCAGGCGCACCCGTTCGATATGCGCCAACTTACCGCGCACCTGGGTCACGGCCGCTTCGGTCATCAGGGAACAGGCCTGGATCCAGCCGGGCGCCTGCTCCGATTTGGGATCGTCCTTGAGCAGGGCGCGGGCCTCACGGATGCGGGCGCGGGCGACCGGCACCAGTTCCGGGGGCGCGACCATGGGATCGAGATCACGGGTGGCCGCGTCCAGGCGCGACTCCTGCGCTTCCAGCGGATCGATGGGCTTCTTCACTTCGGTGGCGGCGCGGGCGGTCCCGGCCAGGGCGAACGCGCAGACCAGCGCGGCCGAGGTAACAACGGCGTTACGGAAAATGGCGGTGTTCATGGCTTCCTCACGGATTTCATCTCACCCAGGATTTCCTGGGAGGTTTGCAATTGGTCCTTGTCCTTGGCCAAGCCCTGCTTGAGGGCCTCCACCTGGGCGGTGACGTCGGCCAGTTCCTTGCGCGCGATTGCGAGGCGGAACAAGGTGATGGCCAGATCGGATTCGCTCGCCGAGACCTCTTCATCGCCGTCCTTGAGATGCTTGGAGGCGGATGCAAGCGCCTGTTCGGCCTTGATGGTTTCCGGATTATTGAGGCCGGCCTTGCGGCAATACGCCTGCAGTTCATCGGCTTCGGATTGGGTACGTTGCGCCTGGAGCAGGGGCAGGTTGGAGCCGCAAGCGGCCAACAGCAAGGCTGCGGCCAAGGACAATACCATCGGCTTGAACATATTCCTCCACGTTCTAAGACGGGTCAAAATGTAATGTTTTTCAAAGAAATTCGGTGAGCCGGAATAAGGGTATGGCTTCGATTTTCGGCGCGAGGGAGTATGCACGATCACCCGGATGAACGACAAGCAGCCGTTTCAGGTGCAAATCGGCCATGGCGGAATGCATCGATTTCGTTACCGCAGGCGCCTGGGCGAATTTGAATTCAAACCCGAGGCGTTTTTCCCCGTCCCGGATGAGGAGATCCAATTCAGCGCCCCCGTGCGTACCCCAGAAAAACGCGTTCCGGTCGTTCCCCGTGGCTTTAAGGACCTCCTCCAGGGCAAAACCTTCCCAGGAGGCCCCCAACTTGGGATGCCTATCGAGTTCAACACCCGTTTTGACTCCCAACAAGGCATGGAACAGGCCTGCATCCCGCACGTAGAACTTCGGATTCTTCACCAACCGCTTCCCCGCGTTTTCGAACCAGGGTTGCAGCAGTCGCACCATGAAGGTTTGCTCCAGCACCTGCAGGTAGTGGAGCATGGTTTTGTCCGTCATCCCAAGGGATCGCCCGATCTCCGCCGAGTTCCATGTCTGCCCATGGTAATGCGCCGCCATGGTCCAGAACCGGCGCAACTGCGGCGAAGGCAGCCTCAGCCCCAGACTGGGGATATCGCGTTCCAGGAACGTATCGATGAAAGCCGCGCGCCACGCATGGCTCTCCGCGTCGCTCTTTGCCAGGAAGGCTTTGGGATAACCCCCACGACGCCAAAGGCGCTCCCAATCGGCCGCCCCCACCTCTCCCAGCGACAGCGCCGGCAACTCATGGAAACGGATGCGGCCCGCAAGCGATTCGGATCCCTGCCGCATCAGATCTCCCGAAGCGCTGCCCAGCACCAGGAATCGGGCCGGGAGCGGCTTACGATCCGCCAATACGCGCAGGAGCGGAAAGAGGTCGGGAATCCGTTGGACTTCATCGATGATGACCAAGCCCTTTAACTTCGGCAGGGTAAGCCCCGACTCGGCGAGGGCCGCGACGTCGAGCGGATTTTCCAAATCGAAGCGATGGACATCGCCCTTCCATGACTTCGCAACCATCCCCGCCAATGTCGTCTTGCCGGATTGACGCGATCCGACCAATGCGACGACGGGAAAGCGCTTGAGGGCGGATTGCACCTGCTGGAGGTGATGCATACGGGGAATGGATTTAGGTGACATCGTTATCCTTGAAATATCGGACTTTAACTCCGATATTTCAAGGGAAAAAGTCAAAAGGATTTGTGGCGGGAAAGCGGAAAGAAGCCGGGGTAAAAGGGGAAAACCCCAACCGGGCAGCCAGGAGGCGCCTTGGGTCGGGAAATGGAAGGAACTAGGGAGGGAGAAAAGAGAAGTGGTGCCCGAGGGGAGAGTCGAACTCCCACGACCTTGCGATCACAAGAACCTGAATCTTGCGTGTCTGCCAATTCCACCACCCGGGCACGGGCGTTTATTTCGGCCAAAACCAAGGGTTTAAGCCGAGCAGGGGCATAAAGATGGGAAAGAATCGGGGCGCTGTCAAGCGGACGGGCCGTGTTACTGGATCAACTCCATGCAGCATTTCTTGAATTTCTTCCCGCTGCCGCACGGGCACGGGTCGTTGCGGCCGACGTCGGTGTAATTCTTCTTGAAGGTCGTCCCTTTTACGCTGCCATCCTCGCGCAGACCGGCGAGGTAGCGAGGCTTCACCACCTCTACGCACATGCGCCATGCTCCCGCGGGCGGGAAGCGACCGCTATCCTTGAGAAAGGCGAAGAAGGCTTCCAGGTGGTCGGGAACGGCGCGCTTGGCCTCGGAAGGCAGATTGAGTCGCGGCATGGATTCAAGCAGTACCGCCTCTACGTCCTTGGCCTTGAACTCGTCCAGGGACCGGTGTCCACGCGCGGCCGCTTCCCGGAAAAAGGCGGTGAGAACGCCTTCGACGTTCTCCTTGGCATGGGGATCTAGGAGCAGGAACTGCTCCGAACCCGCGTATTCGGCCACCAGGCTTTCGCCTTGATCCTGGATCATGCCCGGAAAATAGAAAATGCGCTTTGCTATTTTACCCAGCGATGAATAGCGCGCCCCCTCCCAAGGACGCCGGAGCCACCGGCCAGCCGGAGGCTCCCGCCCCCACTCCCGCCCCGCCCCGCAGGCGCCGTTGGTTGCCGTACGCGGTCTTCTGCTTTACGCTGCTGCTCGCGCTTATCCTGCATCGCTGCCAGGTGGAACCGCCACCGCCGGATACCTCCATGGCGCCGCTGCCCTCCGGGACCGCCAGCCACCCCACCCTCAGACCTGCCACTCCCGCACCGGAGACCCTCCCACCGACCGTGATCGTCAAACCTGCGCCTATCGATACGCCCAAGCCGCGCGCGTTGGTATTTGCCCCGGTGGACTCGGGCCCTTATCTGTGGGCCGATCCCTGGGGGGGACGGCATTTCGATTCGGTGCGCGTCAGCCTGCATTGCCGCCAGGGTTGCGTGGTGCTGTACTCGCTTAGCGACAGCATCAACTTCAAGACCTACGAAGATACCCTGGTATTCAAACGCAATAGCACGCTGTGGCTTTCCGGCATCGATTCGCTCAACCGCCAAGCGCCGGCCCTGCGCATCGATTACGTCATCGAACGCAATCCCGGCGCGTGCCCGGGCAACAGCATGCCGCTGACGGCGGGCGGCAAAACCGTATGCATGGATCAGTACGAATGGCCCGACAGCGAAGGCGCCGTGCCGCGGGCTTTCGTCAATCGCAAGGAGGCGGAGGATTCCTGCCGCGGAGCGGGTAAGCGTTTGTGTACGGCGCCGGAATGGCGTGAAGCCTGCCAAGGACCCGATCATGAGCCCTTCCCGTACGGAGCCAAGTACCGCGAGAACGATTGCCCGGCCAAGGAAGTCGCGGCGTCGCGCTCGGGACGTTTTCCGGTTTGCCGATCCTACTATGGCGTTTATGATCTGGCCGGCAATCTGTGGGAATGGACTTCCACCCCTGCGCCGGATCCGGACTTCTATATGGTGGCCGGGGGGAATTGGACCACCGGCAACGAGGCGACTTGCTCCCTTTCCAAATTCAGCTTCTACCCTTCGGTGCGCTACCCCTTCGTGGGCTTCCGCTGTTGCGCCGATGCTCTATCCGAAAGCAAGACCAAAGGTACGACCCAAGGCACAACCCAAGGTAAAACCGACGCGAAAACCGGCGGACCGGGCCGGTAAAACCGCGGGGGCGGGATTGAGGCCAGGCCGCCGCATATATTATACTCTGACCATGCGAACCGATCCGGCACTGCCCCGCGGCGGCGATCGAACCTGGATAGGTCTCGTCGCCCTTCTGCTCCTGTTCGTGTTCTCCATGTTCCTCATCAATAAGGCGGACGACACCAAACCCTTCGACTGGAACGAGGAACGGCTTACCTTCCTGCCTTCCGGAAAATTGCTCAAGCCTTGCATGCTGGACCTGGACGAAGCCGCCGGGGACCTGCTCTGGATACAGGCCGTGATCTATTTCGCCGATTCCTACCTCGCGGGCAAGGGTTACGGGTGGCTGGGGCACATGCTCGATGTGGTCACGATCCTCAATCCGCATCTATACCAGGCGTATGAATTCGCAGGCGTGGTATTGACCAAGGAAAAGAGCCAATTGCCCAAGACCTTGCGCCTGCTTGATCGGGGCATCGGGGAATACCCCAAGGATTGGAAGCTACGCTTGTATACGGCCATGGCCCAGGTGGCCCACGATTCCGACTACGCCAAAGCGGCCGAATACATCAAGCCAATAACCTTGGACGAGAAGGTACCGGACCATATCCGCACTTTATGCGCCACGTTCCTGTCCAAGGGGGGAGGCCGCCGCGTGGCCCTGGCCTTCCTGGTCGATCGCTACGTGCACTCGACCAACACCATCAACAAGGAGATTTTCGTGCAAAAGATCCTGAAGCTGTACCCGGGGAATCCGGCCGTAGAGGCAGGGCGCAAGGAAACCGTTGCCAAAGTGCTATACGAGGTGCAACTGGAACCGATGGCCGAATTGATGGGACTGGGGCTTTTGCACGAGTACCTGACGGACAGCCTATCGACGGACTCGCGAAGACTGCTTGAATTGCTGCGCAGATGATCCAAGGGGGAAACCTGCACATTACCCCCGTGGTCGCCGCAAAGTACTACCGCATCCCAAACCCCTCTTCGCATTCTTCCGGTTTACTTCGCGTTTTGCGAAAGGGTTTACTGCAACTTTACCCGCGTTTTTAGGGGCAATCGGGGCTTTCGGGCGGAATCCCGAAGCCGGACGCGGCGAAAGCGGTTGGCATACCGCTTGCGCTTGTCAGGTCGGCGGGAAAAGCGTTAAGATCGTGAGCATGTCGAGAGCTTTTTTCGATTATCTGAAAAAGGAGATGGAAATGAAGATGCAAAAAGGATTCACCCTCATTGAGCTTATGGTCGTTATCGTCATCATCGGCATCTTGTCCGCGCTTGCGATTCCCAAGATGTTCGGAACCAGCGCCAAGGCCAAAGCGGCCGAAGCCCCGGGAGTGATCGCCAACTGGGAAACGCTGCAAAGCGCGTATGTACAGGAGAAGGGCGCGGCCGGCGACTGGAACGCGATTGGCTTCGCCGATCCCACCACCCAGTCCAAGTGGTTCGGATATGCCAGCGCTGCTGACAATCAGATGACTGCCACCCCCCTGAACAACTTCGGCAATTGCCTGAACGACGGCACCGATAACTTCGTGTCCGATTTCGATATCGTCGCGGACAATGCCAGCCATGGCGCCAGCGTTGGCGATTGCCATGACTATACCCCTAACTTCTAATCGACTTGCCGGCACGCATGACGGCGACTATCATATAACGGAAAGCAACTTGAAATGACCGTCAATAACCAGGAGAAAAGGAAAATGCAAAAGGGATTTACACTTATCGAGCTTATGGTCGTTATCGTCATCATCGGCATCTTGTCCGCGCTCGCCATTCCGAAGATGTTCGGCGTGAGCGCGAAAGCCAAAGCGGCCGAGGCTCCCGGCGTAACTGCCAACTGGGAAACGCTTAACAGCGCCTACTCGCAGGAAACCGGCGCCGCCGGAACCTTCGCTCAGATCGGTTTCCAGAAGCCGACCAGCGCTACGAATGCCAACGGTTCGAAATGGTTTACCTACACGGACGGTACGACCACCCTTACCTCAACCGTGTTCACCACCTTCGGGGATTGCACCAAGACCACTGATGGTTTCCTCTCGACCTATGCGTTGGGTACGGACACCTTCAGCCATGCCGGTGGTGCGGGCGCAGGTGTCCCGGGCGGCAAGTGCCGGGCGTACATTCCGAATTACTAAGCCAGTGAATCCATTGGTTAACCCAGAAGACCCGGAACCGTCCGGGTCTTTTTTTTCGTACCTATGCCGACACAGCTGAAACGCATCCTCATCCTGCTCGCCTTGGCCCTGGTATGGGGCGGAGCGCTTTCCGTCTCGTCGTCCCTGGTCCGCGCCTCCGATCTCAAATCGCCCCTGATGACCGCCGGCCTCGCCGTGCTGGCCCTACTCTACCTTCCCCACCTGCGCGTATCCCGCGCCCTCATCCCCTTCCTGGGCTTCTGGCTGCTGGCTTATTTCCGCCTCTCCCGCCACGCCGTGTTCCAGGAGGCGGCCGTGGCCGAGGTCGGCGTGCTCTTGGCTTTCTTACTGGGCTTCATGCGCGCGCCCCTGGCCCAGAAATGGCTCATGCCGCCGTTGGTGCTGCTATGCGTGATGCGGGGCCTGCTCGACCTGGTCACCCTTTCCCATCTCGGCGCGGCCTCGGGAGCGGCGCAGGCGGCCGGTGATATCGATACCGCGGCAGCCTACTACGCGACCTCCTTTTTCGGCGACAAACACCTCTTCGGAAGCATGCTCATCCTGGGCGCGTTCCTGCACTTCTACCTGATGGAAAAGCATCGCGATCCGCATCGGCCCGTGCAGGTGCTGCTGTATTCTTCCAGCCTGCTGGTCCTGCTCAGTATCCTGCTGGTCGATTCGCGTATCGTGCAGGGCGTATTCTTCGTGTGCTTCCTTCCGCTGCTCTTCCTCTCGGTAAAGCTGGACGGGCGCGAGCCGCGCTTCGAACGCCTGGCCTGGATCACGGGCATCACCCTGGCGCTGGGCCTCGCCTGGATCAACCTTCCTGAAATCCAATTGCACAAGATGGCTTCGGCGCTTTCGCCCGCGGCGCCCGGCTTCCGGCCGTGGGCCTGGGCTTCGGCTTGGCATACCTGGTTGTCGGCGCCATTCCTGGGCAGCGGCATCGGCGGCTTCCGGTTTTCGGTGGTGCCCTTCCAGGGCGTCTGGCCCGGACAGGGTTCGGGGGCGGATTTGCCTATCCTGTACCATGCCCAGAACCACTACCTCGAAGCCTTGGCAGAAGGCGGCGCGGTCTACCTGACCCTGGAATTGATGCTGCTGTTCGGCGCGGCCTACGGGTTGGCCCGCGTGTATTTCCAGGAATGGCGCGTAGAAGCCAAGTACGCGCTGTTCTCCCTGGCCGCCATGGCCATGTTGGGCATGTTCTGCCCGGTGCTGGAGCAGGCCCCTGCGCGCATCGCCTACTGGGCGCTCATAGGGTACGGCTGGTCCTTCCTCTCAGTCGGCATTCCCACCAAACGATTCCCGTTGGCCGCCAAGACCGTGGCCGGCGGCGCATTGGCCGCCTTGGCCTGCTTGCACCTGTACCTGCGCATTCCCGAACTGCTTTCCGATCGTTACGCCATGAAGGCCATCGCCGCCGAGGACGATGAAAAGGAATACACCGATTACCTGGTGAAGGCGCTCAACCTGAACCCCGCCAATGAGGACGCCAATTACGGCTACGTGCGGGTGCTTACCGGTTTCCGGCGCGAGAAGGAAGCGGTGGAGCGGGTGATGTTCGTGCAACACTTCGCGCCGGACGACAAACGACGCGACGAATCGTTGGCGCGCATCTACGCCACGCTGGATCGGTACGATTCCAGCGCGAAATACGCGCGCGCCATGCTAACCTGGTACCCGAGCCATCTACCCGCCATGGAAATCCTCATGGACGCCTATGCCCACCAAAACCGTTGCCGCGCGGTGGATTCCCTGCGGGAGGCCTCCCTGTCGCTGGAAGGCTCCTACCCTCTGCCCCCGCCCCAGGATTATACCGTCTCGGGCCTGGATAGCCTGTTCAGCTCCAACCGCGAGGTGTTGTTCGTGCAACGCTGGTTCGGTGGCCAATCCCTGCGCCGGCGCTTCGTGGAGAGCCGTTTGGCCTCTTATACCCGGCTGACCCGGGATCACGATCGCCTGAACTTCCTTAAGGAATCGCGCTGCGAGGCGGACCTCACCCGGGTCCGCAAGCCCACCCGCTCCCGCGCCCGCCATCTTTACCGCGGCTGGGGCTGATCCGCAACCGGAATCAGGCATTTTCCCGCGATCGATGGGATAATATCGCCTATGCGGACAACGGTAGTGATTCCGGTATACAACGAAGCCCCGACCGTGGCCACCCTGTTCGCCGCGGTCACCGCCACCGGCCTGGCCGATGAAATCATCCTCGTGAACGACGGCAGTACCGACGGGACCACCGAGATCCTCGACGGCTTGGCACGCAATGCGGGTAACATACGCGTTATCCACCAGCCGAAGAACGCGGGCAAAGGGGCGGCGCTGCGGGCCGGTATCGCATCGGCCGGGGGGGATATCATCCTCATCCAGGACGCGGATCTCGAATATGATCCGGCCAATTACCCCGTCCTGCTCAAACCCATCAAGGACGGCCGCGCCGACGTGGTTATCGGTTCCCGTTTCGTCGGGGATACGCGCCGCGTGCTTTTCTTCTGGCACGCCGTGGGCAATAACCTCCTGACCCTGCTCTCCAACATCTTCACCAACCTCAACCTCAGCGATATGGAAACCTGCTACAAGGTCTTCACGCGCAAGGCCCTCGAAGGTATCGTCATCCGCGAAAACCGCTTTGGCTTCGAGCCCGAAATCGTGGCCAAAATCGCGCGCAGGAAATTGCGCATCTACGAGGTACCCATCGATTACCACGGGCGCACCTATGAAGAGGGCAAGAAAATCCGCATGAAGGACGGGTTCCGCGCCCTGTGGGTAATCATCAAGTACGGGATCCTGGTCCGGAAGCTGGACTGATGCCTGCGCGCGATGCGGGCGCGCGGCCTACGCGCGGAACCGGTATCCTGGAAGCCCTGCTGGCGCGCCTGCGCATACGCCGGGCCCTCGCCGCGCTCATCCCCCCACCCCGCGGCGATTCGATTCTGGATATCGGCTGCGGTTCCAACCCCTGGTTTCTGTTGCGCGCGCCCTTTACGCGCAAGATCGGGCTCGATCCGGAAGCCGCCTCCCCGGGCACGGAGGATTCCGGCGTAGAACGCATCCGCTTCGCATGGGAGCCCGGCGCGCGCCTGCCCTTTCCGGATGCGGACTTTGCCTGCGTTTCTTCCCTGGCCGTAATCGAGCATCTCGATCCAGCATCCCTTCCGGGACTCTTCGCCGAGATGAATCGCGTGTTGGCGCCCGGCGGCCGGCTAATCCTCACCACCCCCCATGCCGTCGCCGACCCCGTCCTGCGCGCGCTGGCCCGCCTGGGGCTGGTAAGCCGCGAAGAGATCGACGAACACAAGTCGTTGTTCCGGCACCAGGATCTGCGGGCTTTGCTGCAGGGCGCGGGATTCAAGCAAGAGGGAATCCGCGTGGCCGGTTTCCTGTTCGGTTGGAACATCGTGGCTCTGGCGGACAAGTAGGGTAAAATCAAGTGAGTTAAAACTATCTTGTTCTACATGGACGGAGGCGGCAACACGGCCTGGATGCGCGGCGGGGCTGCCTTGTCCATCGCGCTTTCCCTGCTTTTCCTGGTTCTCGGCTCCCGGCGCTTGGCGCGCTATTCCCTGGGTTTCGCGAACGCCTTCGCGGAGCGCTGGCGGGATGCGCATCTCTCGGCCCGCGTTGCCGCTCTCATGGCCCGGACCGGGGGTCAACTCTGAACCGGAACGGGACCCCTACCCCCGTCTTCAATGATCCGGATCGCGAGCAGCTACGGTCCCGCGGGATCAGCGAGGAGCGGGCGTCGGCCCAACTCGAGCTGTTCCGGGCCGGGAGCAGGTACTCCCGCTTGGATCGCGCCTGCTCCCCCAATGACGGCATCGTCAGACTCTCCGCCGCCGAATCCGAAGCCCTGGAGGCCGCCTATACCGTGGCCGCTGCTGCCGGGCGCGCTTCGGTATTCGTGCCTGCCTCAGGGGCCGCTACCCGCATGTTCAAGGGTTTATCAGCCATCCGCAAACGCGGGGAATCCCCCAGCTTCGCGCACTTGCGAACGGAAGCCGCTAAGGATGCCGATGCGCGCGAAACCGTAGAGTGGTTTACGCGCATCCGCGAGTTCCCGTTCTACCCGGAACTGCGCGCAACGGTGGCGGCGGCGGGTCGGGACCCGGATGCTACCCTGGCCGCAGAAGACTATGGCCCATGGCTCGAAGCCTTGCTCTCCCCCACGGGCCTGGGATTTGCCGATCGCCCCAAGGCCCTCATCCCCTTCCACTCCGAAGCCTCCGCGCCGCGCACGCCGCTGCACGAGCATCTCGCCGAAGCTGTCGCCCTTATCCGCGATGCCGGTTCCCTATGCCGCCTGCATTTTACCGTATCCCCCGAGCATGAGCAGGCCATCCATCAAGCCTTGGACGATGCGCGCATCCCTTTCGAGGCGCGAGGCATCGTATTCAACATCGATCTGTCCCGGCAAAAGCCCAACACCGATACCCTCGCCGCCGATGCGGACAACGCGCCCTTCCGCGATGCGGAAGGCAAGCTGGTGTTCCGACCGGGGGGACACGGAGCCCTGCTGGAGAACCTGCAGAATACCGGCGGGGATCTCGTCTTCATCAAGAACATCGATAACGTAGGACCGGCGCGCGAGCGCCCCCTGGAGACCGCGTTCCGCCGCCGCCTGGCCGGCTACCTATTGCGGTTGCAGGATCGCAGCTTCGTCTACCAACGCGCACTGCGCGCAGGAGCGGCCGATGCGCGCCTGGTCGAAGAGGCCGCCCATTTCGCCGCCCAGCGTCTGGGCGTCTCTGCGCCGAGGGCGCTCCTCGACCCACCCGCCGACGATTCCGCGGTGGCCAAGAAAGCGAAATGGCTGGCGGGCGTTTTCGCCCGGCCCCTCAGGGTCTGCGCCATGGTCAAGAACGTAGGCGAACCCGGCGGGGGCCCGTTCTGGGTGCGCCATGCCGACGGGAGCGTGCGGCCGCAGATCGTGGAGACGTCCCAAATCGATCTTAGCCAGGCGGATCAGCGGAAGATCCTCGAGTCCTCGACGCATTTCAATCCCGTTGATCTCGTATGCGGCCTGCGCGATTGCGACGGTACCCTCTACAAGCTACAGGACTTCACGGACAGCGACGCATGCTTCATCTCCGAAAAATCCAAGGACGGGAAACCGCTGAAGGCGCTGGAGCTGCCGGGTCTATGGAACGGTTCCATGGCGTTCTGGAACACCGCGTTCGTGGAAGCGCCGCTGGAGACTTTCAATCCGGTTAAGACGGTGAATGACTTATTGCGGGAGAATCACAGGGAGTGATCCGGAGAGGGGAGGGTTTAAGGTCTAAGGTTTAAGGGGGGCCGTCTCGTGGGCCCGGTCAAAAAATTCCTCATTAAACCATAGACCTTAGACCTTAAACCTCTTCCCCCCTCACAACCGCACCGCCGCGTCATTCCCCAGCCCCGGCGCGAACTCCGCCGTAGTCTCTTCGCCCAGCGTCGGCAATGAGAACATCGTAATCGAATTATTGTAAATGGCCCAATTGCGGAAGCGCTCCGCCGAATCCTTGTCGCTGTCGAAGCGCCAGTTGGGTTCGCCGGCGTACTGCTTGTCCTCGTTGAACCACACGAACACGCGCACGTCCGGGTCGGCATTGAAATGCGCGAAGAAGTCCCGGATCCATTCCGCCTTGCCGGGACCTTCGGCGCAGCCGATTTCCGTGATCCACAACGGCTTCGAGGGGAAGTGCTTCTTGAGCGCGTCCAGCGAGGTTTCGAAGACGTCCGTGTACGATTTCCAATGGTGGTTGCGCGAATGGTTGTCGCCGAAGTTGTAGCCGTCCAACCCGACCACGTCCACGTACCTATCGCCGGGATAATAAGGCAGGATATCCGCCTTGACCGTACGATCGTCCCAAAGGACATTGGCGCTGAACACCCAGCGCACGTTATAGGCCTTCTCGTCGCGGAATATCTTCCACGCGCGCTTCCAGGCCTTGGTGTATTTTTCCGGCTGTTCGCCCCACGACATCCAATCGCCGTTCATTTCGTATCCGAAGCGATAATAGATCACGTCCCGCGAGCCGCGCGCGTCTTTGGCGAAGCGGCGGAAGTACCCGTCCCATCGGCCGGCCAGGATGGAATCGAGCACGTGGCTATTACCGCGATCGGTATAGCTCTCCAGCTCTTGGCTCAACACGGTCTTGATGCCGCGTTGGGAATTGAAGCCCACGATATCCTTGGGGAAGCCCATATCCTTGTCGACGAAATACATCGCGTAGGTGGGGCTGGTGCCCAGCGCGTTGATCTCGCCTTCCAATCCGGCTTGGTAGGTGGAGTCTTTGTTCCACTGGTAGATACCGAAAGCCTTCGTATCACCGCCAATGGGCTTACCGGTTTCGGCGGGCACCTCGGCCTTTTCGAGGGTACCGCGTCCCAGGCAACCCGTCAGCGCGGCCGCGGCGAGCAGCAATGAGCCGACCGCGGACACGGGCCTGCCGCCCCGGAAGGGGGAATCGGATGGGAGGAAAGGAAAGCGCATTGATCTGATTATAGGGCCATGCATCGGAAAAATTCCAGTTCGCCAAAGCCGCAAAAAGCCCAAGCGCATTCGGCGCGGAAGCCCGGGCCCTCGATTGCGCAAATTACCAAGGAAAGCCCGCCCGGCCCGCAACCGCGGGACTTCGGTGACCGTAGGGAAACCGGGATTTTACCGGAAGGGATCAGGGGATGGGGCAGCCGTCGTGCAAAACCCTGTCCTCGGGCCGCTTGTCCGAGGTTTGCAGGTTTTTCCGCAGGATGCGGCGCACATCGGCGCAGATGGACAAATGATACACCTTGGAGTTAGTGCTCCAGGAATAACGCTTGTAGGCGATGAGAGTGCGCCGCGAACCCGAGGCCCAGATGGGAACATGGGCCGTGTCCGCCCCATTGCCGCGCGGGGGCATTGCGATATCGCGGGCATGGGTCGCCGATCTTTCGTGAACCGATGTCGTCTCAGGAGCGGACGGGGCGGCCGCGGACGAGTGAGAGGGAGAGGGTTTGTTCCCGGCGGGCGCGTCGGCGGAATCGGATTCCACGCCGGCATCCGCCTGCGCGAACCAGGCGTCCTCCGCGGGTCGTCCGCCGGGGTGCGGCTGCAGAAAGGTACCGAAGCCGCCGGAATCCAGGGCCTGGTTGAGCACGAAGGCGAGATGGGCCCCGGCCAGCTTGAGTTGCGCCAAGGAGGTAAGCGTCGCGGCGTGGACATAATCCCGATCCAATTGCACCTTCGCGGCCTTGGGCAGCGGCTTGCCGTGGAGGAGATAGCAAGCCGGCGCCAGGGCATGCGTGGCCTTGACCCACTCCGCCGGGGTACCCTGGGCGTTACGGTCCAGCCAGCCGGGCTCGGCCGTGATTTCGCGTTCCAGCATGGCCGTGATACTGTCCGAGGGCAGATGGATTTTTTCGAGCAGTACGTAGTCCCACACGGCATGCAAGGCGTAGGCGCGCCGATTGACCCGCACCTGGGCCAGGTTCCCGCCCTTGTCATGATCCTCGCCGGCATGCAGCGGCTGATGCAAATCACCTACGAGATGGACGACCCATTTAAGCGCCTCTTCGCGGGCATAGCGGTCGGCGTCGCGGCGCGAAAGGATCGCGAGCTGCCGTTGCAGGCCCGTGACCACGTTGGGGGTATCGGCCCGGGCGGGATCCGGATGCGGATTATCGTTCTCGAGCGTGATGTAATGCCAGGGACGGGTATTGGGCCGCAAGGTGCGGACATCATCGGCCCAGCTGGCGACCGAGGCCAAGGTACCGGGAGCACCGGCGGGATCGAGAAGCGCGTGAACCTGCGCCTTCGCCTTGGCGGTAAGCATATCCTCGGCCAACGCGGCCGCCACTTGATGCCCTTGCACGCCCCAGGCGGCGACGGATGCGGGCAGCAAGACCAAGACCGCCAGGGCAGCGGCCCCGACGTATCCCCGAAACAAAGGCAAGCGAAGCGTCATGAAAGTAAATCCTGATTTCCGCAAGGCTTCCTGCAAGACTTCGGCCTGTTTCGAGGAGCCAGGGAGGCGGATCGAAATCCGCCTCCCTGGCCTGTTTGAATGGGCCGTTATTACCCGCGCAACGGACACCACTCGAGGGACCAATAAGATAAGATTTTGAATTCCGATTGCAAGCGAGGGGCCCTTTCCGTCGGGCTTTTTTCCCCTATTTTTACCCGATTTTCAGGATCCGTTACATTAGTCTAGATTTAGGCGCGCGGCAGGGACCGCAGCGAACCGTTCTTTAACCGAAAGTGTCCATGGACGCCAAACAGCGCGTGGGCCTCAAGGCCGCCGAATACGTCAAGGATGGGATGATCGTGGGTCTGGGCACCGGATCCACCGCCACCTGGTTCGTGCGCGAAGTCGCCCGCCGCATCCGTGAAGAGAAGATTACGGTTACGGGCGTATCCAGTTCCCTGGCCTGCTCGCTGCTCGCAAAAGCCGAAGGCATCCCCCTGGTTCCTCCCGATCAAATCGACAGCGTCGACCTCTACGTCGACGGCGCCGATGAAGTCGATCCCGACAAAGGCATGATCAAGGGCCGCGGGGCCGCCATGGTCGGCGAAAAACTGCTGGCCGAAGCCTGCGCTTCCTTCATCATCATCGCCGATGAGAGCAAGATTGTCCCCCGGCTGGGGGCGAAGTTCCCGGTGCCGGTCGAAGTCATGCCCTCCGCTTCGCGCCTGGTGGCGCGCGGCATCGAGGCCTTGGGCGGCAAGCCCACGCTGCGCATGGCCGCGGGCGGCAAGGACGGCCCCGTGGTTTCGGACAACGGCAACCTGATACTGGACGCGACCTTCGGTCCCGATCCCGATTGGCGCGCCCTGGACGCGGCCCTCAACGCCCTGCCCGGGGTGGTGGGCCATGGCTTGTTCCTGCGCTACGGCGCCAAGTCCACCTTATTGGTGGGATCCGCGACCGGCGTCAGAGTCGTGATTTGAGGACCGCGCCATGATGAAGAAGATTTTCGGCAATTTCCTGAAGGGCATCCTGCTGCTGGCCCCGGTGATGGTCACCAGTTGGGTCATCTTCAAAGTCTTCACCACCATCGACGGATGGTTGGGCATCCCCATCCCCGGCCTGGGATTCCTGTGCACGATTCTCTTCATCATCCTCGTAGGCGCGGTGGCCTCCAACATCTTCTTCACCCGCGTCTTCGACTATTTCGAAAAAGCCGTCACGCGCCTGCCGGTAGTCAAGCTCATGTATTTCTCCATCAAGGATCTGATCAATTCCTTCGTGGGCGAGAAGAAGATGTTCAACCGTCCGGTGATGGTGGCAATGGGGCACTTGCCCCTGCTCACCGAAACCGCTCCGGCCCCGCCGGGATCCGATATCAAACTGCTCGGCTTCGTGACCGCCGATACCCTGGAGTTCCTGCCCGAGGCGGGCGATCGCGTCGCGGTGTATATGCCGCAATCCTATAACATGGGCGGCTACATGATGCTGGTGCCGCGGGATCGCATCACGCCGCTGGCTTCGGTGGAAAGCGCCAAGATGCTGGCCTTCATCGTCTCGGGCGGGGTCGCCCGCGGAAACGCGTAATCCTATCTTTTCCGGGATGCGAGCCTCCCGTTACCTGATAGCGGCCTGCCTCCTGGGCCTGGGCCTGGCCGCCTGCCGCATCGATAAGGTTCTTCCCGCTCGGAACGGGGAGAAAGCCGATCCCGGAACCGCGCGGCCCGGGGATTCCGCGGCGCCGGGAACAGGGGCGGGGGAATCCGGGGAACCGCAACGTCAATCCCAAGGCGAAGAAATCCTTTTCGATTCGCTTCCCGAAGTTTCCAAGCCGCGCCTGCCGCCCGGGCTTCGCGATTTCCAGCAGGTCTTCGCGGACGCGGCCGAAAAGGCCATCCCTGCCGTGGTAAGCATTTATAGCGAGCATAACCTGCCCGCCTCGGGCGATGGTTCGCGCTACGACGATTTCCTCGACAACGGCCCCTTCCAGTATTTCTTCGGCATGCCCGAGTCCAAGCAGTCCAATCCCCGCCCCCGCAAGGAAACCGGCCTGGGCTCGGGGGTCATCATCAGCCCTTCGGGGTACATCCTCACCAACAACCACGTGGTCGAAGGCGCCGACCTCATCAAGGTCCAACTCTCCGACGAAAGCGAATACGTGGGCACCATCGTCGGCACCGACAAGCCCTCGGACATCGCGGTGATCAAGATCAAAGCCGTAACCGCCAAGCTACCTACGCTTCCGCTGGGGGATTCGGACAAGCTGCGCATCGGCGAATGGGTGCTCGCGGTGGGCAATCCCTACGGCCTCTCGCATACCGTGACCACGGGCATCATCTCGGCCAAGGGGCGCAAGAACACCGGCATCAACAGCTACGAGAATTTCATCCAGACCGATGCCGCCATCAATCCCGGCAATTCGGGCGGCGCGCTCATGAACCTCTCGGGGGAGTTGATCGGGATCAACACCGCCATCTTCTCGCGCACAGGGGGCTACCAGGGCATCGGCTTCGCCATCCCCATCTCCATGGCGAAAAAGATCACCCAGGATCTGATTCGCGACGGCGAAGTGACCCGCGGCTGGCTCGGGGTCTCGATCCAACCCGTGGATGGGGATGCGGCCGGCAACTTGAAGCCGGCGCGCGCGGGCGCCAAGATCCGCGGCGCGCTGGTAGGCGGCGTGGTGCCCGGCAGTCCGGCGGAGAAAGCCGGCCTCAAGCGCGGAGACGTGATCACCAAGGTTGGCGATCTCGATATCCGGGACGCCAATGACCTTCTCAACCGCATCGCCCTGTTGATCCCCAACCAATGGGTGGAAATCCAGGTACAGCGGGAAGGCATTACCCTGGACTTCAAGACCCGCATCGCCAAGCAGGATGAGAAGCGCATCGCCGGCGCCCGCGGGGACGAGGCCGAAGGCGGCGCCCCCGCCACGGCCGGCCTGAGCGTCGCGCGGATAAGCCGGGAGCTGAAAGAGCGCTACGGGTTGGACAAGTCCCTGGGCCGCGGGGTGGTCGTCATCGCCGTCGACCCCGACAGCCGCGCCGCCGACGCCCGTGTCCGCGAAGGCGACGTCATCTTGGAAGTAAACCGCGTCGCCGTCGACGATCCCGGGACCTTCGCGACCGCCATGACCCAGGCGAGCAAGGGGAACAAGATTCTACTCTTGGTCAACAGGAAGGGCAGCGCGACGTTTTTGACGCTGTGAGGGGGGAAGAAGGTTTAAGGTCTAAGGTCTAAGATTTAAGGTTCTGATTTTGTCCGATGCGGGGATCCCACCCACCTTAAACCTTAAACCTTCCCCTCCGTCATAATGTAATCTCTCCCTCCACACCTCCCCCCGTAACCCGCAAGCCACTCCCCCTCCCTCTCCGTCGCCGTACCGGCAATCCCCTCCCCCTCCCGGTAATTCCTTCCTCCATATCCCGCTACATCACTCTAACTTTTCCTCCAACCCGGCCCACTTGGGGCTTTTTCGCTGTTGGCACTTTCTTTGCTTTTTGACACAGCGTTCGGGGAGGCCGGCCTGGGAGGGCCGGTCATAATCCCGACGGAGGTCCGCATGACCAGAATCAACCATAACATCACGGCGATGATAACGTCGGGATCGTTACAGAAAAACAACGACGGCCTCAATGCCTCGCTGCAAAAGCTTTCCACCGGCCTCCGCATCAACCGCGCCGCCGACGACGTCGCGGGCCTCTCCGTGTCCGAAAAGATCCGCACCCAGGTGCGCGGCACCAGCCAGGCGATCCGCAACGCCAATGACGGTATTGCGCTGATGAACATCGCTGAAGGTGCCTGCAACGAAGTATCCGCCATATTGCAGCGCATGCGCGAATTGGCCATCCAGTCGGATAATGACACCTTTTCCACTACGGAACGCGGCTACCTGAACCAGGAATTCCAATCCCTGATGCAGGAAATCCAGCGTATCGCCCAAAGCACGCAGTATAACGGCATGACCCTGCTCGATGGCGAGGCCGGATCCTTCGGCGTATTAGGCGGCAACAACTCCATCCTGCATATCGGCGCCAATTTCAACGGCGGCAGCATTCTCGGCACCATCGACACCTTGCCCGTGAACATCCAGCCCATCACTCTGGGTGCCCTGGGCATGCAACAGACCGGTTCCTCGATCACCAGCCGTTCTGCCGCCTTCACATCCATTGCACTGGTGGATGCGGCCATCAAATCGGTAAGCACGGTTCGTTCCAACCTCGGCGCCGTCATCAACCGTCTCGACCATGCCGTCAAGAACCTGGAAATCCAGGAAACCAACATGACCTCGGCGGAATCCGCCATCCGCGACGTGGACTTCGCCAAGGAAATGACGGAATTCACCCGCAACCAGATCCTCACCCAGAGCGCGACCTCGATGTTGTCCCAGGCCAACCAGGCTCCCCAGCGCGTACTTGAGCTCTTGAAATAGCCCTAACCCATTTGGGATAATGGAAGCCGCCCCATTCCGGGCGGCCCGAAGACGTAGAAGGAAGCCCGATCAGGATGGACACTACCCAGAAAATCACTTCCAGCGGCGTGCCCTGGACCGAGGAGCAGGTCATCCGCTTCCCGGCGGGCCTTCCCGGCTTCGAGAACGCGCGCAAATTCATCATCATGTCCGTGCCCGAGCATCAACCTTTCCATTGGATGGAATGCGTCGACGAGGGCAACAACATCCGCTTCGCCATCATCAACCCGCTCAGCTTCCGGCCCGATTACCAGCCCAAAATAAAGAAGGAAGAGCTGGCCTCGCTCGGCATCATGGATTCCAAGGAACTCCTGCTCTACGTCATCGTCACCCTGCGCACCCCGCTGATGGAATCGACCGCCAACCTCATGGGGCCCCTGTTCATCAATATCCGCCAAAAGGTCGGGAAGCAGATCATCATCGAGAATGACGCGTACTCCCTGCGGGAACGGATCATACCGTAATGCTCATCCTGACACGCAAGGTGGGCGAATCCATCCGCATCAACGAGAATATCTGCATCACCATCGTGGAAATGGACGGGAAGAACATCAAGATCGGCATCGACGCGCCGAAGGAGATCTCCATCCACCGCGAAGAGGTGTTCAAACGCATCAAGGAAGAGAACCAGAAGGCCGCCGGCGGCGGTGGCGGGGACACGGACTTGGGCGGGTTGGCGGATCTGTTTAAGAAGAAGTAAGACCGCTCGCGCGAGTGCAGTTGGCGCTCTCACTTCAGCACGTTTAATCAACACACGGTCGGGCGTCGGGCGTACGGCGCTGCGCGCCTAGGCGTCGGGCGTTAAGAAAGAAGAATTTATTTCTCTTTCTTAACGCCCGACGCCCGACGCCAAGGGGCGTAGCAATAAAACCAGCGGGCAGCCCGTACGCCAAACGCTATGCCGCTCCAAGCGGAACCGCGTCTTTCCAGCACTCTTTTTCTAATGGGATCTTCGCTCAGAGCCGCGAAGCAACGCCTACTTCCCCGTATACACCAGCTTCTTCGTCATTTCCACCGGACCCGCGCGGACGACCACGTAGACGAAACCGGTTGTCAGGCCTTGCAGGGGGACGGTTTCCAACTCGCGTTGCGAATCCATGCGGACAACCTGCTGGCCGCGGGAATTATAGACCGTGATGGCGGCGGGATGGTTGAGGTAGATGCGGAGCAGGCTCTGCGCGATGAACGCTTCCGCCAACAACGGCTTGGCGGGAGCGGGTGGGGTAGCTTGTGGGTTACCCGATTCGGCGGCGGGCGCGTCGGCCGGGGCGGCCTGGGCGGCTTTATCTTCCGGAACCGTAATCGTCTTGGCTTTGGCGGGAACCATGGAAGCCGGTTTTGCGGGAAGGGAAGACCCGGGCCAAGCCAGGGCCGCCGCCAGCAAAGGCACGGAAGCCCAAATACGCAGGAAACGCGGATTCGCCATCGCCTAAGTATGCTTTTTTCGGCAAGCGAAGGCTAGGGGAAAAAGCCCATGAGCAGTTGGGGTTGGTTGGCGACCCACCAGGAAAAATCATGCTCACCTTCGGGAAACCCGTGCAAATGGGCATTGGGATAGAGGGACGTGAAGCGCTGCAGGTACGGAAAGACCTGATCCGGAGGAAATAAACGATCGCGCCCGCCTTGCAGGAAATCCCAGCTACCCGAAGTGAAGCGCGTCTGGCCGGCGAGGCTCTCCAAGGGCAGAACAAGTTGCGGCGCGCTGGAAATGAGAACGCGCTTGCTTAAGGGGTGGCTGCCCTGGAGGCTGTAGGTGATTACGCCCAGGCTTCCGTCCGAAACGCCGATCATGTTGATGTCCTTGGCATCGATGGGATAGGTCTTCAGCATATAGGCGATCAAGGCTTCGGTATGCGCCAATCCCGCCGGGGTCGGCCACTCGGCGCCGGCGTAAGCCGAAGGGCTGCAGAGGTAGTAGCGCGTAGCGGGCGCGTACCCGATCCAGGCGCGATGCGCCTCATATCCCTTCTCCCGGTTCTGGCTGCGCATGCCGCCGTGGAGCCAAACGATCAACCCCGCCTTGCGACCCTTCGCGCGGACCCCTGCGGGCAAAGTAATGCCGCAGGCGTTGCTATCGGATCCGAGGCGCAGGTGGAGGGTGGGAGCGGATTCGCTTTTCGGAATTGCGGAAGCAGAGGCAGAGAATAGGGCACCGGTGAAAAAGAGCAAGCTCAAGGATATCAAGCGCGACATTTTGGATAAGGTAGCATTGCCGATGCTGAATCTTTTCAGGGCAAAAAGGCGGCAAGCCAGCCCAATATTCACCGCAATACGAATCATTTTTGATTCATATTAAAATAATTATTGGGTTATTAAATCTTCTTATATGGTTGTTCTACAATAACTTATGAATATTTTACTGAATCATATTTATTTCGAATGTTCGCCAATGTTATTCGCCTAGCTACGAGTATTCTTTAAGACGTAATGGCGTCCTCCAAACCGGATATCTTCAGCTACCTGGATTATCGGTCCTTCCTTAAGGACGCTATCGAAAGGATTCAAGCGGAGTCCCCCGTCATGACTTTCCGGAACTTCGCGCGCCTGGCCGGGTTCTCTTCACCCAATTTTCTGCAGCAGGTGATCCAGAGAAAAAGGAACCTGGGATCCGCGAACACGCTGGCTACCGCGAAAGCCTTCAAGCTCAATCGGCACGAAACGGATTTCTTCCAATCCCTCATCGGCTACGATCAGGCGCGAGACCTGGACGAGAAGAACCATTTCTACCAGAAGATCGCGAAGAACAAACGGTACTCCACCGTCAAGACACTGGATAAATCCCAATTCGAAGCCTTCTCCCATTGGTTCATCCCGGTAGTTAGGGAGCTGGTGACGCATAAGGATTACAATGGGAGCGACGCCTGGATAGCCGACCGGATTTCCCCATCCATTACCGCCACCCAGGTCGCGCATGCCCTCGAAACGCTTGAACGGCTGGGACTGATCGCTAAAAATGCGGCGACGGGTAAATGGAACCCGACGGAAATGGTCATAAGCACGGATTCCGAGGTCGCGGATCTCGCCTTCCGCAATTACCATATGGCCGCCATCCAATTGGCCCATCGTGCGGTGAAGAATATCCCCTCCCGTGCACGGGACATCCGATCAGTCACCATCGGCCTTCCCAAAGGCGCGTACCTGGAGCTGAAGTCGCGACTGGAAGCGGTGTGGAAGGATTTACTCTCATTCGCTGGGCAATACCGCGAATCCGAAATCGTGTACCAGGTGAACATGCAGGTATTCCCCCTTACCCGTGAGGGAAAGCAGCCGCGTGCGTAAGCCAATCCCGAAATCCCTAACACTGCCCCTGCTGATTGCCGCGTCCCTGTCGGGATGTTTCGATCGCGTCGCGGGGGGGGCCGGCGCCGGCAACCCACCCCTGGCCGAGGTAACCGTTGCGTTACAGGCCAAGGTCGCTCCCGGGGGGCCGAAAGCGAAAACGGCCGCGGCCGGAACCGGCGCGCTCGATAGCGCCCTGGCGGTAAAGGATTCGGCGGGTGGCATCCTGATCCTGTCCGCCATCGAGGTGCGCGTGGCGCGCATCGAATTCACCGCGCCGGACAGCGCCACGTGCGGCAAGTCCGAGGAGAATTGCCTGGAAAAGGAATTCGGATTGAAAGGCGAATTCGCAATGGATCTCATATCCGGACGCGCTACCCCGCCCATCGGGATCTTCAGACTACCCGCGGGAACGTACACTCAAATAGGTCTGACCCCGGCCGCGACGGATCCGAATGCGAGTCCGGCCAAGCCCGGCTATAATTTCCTCGTCGCGGGGAAGACCGGCGGAACCGCACCGGATAGAGCCTTCACCATCGAGATTAGCCTGGAGGAAGGCTTGGACTTCCAGGATTCCGCCGGTATCCGTATCGCAAAAGACAGCGCGAACAATATCATCCTGGCGCTTAAGGTCGACGCCTGGTTCAAGGAAATGAACATGGGCGCCTGCCTGGACCGGTTGCTTCCGGACAGCTTGAGCGCCTACCGCCTTCGCGAGAATGGCCCCTGCGCCGAGGGCTTGCGCGCATTCAAAGCGGGCATCGGTCAGTCGGAGGAGATCGATCATGAGGATTGATGGATGACGAATTCAAAAGGAGAGCTACGCATGAAAAATCCAGTATACAACGGGAGATGGGGAGGGTTATGCCTTTCCGCCATCCTGATAGGGACCTTGTCGGCCTGCACGGGCGGGGGAACCTCGCCCATGACCCCCGAAGAAAGCGGATATGCGCAAGTCTACTCGGCCTACACACTCGCGATCGCCTCGGGCCCGGGGCAACCAGCCGCGCTCGGGAAGGCGGATAGCGTGATAGATGGCTTCATCTCGACATACCCCGCAAGCCGAAAACTGGACGCGGTGATATTCTTCAAAGGGCACGTCCAGTACCTGGAAGGGAATTTCGACAAGGCCAAGGAACGCCTGCGAAAGGTGATATCGGACTATCCCTCCAGCGTAAGGTTGGATAACGCCAGCTACTATTTGGGGCGTTCGCTTTTCCAGCAGGACAGCCTGGCGGCGGCACTGGCCCTTTTCGCGGGCTTCGAAACCGCATTCCCCAAGAGTATCTACGCCGCCGAAGCCGCCTATTACCAGGGCGCCTCACTCTACATACTGGGGAAAGGCGGCGAGGCCCAGGTGGTTTTCAAGCACGTGATGGATGCTTACCCCACCTCGATCAAGCGTGATGATGCCGCCTATTATTACGGGCGTTGCCAATTCGATCAGAAAGCGTACGCCGCCGCGCTCGCGACATTCCAGGCCCTCGAAAAATCCGCGCCTTCGGGACCCCGGGCCGACAACGCGGTCTACTACCAAGCCCTGATCCAGTATGATCTAAAGGATTATCCGGGCACCATCACCCTCATGCAGGCGCTGCTGGCGCGGTTCCCGGTCTCGGTTCTGCGTGACAACGCCGAGTTCTACATCGGCAAATGCCTGTATCACCAAGGCAAACCCGGTGAGGCCACCGCCCGTTTCAACGCGGTGCTGGCATTGACGCCGCCGAGCAATGTTTCCGATTTCTGTTATTACTACCTCGCCCGCATCGATGCCGAGGCCAAGAATTGCCCGGCCGCCAATATTGATGTCCAGAACCTGAAGAACAAGTTCCCGACCTCGAGCCTTATCGCCTCGGTACAGAGCTATGCCGCAAGTTTAGGGTGCGTAATCCCATGAAAAAGGGTCCTCTCCTGGCGGCCCTGTTCTTCTTCCTGGCGGTTCCATCGGCCATTATCGCCTACAAGCTGCTGGCCCTGGGGTATACCCTGGACCATGTGGTGCCCTGGAAGGGATATGCGGTAACGCTGGAGATGAGCTTCGATGGGCATGGCGATTCGGTGGATATCTCCACCTTTCTGCCCCTCGCGGAAAAGCGCCAGCATTACTGGGAGGAAACCGTGGACGGCGGGCCCGCGGGGCATAAGGTAGCGCAGGATTCGAACGGCAACCGTGTGCTCAACCTTTCCACCTCCGATACCAAGGGAAGCCACCGCGCCGTCGTCGCGTTCAAGACCTTGGGCGAACGGACGCGTTTCGACCTGGATGCGGGATTGCCGCTGGAGACCGCCGTTTCCGAAGAAGCGGCCAGGAGTCTCGACCCCACGCCGATGATCCAATCCCGGGATTCCGAAATCGTCGCGCTCGCGCGCCGGCTCGCCCCCGATCGATCCAAAGCCCTTCCGCTGCTAAAAGCGGTGTTCTCCTATGCGAGCGATAGCATCGCCTACCGGAGTTTCAGCGGGAGCACGGACGCCCTCACGACCTTGCGCCTGGGCGAAGCCAGCTGCAACGGGAAAAGCCGGTTGTTGGCCGCCCTCCTGCGCGCGTCCGGGGTCCCTTGCCGGTTAGTGGGCGGATTAATCCTCGAAAAGGGCGCCAAGCGCACCACGCACCAATGGGCCGAGGCGTACGTATCGGGCTTCTGGGTTCCCTTCTGCCCCACCAATCGGCACTTCGCCGAAGTCCCCGACAATTACCTGGCGCTTTACCATGGCGACGAGATCCTGTTCCGCCACAGCCCCAACATCAACTTCAAGTACCTGTTCAAGACCTCGCCTATTCTGGTGGGTAAGGAGGAGATCGGCCTGGGCCGCGAGCAATTGGGATCGATCATGGGGATCTGGGAGGTGTTCAACCGCGTGGGCCTGAGCCTCGCGGTGCTTAAAGTGCTCTTGCTGGTGCCGGTCGGCGGTTTCATCACCGTGATCTTCCGGAACATAATAGGGTTGGAGCCGTTCGGAACCTTTTTGCCCACCCTGATCGCCTCGGCCGCCCAAGAGACCGGGCTGGTATGGGGCATCCTTTCCTTTTTCCTCGTGATCGGCGTTTGCGCCGTGGCCCGTGCGGTTTTCGAAAGTTTCAAGATCACGCGCACCCCCAAATTGGCCATCATCATGATCTTCGTGGTGGGGACCATGCTCGCGCTGACGTACCTGGGCCTCACCTTCAATCTGCACAACCTGGTATTCGTATCGCTTTTCCCCGTGGTGGTCTTGACCATGACAGTGGAACGCTTTTCGCGGACCGTGGTCGAAGACGGCATGCCGGCGGCCCTGCTGCGAAGCGTGGTAACCGGCTTCGCCATTCTCAGCTGCTACGCGATCATCTCCCTGAAATCCCTGTCCCTGGTTCTCATGACCTTTCCCGAAGCCTTGCTGTTCCTGGTCGCGCTCAACCTGTGGGTAGGCCGATGGGCCGGGGTCCGGGTCACAGAATATTGGCGCTTCCGCCATCTGCTCTTACACACCCCTTCCGCTTCCCCCGGATTCCCCAAGGAGCCATCCTGATGCCGATGCTATCCCGAATGATTCCCGTTTTGATAATGCCCTTCCTCGCCGTCGCCCAGGTCAATGTGAGGGGGCGGGCCGTCGATCGCAAGCTGGTGCCCGTAGCGGCAGCCGAAATTTCCCTGGGCGGGTCTAACGCGCAGGCGCTCACCGATGCCACCGGCCGCTTCGTCCTGCAAGGCGCTATCGGCATCCATGCTTCGGGGCGGGCGATTGAAAACGCGCCTCGACTGAGCATGGAGTCCCTTGCCGGGGGCCGCATACGCCTCACCTTTCTGGGCCTCCGCTCTCCCGCGCGGGCGGAGTTGCGCCGCGCCGACGGCGGTCTCGCCCGGTCGGGATCCGTGGGTCCGGGGCATGCGATATGGGAAAGCACGCGCGCCCCAGGTCCTATGTACGTAGTCCTCCGGGAAGCCGGCGACCAGCGGATGTGGAGCCTTTCGGCGGGCGCCGTGGGCGCCTCGGCGGCATCGGGAACTGCGGTTGCCAAGGCCACCGCCTTGCCTGACACGGTCTTTTTAACGGTGCGAGGAGTCCTGGCCCGCAAGCTCCCGATTACCGCCTATGACGTGGATGTGGGCGATGTCGTATTGCCCTTCACCATCGGCCCCGGGGACAGTCTCTTCCTGGAAGGGTACGAGCTGTTCTTGCGCATCAAGGACTACGTCAAGGCCGCGGCCGCATTCCAAAAGGTGCGCGCCGATTTCCCCGGAGGAGACAATGCCCTGGCGGCCCTCGCCTATCTTGGCAAAAGCCAATACTGGATGGGCCAATATGATCTCGCCAAGGCCAGCCTGGATCAATACCTTACCGCGGCCCCCAAGGGTCCCGATGCCAATGATGCCTATTACTATCGCGGCCGGGCCTTGTATCAGCTCGCGAAGTATCCCGAAGCGCGCCTGGATTTCGAAAAGGTGCTCGCCGATTTCGCTTCGGCCATCGAGGCCGATGGCGCGGCTTATTACCACGCACGCAGCTTCTACCAGGAGGGTGGTTATGCCCAGGCCTTGCTCGAACTGCAGAAATTCCCGGCCGCGTATCCCGCCAGCCAATACCTCGACAACGCGTACCTTTATTGGGGACGCAGCGAAGTCCATGGGCCCGCAACCGATACCGCCCGCTATCGCCGTGCCATTCCGGAATTCCAAAAAGTCCTCGCCTTGTTTCCGGCCTCTGCATCCGCGCCCGCGGCACAAGCCGAGCTGGGGATCAGCTATTACTTCCTGGCCGATTACGCGAACGCGCGCATGGAACTCGGCAAAGTCGAAACGCGTTATCCCGCCGCCCTGGAAGTCGCCGATGCCCTTTATTACCTGGGCCGCACCGATGCGCAGCAAACCAAATACGATTCCGCCCTGGTGCGCTTCCGCCGCATAGTGAAGCAATATCCGGCTTCGGTACTTGTCGATAACGCGCATTACCAGATCGGGAAAACCCTCTATGTTACCGCAAAATATCCCGAAGCGATCGCATCCTTGAAAGAAACCCTGGTTCTCTATCCCGCCACATCCCTGGGCGATAATGTCGAACTTTACCTGGTGCGGGCATACGTGAAAGCTAAGGATTGCGTAGCGGCCAAGGCCGAGCTGGCCACGATGCAAAAAAATTATCCCGCCAGCCCTTACCTGGCTTCCGCCAGGACAACCGCCACGGCGGCCTGCCCGTGACCGTAAGTCCAAGGAACTGGGCTACCGCGTGGCGGGGATTCCTGCAACGGCGCGAAGCGCTGTTGGGGATGAACGCCCGTAATCTGGAAGTCATCTTCGAGTATAACCAGCGAAAAGACTTTCCCTTGGTCGACGACAAGGTGGTGACCAAAAGCCTCTTGTCAAACGCGGGAGTCGCGGTCCCCCGCACCTTGGCCGTGATCGAAGGTTTCCTGGAATTGGGGAAGCTGGATGGGGTGATGGAGGCCGAAGCGGAATTCGTCATCAAACCCGCTTGCGGATCCGGCGGCTCCGGCGTTTTCCTGGCCGCCGCGCGTGCGAACGGCGGCATCCAATCCCCTTCCGGCCGATTCGTTCCCGCGAAGGAAATCCGGAGGCATGTGGCGGAAATCCTCTACGGGAGCTTTTCCAATAACCGCAGCGACAAGGCGCTTCTGGAGGAACGGCTCCATCCCCACGACTTCTTCCGGGAATTCTATCCCATCGGGTTGGCCGATATCCGCGTGATCGTATTCAAAGGCGCCCCGGCGCTGTGCATGCTGCGCCTCCCGACGGCGGCTTCCAGGGGCACGGCCAATCTGCACCAAGGCGGCGTGGGCCTGGGAGTGGACTTGGCCACGGGAAAGACCACCAGCGCCGTATGCCGGGGGGTCGCCCTCGGCGAACATCCCGACTCCCGGAAAGCCTTGCTCGGCGCGCGGGTTCCCCATTGGGAAGAGGTCATCCGCACCGCGACCCAGGCGGCCAAGCAGGTTCCCCTCGGTTACGTAGGCGTAGATCTGGTGCTGATCCCGGGAGGCAGAGTCATGGTTCTGGAGTTGAATGCCCGTCCCGGATTGCAGATACAGAACGCGGCCCGGGTAGGATTACGGGCGGTGCTCCACTTATGATACGCATCTTCTTCGGGCGTAACGGCTTTCTACCCTTTCTGGCGCTGTTTTCCGCCTTGGCGATTTTCCTGCTCAAGGTCGAGCACAGTGTCGATGGGCAGAATACGCGCATCTCCGTCATCCCTGTGCGCGGACCCACCCTGGTGGACAGCTCCTTGGCCGGCATCGTGGAATCCCCCGCATTGGCCGGAATACTCGCCTTGAGCAATCGTATGGAAAAGGCGGGCGAAGGCATGCAAGCCGCCCGCTTCCTTTCGGAGCAATCCGATTCGGTTACCGATTCGCTGCGCAGTTATCTCGCATATCGGTCGGGGCAGTTGTACCTGTCCATGAACGAAGATTCCCTGGCCGCGCTTGCCTTCCGGCGTTGCCTCAAATGGAAAGGCGCCCCCGCCGACGCGCGGCTCATGCTGGCCATCGCGCGTCCCGGCGCCGACACCGGATGGGATGCGCGCCTTGCGGCCATCCGGAGGTTACTGGCGGCGCATCCGGAATACGCTGCGGCCCATTTCCGCCTGGGTCTGCTGTACCAGAAACGGAAAATGCCCGAGCAGGCGCTGGAGGCCTATCAACGGGCGCTGGAGCTGTTCCCCAACTACAAGGAGGCGCGCGGCAACCTGGCCCTGGTCCTAGGCGCCCTGGGGCGCACGGCAGAGGCCATCACACATCTGGAAAAGCTGGTGGCGATGTTTCCGGGAAAGCCGGAGTACCATTTCAACCTGGCCCGCTTCCAATCCCGCTCCAACCACCGTGCCATCGCCATCCGGGAGTATTTCAAAGCCATCTCGGTCAAAGGCGGGAACTACCCCGAAGCCTTCCTAAACCTGGCGCTGGCCTACAAGGAAACCGACAAGCCGGATAGCTCCGAACTTATGCTGGGCAAAGCGCTGGCCCTGAAAGCGGAGTATCCGGAGGCCTGGTATAATCTCGGCCTGCTGGACATGAATCGGAAAATGTTCCCCCAGGCCTGCGCCCATTTCGCGAATGCGATCCGGTTCAATCCGGGGTACAAGGAAGCCCGCTATAATCGCGGCCTGGCGTTCGCCAAGTCGGGCGGGCTGGATAGCGCAGTGGCCGAATACGCGGCCGCCTTGGCCTTGGATTCGGCTTACGGAAAAGCGCGCATCGCATTGGCCATGCGGTTGCGCCAGCTCGATCGCTATGGGGAGGCGGTGTCGATCTATCGCGAAGGCGTGCGCCTCGATCCCGAAAACGCCGAATTCTGGTTCGGATTGGGACTTACGTTACGGAAGATGGATTCACTCACGCCGGCCATCGCGGCGTACCGCAAGGCCATCGAACTCGATCCCGAGGACAACAAATCCGTCAACAACCTGGGGCTCGCCCTGGCCGCGGATCATCGCCGGGAAGAAGCCATCACCCTCCTGAGAGGAGGAGTCAGCCAGTTCCCGGATAACGCGGCCCTGCGCGTGAGCCTGGCAGCGCAATACCTCGAGACCGGGGACACGGCCGCCGCCGTAACCGAACTGGGCAAGGCCGTACGCCTGGAACCCGATCGCGTGGATGCCCAGCTGCAGTTGGGCGGGATTCTTCTGGGCCAAGGGAAGAAGTCCGAAGCCTTGTTGGCTTACCAACGGGCCATTCAAGCCGAGCCCGACAATGTCCAGGCGAAGAACGCCCTCAAGACGTTGGAGCCCTAATGGCCGGCCGCATACGCGCGATTAGCGGCATATTGCTCCTTGCCATGGGGTGCCCCGCACCGACTTGCGCCGGCGGGGACGATTCGGTCTCCGCGCCGCATTCCGGGGTGCGCCTGCAAGGCAAGGCTGCGCTGTTGGGAGGCTACTCCACCAACCCCGTCTTCGTATCGGATGCGGATAAATCCGCCCAAGCCTCCCCCCTTTGGGCCGCCGTCGCAGGGGGCGATTTGCGCATCGCCGATATCGGAGATTGGAGCTACCATACGGGGATCGACGGGGAGGCAGAGACGTATACCGGAAACCCCCCGGGCAATGTGTTAGGCGGGCGCTGGCTTACCGAAGCTTTTTATTTCCCGGGTGGGAAACGGAAAGGCGCCAAGCGCAAGGCCGCATTCTTATCCGCCTCCTATAAGCTCGACGCCGACAAGAATACCATCCTCAGCAATCCCGATCGCTTTGATGAGCGGCTTCCCGAATTGGCCTGTCTGGTTCAACGCGCAAGGCTCTCCGGCAACCTGCCCTTGGGAAGGTTCGGGGGCGCGCGGGCCAATGCCTCGGCGGCCTGGACGGATTTTTCCGAATCGACGCAGTTGCTTGCTTCGCTGGACAGCCGCTCCTTTGGCATGGAGTTGGGCTGGGTCTCTCCGCGCTTCCTGGGATGGGAACTGGAATCGGCAATCCGGATCGAAAAGAAGGATTACCTGGTATATCCTTCGCGCGATGTATTCGGGGATACGGTTTCCGGCGCCCCGAAAAGCTACCTCATGCGGGAATTCCGGTTCGGTCTGGAGTATGCGGCGGGCCGCAAATTCGCGATCGGAGGGGAATATACGGGGGCTGACCAAACGGACAATTATGCCGGCTACTTCAACGCCTACTCGGCCATGCCGGGATTCCACGTCAAGTGGCGCCCCAGCCGCGCCCTGGAGTTCGCCGCCCGCGGGGAGAAGACATTCAGGAACTATGCAAGGTACCGTTCCTATTACAATCCGCTTCGCCCGCTCAAGAAGATCGCGTATACCGCCTTGAAGGCCGATGCGCGCTACGAATTCGGGATTTGGAACCTGGAATCCGCCGTGGCGTACCGGAGCGAGGACAATCCCGTTTCCGTATACGCCTACGATGCCTGGAAATTCACGGCGGGAGCCGGCATCTCGTATTGAGAGTCAGCGGGCGGTTTAATCGTCTTCGCCGCCGGGCCTTTTCCCCTCATGCCGCTCTCCCCCGCTATTGCGCATCTCATCGCGCCATGCCCGGCGCTTTTCCGACCATTCTTCTTGTACCTGTTGCAGCTTGGCATGCTGTTCCGCCGTCAATCCCCCCAAGAGCGTCGTCAGCATGTCGACCCGCATCACCGTCATGCGCTTTTCCACTTCGGCGATCTTCTCGGCCAATTTCATGGCTTCAGGCTTGTTTATCGGATAGGTGGTCAAAATATTCTTGAGATCCAGTTCCAGGGTGGCCTTTTCGGCGAACAGCTGGATCTTTTTCTTTTGGCCCACCAGGCGTGTCTCTTTCAGTTTCTTCTCCTGATCGGCCGAAAGCTTCAGCTCCTTGAGCATATGCGGGTTTATCCTTTCGATCTCGCCGATTGGCCCGCGCCCTTCGTCCGGCGGGAATCCCTTCCCCTCGCCTCCCGGGCTACCGTGCGCGGTGGCGGCGACTAGCAGCAATGCCACCCCGATTACCGACAGGGCGGCGCGCATCCTTCTCGAGTCCGTTTGCCCGGTTTGCATCGAAATCGTATTCACAATACCTCCTCGGCCGCCTCGGCCTCTAAATCGACTTCTCCCAAATCCGCTTGCCATCCCATCAATTCCGAATCGATGATCTCCGAATCACCCACGGCAGCCTGCGCGGGCGGCTTGGGGGTCGCTTTCGCGAGCTCCGCGCCCTGTTCCGCGCGGCCTTGGGAATGGAATCCCTTTACGGCCACGGCGATGAGGCCGGCGGCGAGCAATACCGCCGCGGCGGCCCGTAACCACGGGGTTTCCCATGGGCGGAACCCTTCCCTATGCGGACCCGACTCGAGGCCGGATGCGGCCGCGATGCGCCGCCACAGCGCCGGAGACGGCTGCAAGCGCTCGGCCTCCCGGAAAATCCTAAGCGACTTTTTCAAAGCTGGACTCCTTTTCCAGATATTCCTTTACCTTGTCGCGCGCCCGCGACAACCGCGACTTGAGCGTGCCTTCCGGCAGCTTGAAGATGACGGACAAATCCTTGAGGGGAACGCCCTCGCCTTCCTTCAGCCACAGCAGCGAACGCGTCTCGGCGTCCAGCACGGCCATGGCCTTGGATAAAAGCTCGGTAAGCTCCACCGATGCGTTCTGCCCCCTGGGCGCAAGCTCGTCCGCGTTCTCCCATTCCAGCTTGTTGCGGTTCTTCCCCTGCTGCAAACGGTTGAGGCACATATTGTGGGCCACCCGATACAACCAGGTCGCCAGCGAGCTTTCCCCGCGGAACTCCGCCACGATGGCCGGCAACCGCACGAAGAGATCCTGCACCACGTCCTCCGCCTGTTCCCGCGAAAGCAGGATGCGGTAGCATTGGTTGAGGATGCGGGCGGAATAGGTTTCGTAAATCCAATGCAATCCCTCCAACCGACCCTCGCGGAGCAGTTCCAGGCTTTTACCTTCGCTTCCGATCCAAAGCCTCATGGGGCCCCGGGACCGGAAGACGTCGAGTGGGTGTGCAGCGTCAAGTTCCCAACATACTTATGCCTATTAGATTGTTCGCCCCGGCACCCGGTTCCACGTCGGGACCCGACCCAGGCCCCGTTATCGGAAAAAAGCATCTTTAGGGTTTTTTCCGGGAGCCGATTTCCCGCACGAGACGGATTTCGATACGCTTCCGCTGGCCAATCCGCGGTTTTGGCCGGGGGCAAGGCGTTATCGACAGAATCAAACCCATTGCGGAGAGGGGACCGTCCGGTTAGAATTGGGACTCGGGGAATCTTTCCCGGGTTTGGAGGCTTCCATGGGGGAACGGACCTTAACCGCGGCGCGCAAATCGGCGCTGGCCGTCTCGGCGACCGCCGCCCTGGCCGGGGATGCGGCTTTTTCCAAATACGCCAATCACGCTTTGCCCAAGCGGGCGGCCGTGGCCGCCGGGCTCGAAGCCTATACGGGAACCTGGGACAAGCGCCACGCCGGCCATCTCCTGCGGCGCGCCCTCTTCGGTTTCACCGCGGCGGATTTGGACAAAGCGGTTTCCCTTTCAGCCGCGGCCTGCGTGGACGCTTTGCTGGACGCGCCCGAAGTGGTCCCGGGCCTTCCATTATCGACGGATGCCAATGATCCGACGCCCATCGGAACGTCGTGGACGGTTTCGGCCTACGATGGCAATTACAACGGCACGCGGCAACGCTCGCTCCAGAATTGGTGGATGGCGCTGCTCTCGGGCCAGGGTTTCTCGGCGCGCGAGAAGATGAACGTCTTTTGGCATAATCATCTGGCCACCGAACTGGACGTGGTGGGGGACGCGCGTTACGCCTGGGTCCATCACCTGCTGCTTCGCAAAAATGCGCTCGGGAATTTCAAGAGCCTGATCATCGCCATCACCACCGACGCGGCCATGCTCAACTACCTGAACGGCGACAGCAATACCAACACCAACCCCAACGAGAATTACGGCCGCGAACTGCAGGAACTGTTCACCATCGGCAAGGGCGTCGAGGTGGCGGCGGGCAATTACACCAACTACACCGAAGAGGACGTAAAGGCTACGGCCCGCGTGCTCACGGGCTGGCGCGACGTGCGCGAAGGCTCCACCTCGGAGTTCCTGGCCAACAAGCATGACGTCAAGGACAAGCTCTTTTCGGCGGCCTACGGGAACCAGACGATTACCGGCCGCAGCGGCGCCGATGCGGGAACCCTCGAGCTCAAGGATCTGGTGGACATGATCTTCGCCCAGGCGGAGACCGCCAAATACCTGTGCCGCAAGCTGTACCGCTTCTTCGTCTACTACGACATCGATGCCAGCGTGGAGGCCAACATCATCGCGCCCCTCGCGGACCAATTACAGAAGGGCGGTTTCGAGGTCAAGCCTGTGCTGGCCACGCTGTTCAAGAGCGCCCATTTCCAGGACACGCTCAATCAGGGCTGCCATATCAAGCCGCCCCTGGATCTCGTGATCGGCAGCCTGCGCCAACTAGGCATCGCCTTGCCTGATGGCGCCGATCCCCTGAAGCAGTATTCCCTGATGGCCGCCCTGGTGGGTGAAGCCGGCCGCATGCAACAGGAGATCGGCAATCCGCCCAACGTAGCGGGTTGGCCCGCGTACTACCAGTTGCCGGTGTTCTACGAAGTCTGGATCAACTCCGATACCCTGCCGCGCCGCATCCAATTCACCGACAAGCTGGCTTCGGCCAAGGGATACGGGTATTACACCGACAAGTCCTTCCTGGCCGCCGATGCGTTGGCCTTGGCCAAGGCCACCTCCAAACCCGGCACGGCCGAAACCATCGTGGCGGAATGGAGCGCGCTCCTCTTCCCCATCACCCTGACCGACGTGCAGTTGAAGTACCTGAAAGACGTACTGCTCAACGGGCTGCCGGATTACGAATGGGGCGTGGAGTGGGACGATTACGTGGCGGCCCCAACCGATGCGACCAAGATCAAGCCGGTTGAGACGCGCCTGCGCGCCTTGCTAACAGCCATGCTGCAGTTGGCGGAGTATCAGCTATGCTGAAGGGGAACGGTATGGACAGACGCGATTTCCTCAAGCTCACATCGGCCGCGGTCCCATTGGCCGCCGCCGGCCCGGTCGCCCGCGCCTATGCCTCGCCGCTGGCATCGCTCGCCGCCATGGCGCCGCCTTCGGATCGGGTGCTGGTGGTGATCCGTCTCGATGGCGGCAACGACGGCCTGAACACCGTACTGCCGCTTGATCAGTACGCAAATCTGGCCAAGGCCCGCGCCAACATCCTCATTCCCGAGGCCAAGGCGGTCAAGCTGAACGCGGCGACGGGCCTGCACCCCTCGCTGGCGGGATTCGGCAAGATGTTCGCCGATGGCCGTCTGCGCATCATCCAGGCGGTCGGCTATCCCAACCATAACCAGAGCCACTTCCGCTCCACGGACATCTGGTTCTCGGGCTCGGAATACAATCAGATCCTTTCCACGGGATGGCTCGGTCGCTACCTGGAGACGGTCTACCCCAATTACCCGGACGGCTATCCCAGCAAGGATTTCCCCGATCCCCCCGCGGTGCAGGTCGGATCCTCCCTGTATACCTTGCTGCAAGGCGCCGAGGTGCCCATGGGCATGGCCGTGGCCAGCGCCACCTCCATCTATTCCCTGGTGCCCGCCGGCACCGATATCGCGCCCAAGACCCCCGCGGGCCATGAACTCGAGTTCATCCGCCAGATGGCCACGGAGACCCAGAAATACGGTGAGTCCTTGAAGGCGGCGGTGGCGGCGGCGACCAATAAATCGACCCTGTATCCGGCCACGGGCAACAAGCTCTCGGATCAGCTCAAGGGCGTGGCCCGGCTGATCGCCGGAGGATTGCAGACCAAGGTCTACGTGGTTTCGTTGCGCGGCTTCGATACCCACGCCAACCAGGTGCTCGCGGCCGATGTGACCACGGGCGGCCATGCCAACCTGCTGACGCAACTGAACGACGCCATCGTGGCCTTCCAGGACGATCTCAAACTGCTGGGCCTGGAGAACCGGGTGTTGGGCATGACCATGTCCGAGTTCGGGCGCCGCATCCTTTCCAACGCCTCCCTGGGCACCGATCACGGCACCTCGGCGCCGCTGTTCGTATGGGGAGCGGGGGTATCGGGCGGGTTACTGGGGGTCAATCCCACCATTCCCGCCGCCGTCACGGTCAAGGACAATATCCCCATGCAGTACGACTACCGTTCCATCTACGCGACGTTGTTGCGGGATTGGCTGGGAGTGGGCGCGGCGGACCTGGCCAAGGTGATGCTGAAGGATTTCCCTTTCCTGCCCTTGGTGGGCACGCCCATCGTGCCCCGCGGCGAAGCGGCGGCCGGGGAAGGCCTGGAGCCGAATTTCCCGAATCCGTTCCGGGGCGCCACCACTTTGCGTTACCGCGTGCCGTCGGGAGAGCGGGTGCGCCTGCGCATTTTCGATACGCGCGGCGGGCTGGTGCGGGTGGTGGTGGACGGGTTCCACGCGCCGGGCAGCTACGCGCGTACGCTCGAGGCGGGGCGCATGGCGCCGGGAACCTATATCTGCCGCTTGGAAGTCGGGGAGCGTAGCTTCCAGCGACCGTTGGAAGTGATGCGTTGAAGCCGGCCCGGGCCTAGCCGGCCGGGGCCGTGGTCTTGCTGACCCCGAGCCCGCGCGCCGCTGCCGTATGGCGCACGACGCGGTTGATGATGACGGCCGCCACCACGGTTGTGAGAATGGCCGTCGCCAATATCAGCCAGGTCCAAATCGAGATCTTCGAGGAATCCTCCAAAAAGCCTTTGCTGACATGCCCCACGTACAGGTAGAAGAAGATGTCCGGCGTCATGGCCAGGAAGGAGCTGAGCAGGTATTTCCGGAAATCCATCTTGGGGATGGTGAAGAGGTAGTTGAGCAACGAGAACGGGAGTAAGGGGTTAAGGCGGATGAGGAAGACCAGAATGGGTCCGTGTTTGGAGACGGCTTCCAGGATGGATTCGAAGCGGGGATGCCCCACGCGCAATTCCTCGACCCGCTGGCGCCACAGCTTTTTCCCTACCGCGTAGGTGACCGCGATGGAAATGAGACCGGAAGCGGCGGCCAAAGCGTACCCCATCCAAAATCCGTATAGGGTACCCGCCATGAGGATGAGGCCGGAAATGGGGATGAAGAAGACCGCCGCCGCGACGAATACGGCGATGTAAGGAATGATGGCCAGCGGCCCCAGGGAACGGAACCATTCCACGGCGTCCTGGAGATGATCCTTCACGGGGTAATAGAAATTGAAAGCGATGGCTCCGATGACGAGCAAGGCTATCAGCAGGACTTTCGATTTCATGATGCCTAAGATTCCGCCCCGCCCCCTGGATGGATGTACGTTCATCCCATCCCGGCGGATTCCCCAATCTAATAAAAGCCTGGGAACCGGTTGGATTCGGGAGAGTTACGGGGAGGAAAGCGCCCGAATCCAGGGCCCTTGGCCCATCTTTGCTAAACTATCCCCATGGACCTCCATCTCGTGCAAATGGCCATCGCCCATGGCAAACCGGAGCTGAACCGCGCCAAGGTTTCCGCGCTTACCGCGGCCCTCAAGCCCGGTAAACCCGCCCTGCTGGTCCTGCCGGAGCTGTTCAGTACGGGTTACCTGGAGGTTTCCTCCCCTGCGTCCATGCCGCCCGGCCTGGCCGAGGCCGATCGCCAATTCCTCTCCGGGCTTGCAGAACGCACGGGCGCTTGGGTGGCGGGTTCCACCGTGGAAACCGGCCCTGCCGGAGCCGACGGCAACTTGGGCTACCGCAATACCAGCCTGCTCTTCGGCCCGGATGGAAGCGAGCAAGCCGCATACCGCAAGGTGCACCCGTTCAGTTACGGGGGAGAAGATCGCCTGTTCGAACGGGGCCGCGAGATCGTGACCTTCACTATCGAGGGATGGGTGGTACAGCCGTCCATCTGCTACGATCTGCGCTTCCCGGAATTGTACCGGGCGGGCAGTTCCCGCGGCGTGCATCTGATCCTGGTGCAGGCCAATTGGCCCGAGGCGCGCCATCTGCATTGGGAAACCCTGTTGCGGGCCCGCGCCATCGAGAATCAGGCCTACGTCGCCGGCGTCAACTGCGTCGGCACCCAGGGGGAGCTCCGCTTTGCCGGGGGCTCGGTGATCTTTTCGCCTAAAGGAGAAATCGTAGCCCAGGGGGATGCATCGGAATGCCTCGTGCGCGGCAAGATCGATCTCGAGACCTGTAAGCAATGGCGTAAGCATTTCCCGGCTTTGCGCGATCGGCTGCCGGGCGAGTTCTACGCTTCGTGATCCTTCCTCCGTAAAGTTCCACCCGTGAAACCCGCCACGTAATTACTTACTATTTCGTGCGCATGAAGATCGCCACGGAAGTCGCCCTGCAAGCCTCCCCTGACAAGATCTGGAATACCCTCACCGACTTCGCAGCCTATCCCGAATGGAATCGTTTCCTGAAGGCCGTGCGCGGCCAGGCCGCCCCGGATGCGGCGTTGGAAATGGACTTGCAATATTACGGCAAGTCGGTGGAGAAAAAGTCCGGCATCGTTACCGGATACATCCCGCCCAAGTATTTCAGCTGGATCTGGAACCACAAGTTCGGCGCCTGGTTCCTTTCCTGCGAGCACGTTTTCCGCATCAAGCAGCGCGAGGACGGGAAAGTCCTCTTCTACCAGGAAGTGTATTACACCGGCCTGGGGCTCCGTTTCCGCCGCCGGGACGTGGAGCATATGGTCAAGCTGTCCATCGACAAGCTGAATGACGACCTGATACATCGATTATCCGAGGACGGGTCGGGCGTAAAAAAGACAGATTGAATGGGATTCTACGTGGGGTGGAATATGCATGATTCGATCAAGACGGTATTGGTGGTGGAGGACGAGGACGCGGTGCGCGGCCTGTTGCGGACTTTGCTGCGGCTGGCCGGCTATTCCGTGCTTACCTGCAGCGATGGCGCGGAAGCCTTGGACTTGATGGCCGCGCGCGGCGGGGTCGTCCATCTGCTCATCACCGATATCAACCTGGGACCGGACATGGACGGCATCGAATTGGCCGAAGCCTTGCGGGCCGCGCAGACCGGCATGAAGGTGCTCTACATTTCCGGCCACGAGGAGCCGGATCGGCTCGCGCCTTCCCTGGCCTCGGGCTCCGCGCGCTTCCTGATGAAGCCTTTCACTCCGGGCGCTTTCAGAGAGAGTACTTCCGCCCTGCTTGCCGAAGAAGCGCTCATTTCCCTGGGCTCGGCTTCTTGATTTTTACGCCGGCCTTCTTTCCGCCCGCCTGCTTTCCCCCCACTTTGGAAGACGCGGGTTTCTCTTTCATCGCGCCGTATTCCCACAGGTATTCCGGCGCGCCTTCCAGCTTCGCGGCATAACGCGCCATCACGAAGAAATAATCGCTCAAGCGATTCACGTATTTGATGACGCGGGGATCCACGCTTTCCTCCCGGGCCAAGCGCAGGATTTCCCGCTCGGCGCGGCGGCATACCGCGCGGCATTGGTGCAGGGCGGCATTGGCCTCGGTGCCGCCCGGAAGCACGAAAGAATTCAGCGAGGGGAGGGAGGCTTGCATGGCGTCCATGGCCTTCTCCAGATCGGCGGAATCGGCATCGGAGATTTCCGGCATACCGGGATAGGCTTTTCCCGCCGGCGTCGCCAGGATGCTACCCGCATCGAAAAGGCGGTTCTGGGCCAGGCGTAGGCCCGCTTCCAGGGCGGCCCAAGCCGGGGCCGGGGCCTGGCCCTTGCGCTTGCCCTTCGCATTCGGCTTGGCCTTGCCCGCCTTGGGCGCAATGACCGTGCGGGCCGAGCCCACCAGGCAGATCAGTTCGTCCACGGTACCGTAGCTTTCCAGTTTCCGGCAATCCTTGTCCACGCGGGCGCCGCCGACCAAGGAGGTTTTTCCGCCGTCGCCGCCGCGGGTATAGACTCGGGTGATATGGATGGCCATGGGAACCTCCGGGGCGGGCGCCTGCATGGCGCGCGCGCTTTCGGCGGAGAATGTAGTCTATGCGGGCCCGCACGAAAAACCGGTCGGGATGGGACCGGCTGCGCATGATTTGACCGCCGGAACTCCGACAGGCCCCTAGCGGAAAGGCCGAACCCGCGCGATTTCGGGCGCGGCGGGCTGGCACGGGGATTGCAATTGTATTGTTCCTCACCCCAGCGCGGAGATCGCATGTCCTTTTCCCTGAGCCGAACTCCAGCGCTAATCCTGGGCGCTCTGCTTTTCGTATCCGCACTACCCCTGGCGGCCGCACCCGGTCTGGTCGCGGACAAGGATACGGTCATCGGCATCGAACTCCCGCATTGGGAGGACAAGACCCCCTGGGTGCCGGCCAACTACGTGCGGGTACGCAACGTTTCCAACCACCCGATCACCTTCGATTCACTGCGGAGCCTTGCCGACACCATTACCTATCGCGGATCGCGAACCGGGACGCCCCTCGATCTGGCTTTCGCGGTGCGCACCTATGCGGGCGGAATGCAAACGCGGGACTTCGTCCTGCGTTTCCGGCCCCCGATCCTATTCAGCTTGGCTGCGGGCGACTCGGCGGATATCGGCCTCTTCGAAATCGGCCGCTTCGGATTTCTGGTGAAGACATCGGCCGCGGAACGACGCTACGTTCCCGGAGCCGCCATCGTGCAACCCTTGGTGTTCAAATGCGGTTCCGATTCGCTGGTAATTACCCTCAAGGCCACGGTCATGGAGGCATCCTACGGGAGCGGCATCGTGGCGCCGCAGGTCCGCGGAGCCTGGTCTACCTCGGGAGTAACGGGATGGCGGGCGGATGGCAGGATGGCGCCGCGAGGGCGCCGCGAAGCCGGGATGGCGATTACGGAGCGGGAACCAGGGTCATTTTCCCGGAGGCCGTGAAATAGGCGGCCTCGCTTCCGGGAGGCAGACCTTCGCGGGTGAAGCGGACGCCGGACGCCGCGCCCGGCGACGGCGCCAGGAATAGCCCTGCACGCGGTTGCGCTGCCGATGCCTTCCCGCGGGCGGCGGGATGGATAACCGGCGTGACCGTCAAATCCATCACCTGCCAATTGCGCCATTGTACGTGGGCGCCTTCGATCTGCAGGCCCATGCGGCCTTTGATCATGGCTAGGTCGCCGCCCGACTTGAGCTTGGAAATGCGTAGCACCACCTTGCCGTTCACCTTCGCTTCCAGGCTGTCGCCGTTCACGTAAATCTCCCAGGCGTTCCATTCGCCCACTTTCTCCTGGGTCTCCTTGGTCACGAAATGGGTGCGGCCGCATCCGTATTGGCCCACCCCCGCGAGCGCCCCGCCGGTGGGGGAATAATTGAGTCCGCTGCCGGTGGTGTTGAACTTGCAATCCGTGGTCCAGATGCTGCCCACGTCCCCTTCCAGCATTTGCAGCTCGGGGCCCGAGGGCCAGTCGCCGCAGCTATGCTTGGTCAGATCGATGTTGTGGAGATAACCGCAATTGCCATGGCCGATATTCTTCCATTCCACGCGGGCGCGGTAATGCGTGTAGTCCTTGTCGGTGTACAGGTAGCCGCTGCCGCCCGTAACATCGATGACCTTGTCGGCGGCGACTACCGTAACCGTGCCGTTACCGTGCTTCTTGAGGCCGGTTAGGTCGGTACCGTTGAAAACATCGGTCCAGGCGCCTTCCTGGGCCGTGGCCGGTAATGCGAATGCGGAAACGAGCGCGGAAACCAGTGCGTAACGGAGAAAACCTTTTGGAACAGGACGGGAACGCATGCGGATACTCCTTTATCCCCCTTATGCATGGAACGCCTAGATAATAACCGCCGTGGCCGTTTCTGCAAACCGGTTTTTCGGGGCCCGCAGGTCCGGCCGGACCCCGCACGCCGCCCGGGCCGTTTCCAGATTCCGTTCTCACCCTGAAAACCCGGGTGGCGAAATTCGCGCGTAGGGACGGTGTTTTGCGAAGCTTGGAACCGCGTTTTCTGGAAACGGCGGGCGCCGGCCCGGGACGCGGCATTAGGTTACCCCAGCGATTCCCGCCGCCAGGTGCATCGCATACGGCGGGATGCGGGCGGACCGAACGGACAAGAAGCCACCGAAGGAACCATGATCGACGTTTACCAGTATCTGGATTACCGGAAGCTGCTCAAGGACCTTTACCAGGAACGGAAGACGGCCAACGCCAATTTCTCCTACCGGTACATCAGCCTCAAGACGGGCATCCGTTCCTCGGGCTATTTCGCCAACATCCTCTCCGGCAAGAGCAACATTTCGCTTAAGCTCGTGCTCAAGCTGTCGCAACTGTTCGGGCTCAAGCGCCCGGAAGCCGAGTATTTCGAATTGCTGGTGCTCTTCAACCAGTCCAAGACCCACGACGAGAAGAACCACCTTTTCGACCGCATCCTCAAGCTCAAGAAATCGAAGATCAAGACCCTGCTGCCCGAGTACCATGAGTACTTCGGCAACTGGTATTACGTGGTCATCCGCGAGCTGCTGGATTTCCATGCCTTCAGCGGGGATTACGACGAGCTGGCGCGGCGCCTGTCGCCGCCCATCACGCCCAAGGAAGCCGAACGCGCCATCACCGTGCTCGAGAACCTGGGATTGATCCAGAAGAACCCGAAAGGCGTTTACGAACGCCTGGATGCGCTGGTGACTACCGGCGAAGAGGTGCAATCCACCGCCATCGTCAACTTCCAGAAGCAGACCTTGGATCTGGCCAAGCGCTCCTTCGATCTGGTGCCTAAGGAAGCCCGGGACATTTCCACGCTTACCGTGAGCATCTCCAGCAAGAATCTGCAACGCATCCGCGAACGCATCCGCAACGTACGCCGCGAGATCCTGGAACTGGCCAAGGCCGATCCCTTTACGGATACGGTGTACCAGCTCGAGTTCCTGGCCTTCCCCGTGACCCAGCCCAAAGAAGGGCTATAAGCATATGCCCGGCGGAACGACGCCGACGTAGCCTTGGGGTTACCCCGACGCTATCCGGCGGGGATGCCGGTTATCACCGGTTTTCAGACGGAAAACGCTTTCTTCTTCCCCCGCCGCCGCCCGCATCAGTGCCCGGGGTACCTTATGCCCATGTTGGAACGCACGGCAGGGGGGCTGGCGTCCGCGTTGGCAGTCGCCGTGATGCTCTGTGGGGCTACGGAAACGGTGCAAGCGGGCGTGCTCATCAAGGGCAGGGTACTGGAGCGGGCCAATCTCGATCCCGTTCCCGGCGCGTCGGTTTCCCTCAAGTCCCTGGGGCTTTCGGCGCTCACGGATGCCAAGGGCGTCTTCAATCTCGTTTCGGGCGTGTCCGCCGTCCGGGAGTCCCCGCCTCTCGGGGAACACCCCACACCTTCCGGGCGGCGGGCTTCAGTGCATATCCGGCTCTATCCGGCGGGATCCCGCGGGATCGCGGGATCCCATGACGCCTCCGGGCGCGCATGGCCGGCGACAGCAGGTCCGGCTGCCGCCGGAGGGCTTTCCAAAGCCGCCGCCCCAGGTAGCGTTGAAGTTACCTGCGCGGGCCTGCTCGCGAAGCAGGTAGAGGCCGGCAAGGATACCCTCGATCTGGGGGATATCATCCTGGATTATCCAGCGCGTAAATTCGACCTGGGCGTGAAGCCCATCTACGGCGCCATCCCCCTCTTCGACGGGACCCGCGCCAAAATGGATGGGGGATGGGAACATTGGATGGGCACGTATCGCAAAACCAACGGTTTAAGCCCCACGCCCCTGGTATGGAAATTCGTAGCGGATCCCGTGGATAGCGGTATGACCATGCAGACCTGTTGCCGCGCGCAATGGGGCGACGAAGATCTGGTGACCAAGCGGAAGTTCCGGGACTTCCAACTGCACGTGGAATTCAACCTGATCGCTCCGCGGGCGGGAACCACCGACCCGGCCAACAGCGGCGTGTACCTGCAAAGCCTGTACGAGATCCAGATCAAGGACGATTACGGCCTCGCAACATTGGGCAACCACGATATGGCCGGCATCCTCAACGAAGTCGCCGCGCCCGTGAATCTGGCGCGACCCAAGGGGCAATGGCAATCCTACGATATCACCTTCCGCGCGGCCCGTTTCCAGACCGGCGCCCGCAGCGAAAAGGCCCGACTGACCTTGTACTGGAACGGCAAGCTGGTACACCGGGATAAGGAAACCGCCAACGAGCACAATACCGGCGTCAGCAGCGATTCCCTGACTGACGTTCCCCATGGCCTCAAGCTCCAAAGCGAAGGCCACGACGTCCGCTTCCGCAACGTGTGGATCAAGGAATTGGTCCTGACCCAACCCTCCACCGACCTGGGATTCTGACCGATTTAGGGGGTTTCACCGCCCGCGCCAAAGGGGTACAATGGGCCCGATGGCAATGACGCAGCCCGACATCGGCGCGCGGGTCAAGGCCCAGTACGAAGCCTTCCCGTATCCGCATTACCCCCTATGGATCCCGCTGGGATCGCAGGAAGCCTACGCCTCCAATTCCCTGTTCGCCGCCCGCCTGTCCGATCAGGGCGGAGGCAGTCCCGCCATACGGCGCGGAGTGGCTCCGCGGGTACTGCTGGCAGGGTGCGGCGACGTGTTCCCCTACATGGCGACTTTTTGGGAACCGCGGGCCCATCGGCTTACGGCCCTGGATCTTTCCGCCCGCAGCCTGCGGCGCGCCCGGCTGCGCTGCCTGCCGCGCCTGCGGGGAATCGAGTGGCGCCAGGGTAACCTGGAAGATACGGAGGCGGATTTATCCGGCGATTGGTCGCATATCGACTGCTACGGCGTGCTGCACCATCTGGCCGACCCGGGTCGGGTACTGCGCCGTTTCGGAGCCCTGCTTGCGAGCGGGGGCACCGCGCGCATCATGGTCTACAATAGCGGGGCCCGCGCGTGGATCCGCCACCTGCAAAAGGCTTTCGGGCTTTTGGGGCTTACCGCTTTCGATCGCGGGGAGCGGGAAGCCGCCCGCGGTTTGCTGGATGCCTTGGCGGCCTTATCTCCCGGCCTGGCCGCCCGCTTCGCTCACATGCCCGGGGACTCCTTCGCCAATCCAGCCCGCTTCGTGGATACCTTCCTGCACGCGCGGGAAGCCCGCCTGGGCGCATCCTACTGGCAGGGGGCCATCGCGGCCGCGGGTTTGCGGGTGACGGGGCTGTTCGATCGCTACGGAGAGTTGGACGATCTGCCCAACCCCCTGCTGCGACCGCCTGCCCTGGCCGATTTGGAAGCGCGCATCTCTGACAGGCGCTTCGAGAATAATCTGGAACTGTACTTGGCCAAGCCGGGAACCGCCGGGGATGCGGGACCCGGGGCCATGCGCGCGTTACCCTCCCCGCAGGCCTGGAGGCCACCGCCCCGGGTCTGGTCGGGATTTCCGGAAATCGACGCGCTCACCCGCGGCCAACGGCGCCGCGTCTGGGCGCATGGCATCGCCCGACTTTCCGGTTTGCCCGCCGCGCCGGCCGATGCCTGGGCGGGTATAATGCCGCCGCGCGCGTTGCAAAGGTTGGCGCGCCTGGGAGCGCTGTTCCCGGATGATTTCCGCAGCGCGGAGTTGCGGGCCTTGCTCATCGACCCGATGGAAGACTTCATGGAACCACCGGAAACCGTTGCCCCGGGAGCGGTGCGGCAGGATCGCGGCCTACGCGCGCGGGTAGAAGCCCTGCTCCGGGAACGCGGGCGCGATGGGAAGCTGCTGGAAGCGGTTATGCGCCGCCTGGACGCGGCGCAGCGGCCTTAGGCCCGTCCCATCAGTAGCCGAGATTGGTTTCCGCCGTGGCCAGGTTCAGGTCCTTGGCCCAGATGTTCCGGTAACGAACGTCCGAGCCTTCGCTCTGGAGCTTGAGGCCGAACAAGGTGGGGCCCAGGGGTTCGCCGCTATGCTGGTCGGCCCCGATGCCCGTAGCGGAACCATGCGCCTGACGGTTCTTATGCACCTGCACCCCGTTCCACCATACCGAGATGAAGGCATCCTCGAGCTTCTTCCCGGCATTGTCGTAACGGGCCGACCGGAACGTGATATCGTAGGCCTGCCATTTGCCGTTGGGACGGTTCACGTTGGCGGTAGGCGCGTAATCGTCCACGATGCCGCCCAGATCATGGTTGCCGGGCAAGGTATTCTTGTCCTGGGAAAAGGCGCGCACCTGGATCTCGTAGCGGCTTTGCAGGTATACGCCGCTATTGTAATAGCCGGGCTTGCGCGGCGACTCGTCGATGGCGTCTCCGGCATTGGCGTTCTCGTTGGCGTCATATTCGCCCATGCCCATGAACTCGACGTGCAACTGCGCGTCGCCATGCGTCCTTATGGCCTGGATATCGTCGTAGCCCCATAGCTGGCTGCAGCAGGATTGCAGAGTGACCCGGTTGGTATCGGCCGGGAACTCAGGATCCTTGGCGATCTTGAATTGGTCCCGCGCCGCCGTGTACTTCGCCAGTTCGGCGCCCGTTACCGCCGGGATCCAGTCCTTCCAATTCGCTTTCAGTTCGGCCTGCGCCGCGGCCTTGCCTTTGCCGCCGTCGAAAAGCACGTAGGCGCCGTAGATGGCCGGCGCGCCCACGTCCAGCTTGCGCGCCGGATAGTCGAGCACGATATCGCCCAGATCGGCATCGTCGGCGGCGAAGGCGACGGTCTTCTTGAGCAACTTATCGCAGGTAACATCTACGTTACCTGACGCGGCCTTGGCCAGGGCGGCGACGGGGAGCGCCCGGGAACCTTGATCAGGAGCGCCGGAAGCGGTAGACCAATGCAGGCCCTCCGGCCCGCGCAGGCTGAGGATGCGCATCACCCAGGATGCCCCGCCGGTGGTGATGCGCGCGAAGCCCGAGAAATCCGTTCCCTTGGGAGGCAACACATCCATCCGGTTGACTCCCGCTTCGGCGGTCGCGTAAAGGCGATCGGAAACGGCTTGCCCGGACAGGCCGAACAATTCCACCCGCACGCTTTGTCCCGGCGCGGCCGCTTCCACCCATAAGGCGCCATCGCGAAAGCGGGGCGCGGAAAGGGCGATCGGCACTCCTGAAAGGGCGGTAGCGGTTCCCGAGAGGGTGAACCGTCCCGCGGTGTCGGTAGTGGCCTTAAGGCTGCCTCCGGCGACTTGCACCAGGGCCCCGGGCACGGGCTTCATGCCGGCCTTCTCCAATACGCGGCCCTTGAGGTTGTAAGTCTGTGAGTTCCCGAGGCCGAGGCCAAGACCAAAGAGGATCAATAGAGCGATACGAAGATGTGACATGCGGGAAAAGGTATCCTACCGGCCGGATACCAGAGCGGGTTTTCCCGCGCCGGGCGCGGCTTCCGCTTTCCATCCGAAAGCGGATTTCCCCGGCCACCATCTGCCGGAGGCGAGCCAGCCCCCACAGGTAGGCTTGGCCGCCCGGGAGCCCTGTAACGGCAGGGCCTGCAGGGCGACCGAGGGCGGACCCGTACGGGTATAGATGCGCACGTAATCGACCTCGTACACGCCCGGCCAGGGTGTAGTGGCATCGGGAATTCCGATCCAACTGTCCCCGCCCACCATCAGCTCCAGGGCCCAGCACATCTCCATGCGCAATTGCGGCGCCACCGTCTTGTCGCGCAGCTTGACCACCCCGTCCACGTAGAAGATCAACTCGTCCGCGTTCCATTCCGTACCCAAGGTATGCCATTCGGTGGCCAGGTTGGTTCCGGTCCAGGCGCCGCCGGGCGCGGCGCTCGCGGTATGCAGGTACCAATAAGGATGGTTGGGCTCCTCGCCCCGGGTCTCGATGATGTCCAGCCAAGGCGGATAGCCCCCGCCCGCCTTGATGCCGGTCAGCTTGGCGGAGAAGCCCTTGCCGTTGGGAACCTTGATGCGCGCTTCCATGTAGCCGTACATTTGGTGGAACTTGTTTTTGTTGTTGATGGCGGCGCCGGCGTAAGTCTTCCCCTGGCCCGCGCGTTTCTCCCCCACCAGCTTCAAGCTGCCGTCGGAGAGGCGCACGTTGGCGGGATCGGGCCAACTGCCGGGGCCGGTCGCCTCGAGGGCGTAGCCGTTGTTCCACTTAGACGCGTCCAGGGTGGCGCCTTCGAACTCGTCCTGGAAGGTGAGCTTCCAGGCTGAATGGGCAGGGGGATCGGCCAGCAGCGGGGAGGCGGCGCAGGCGAGGGCGAGGAAACGTCTCATGCGGGTTACCTTGGGTTCAGGGGATCCAGGGCAGCGACGCGGAGGCCTTCCCCACCCCGTCCGCCGCGATTACCTGGTACATGCCCGCGGGAAGCGTGGCTCCCGCGGCGTCTCTTCCGTTCCAAACGATCTCATGCCCGCCCGGAGCGGACCCACCGCGCGCGGGGCGACTGCGTGCGGACCATACCAAGCGGCCCCGGGAATCCAGCATGCGCACCAGGGCCTGCGGTCCCAAGCCTTCCAGGGCGATGCGCAGGGATCCGCCGATGCGCTGCAAGCGCAAGCGGCCCGCCGGTTCCGTAAGCGCCCGTCGCGCGATGCCGACCTTATGGATTTCGCCGTCATCCAATTGCTGCAGGAAGGCGACCAGTTGCGCCTTCTGCGACGCGTTCAGTTGCGAAGTCTTGCCATGCTTGTCCCCGGCATTGGCGGCGCCGATCACGTCCATCAAGGTGGCGGCGCTTCCGTCATGCAGGTATGGCGGGGTATCCCAGATGCCTTTCAGGGTCGGCGTATCGAATCCCTGCAGGGTATCCTTGAGCCGATGGCCCGCCGACGGCTTGAGCGTGCCGACGTCGTGTACCAGGAATCCCTGGGGCGTAATGTGATCGGTGGAGGGCAACCCCGCCGCCGAGGGCATGGTGGCGGGGATGGGAAGGCGGCTATCGGTATACAGGGGCGGAATATGACAGCGGGCGCATCCGGTTTCGGCACTGTTGAAGATGAGCTCGCCGGCCGCAGCCTCGGCGGTATAGGAGCCGTCGGCGCTCTTGTATGGGCTGGGATTGACCTGGACCAGGCCTGCCACGTAGGCCGCGAGGGCGTCCAGGGAGGGCGAGACTCCCGCTTTGCGGTCGCCCAGGGTCTGGCTGCGCGTGCCCGCGTTGAAATCGGCGTCCGTCATGAAGCCCTTGCCTCCGAACGGCCCGCGCATGTCGTTCTCGAAATCCTGGATCTCGTCGAAGTTGGCGCTCCAATGCACCGGTCCGTGCGCCATGCCTCCGCGGCCGTTGAGCACCGTGGTACGGCGCAGGCCTTCGCCCCGATCGCTGAAATCCCAGACCCGTCCGTCGCTGCCGCCGTCCAAGTGGCATACCGCGCAGCTGATGTAGCCATTGAAACTCATCTGGGAATCGGCCGCGTTGTAGAAGATGCGTTTGCCTTGCAGCGCCTGGGGCGTCAGGGGCTCGAAGGCCGAGGTGGGGATGCTCCCCAGCGGACGCGATTGCACCGAGTCCTGGGCGATGGCGTCGCGATCATTGTACGGCGAAACGTCCCAGAGGGAAACCGAGCGGCCCAGAAAGGCGTGCACGTAAAGGGTCTTGCTGCGGTTGTCCAAAGCCAGGCCGATAGGCGCGAGCCCCACCGCCTTGTTGCGCTCCAGCACCGCGCCATGGTTGTAGGGATCGCGGGTCTGCCCCGAATTGGATCCTTCCAGGGACGAGAAGATCAGATCGCCCATGGCGTTGTACACCGAAGCCGAGGCCATGGAAGCATTGTCGAAATCGTTGCGCTCCCCGGGCAGGTCCACGTTATTCACGAGATCGAGGTACGCCAGGCCCGTGCGCGCGGTATTCTCCGCGATCAGATCGACCCCGCTCAGGTAACGGCCGCGTTGGGTATTATCCTTCACCGCCGAAATCAAAGCGCGGGTGCCGTCCGGTGAAATCACGATGGAGGCCAGGTAATTGAATACGCCTCCGCCCCCGGTCTCGGTATCGGGCGTGGTATCGTAGGCCAGGTTGAAGGTGCGGACCTTCGCGAAAGCGGCCGCATCGACCTCCCAGACCTCGGCGTGATCCGCCGGGGACATGAAGCGCGTGACCAGGATGCGCGCCCCGTCGCCGCTCACCGCCAGGGCCCGGGGCGCGGGTCCCAACGCGATCTGCCCCAGTATCGTGCGGGTTACGGGATCGATTCTCGCCAGTTTTCCCGATCCTTCCAGGGAAACGTAGGCCATGGTGCCCGCGGGATTGAATACGATGCCGTTGGGACGCGAACCGTAGCCCATCGCCAAGGTCGCGAGTACATGCCCATCCGCCGCGGCATGCACGGTGACGGTTCCCGAGCCCCGGTTGGCCGTCCAGATGCTGCCGTCCGGCGCCCGCGCCAGGGTGAACGGGGCGACACCGCTGGAGACCTCGAAAAGCAAGGTCTTGGCCCTGGCGTCGAGCGCGGCAATGGTGCCGTGATCGGGATTGGTGCACCATAGCCTGCCGGCCGCCGTATCCAATACGATGGTGGATGAATGGGTCGGGGCTATGGCGGTGGGACGGGTATGCACCGTGATGGGCAGGAAGGCGTTCACGAATTCGCCTTCGGCGTTCTTGACGTAGATGCTGGCCCGGTAATGCCCCGGCTGCCCATAGGCGTAGGCCGCGGAGGATGCCTGGACGTAGGCGGTGGCGGCGCTGCTGTCCCCGAAGCGCCACCGGTAGGTGAGCGCCGGGCTTGCGGTGTCGTGCGCAGTAACGGTGAAACGAATGGTATCGCCCACGAAAGCATCGCTGGGAGAAGCCTCGGGTCCCGCGGTAATGACGGGGGCCGTCCAGGCCGGTACGGCGAGGAACAGGGCGGCCCAAAGACGGAATAAAAGGCGCAAACGCATGGGACTCGGCACCGCCGGATCAACGGCCTTTCAAGAAAACGGCGCAGGACAAATCCGCCGATCCCGAAACCATTCGGGCGCGGTATATGCCCCGACCCAATCCTCCGGTCCGGCCCGCGTCCAGGGACCAACCCTGGGTGATGGCATCGGTATCGACGTCGATGCGCAGCCGCTCGCGGCCCGCCATGTCCGAGATCATCAAGCGGCCGACGCGGCCAATACCGGTGGGCGTACCCTGGAGGCGGAAGCTCAGACCGCCGCCGGGCGACGCATCCCCGGAAAGCCGGGCCTTGGCGCGCCAGGGACGGGGCGCGTTCACTCCCACAGAATTCACGTAGGCCCCGCCGTCCACCGTAGCCCCGGTCGCGAAGCGAAATCCGAATTCGCCGGCAATCGGGTTTCCTGTCCAATCCTTCACGCCTCCTGCGCGCACCACCACTTCATAGGTGGTATTGGCCTGTAGCGGTTGGTCGGGGGTGAAATTGACCACGCCCATGGTATGCCCGTACACGCCGCTGATGGGAGTCACGGATCCCTTGGCGTGTATGCTGATGTTCTCGGAGGTGAGGGTGCGGTTGTCGAGCTCTTCATCGAAGGCGATTCCGATGCGGGCGGTGGTGGCCAGGCGGGGTTCGCCGTTGGCGGGGTTTATGAACAATACCGAAGGCGCGATGCTGTCCGGGCGGGACTGGTGCACGAACAGGTTCGACTCATTGGCGGTGCCGTTGGTGCCGTCGCGCCCGGCGTCGCCGACCCAGAGCATATTGCCCATGGGGTAGCAATAGCGCGACGTATGCTTGTCCGGCATGATGGCGTGCAAGACCGTCTTGCGGGCCTTGATGTCGTACTTCACGAATTCGCCGTTGTTGATCTTGCCCCCGAACATGAAGCCGTTCTGGAAGCTCGCGTAGTCACCCATGCCGGCCACCACCTCGCGCCATTCCATGTTGATGGCTGTGGGATCACTGATGTCGAAGAAGCCGACCTCGCCCATGTTCTGCGGGCCGCTGGTCACCAGGTACTTGCCGTACATTTGCGAGGTGTACATGCTGGGTCCGGTCTTGACCGCGTCCAATAGCTTGGGGTTTTCCGGATCCTGCAGATCCCATGTCGAGACGCCGGCGAATTGATCGCCGCTGGTCACCACCAATATGTTGCCGATCACCTGGGTGCTGCCGGTGGTGAAGCCCAGGGTGCCCTGCACGCCCACCTGCTTGACGATATTTCCGCGCCCGGGGTTGGAATAATCCACGATGTACATGGGCGAACTGCGCGCGCTGGCATCGTCGTAACTGCGGGTGCTGTAAAAATACGGCCATTGGAAAGCCGGCCAAACCGATCCGTAGAAACCCGCGTTGGTACCCACCACCTTGGGATTGGCCGGGTCCTTGAGATCGAGCAAGGTGCCGCCGTCCATGATCATGGTGCCGGCGGTGGGGGTGGTATGATCGTCGCCCTGGCCGCTGAAGGTGAAGGTCTTGACCGTCTTGGGCGCGCGCGGATCGGCGATGTCCATGACGTCGATGCGGTTGCAGCGGTTGTTGAAGATGACCAGGTAGCCCTGGAACATCATGCCTTTGGGGACGCGCTCGGTGAGGCCTTGGAAGCGGCATACGCGCTTGCCGATTTCGTTTTCCGGGAAGGTTATCCTGGGGATGCCGCCGCCGAGTTGTTGGGCCTGGGCCCGCCCGGCCAAGGTTGCCGCCGCGGCCAGCATCGCCAGGGTGGCCGCGATATCTTTGATTGAACGCATTCGTCTTCTCCAGAGGAGCCCGGGCGACGCCCTGCTCCGCCCCACCGAACCTGTTCTATACTACCGCGTGCCCGGCCCCGGGAGCATGGGTTAAGCTGAGGCCGGGGGCTTTCCGCTTTCGCCGGAAAACCGGACCGATGACCGAATTCCGCCTGGAAACGCGGGAGCCAGTCAAAAAAATCTCAAGCGGTTCCGCGGGGGACCCAAAGCCCGAAAACGGCGATGTAGCGGAGAGGTTACGGGGAGGGAAAGGTCGGAACGAAAGGTATCGCCGCCCGCGCCCGGCCCGCCGCATCGCGGGTGGCAAGGCCGATGGGGAACGCGGCATTCCGTCGGGAGGGAAGCAGCATGCCGATCAGGGAAGGAGGGGAGACAGCCAACCGGGATCCCTCCGCGCCCGCCAAGCGGAACTCGTCGAAATAGACCACGCGGCGATCGACATCGGAATCTACGCCATTGTAGGTGGCCGTTTTCCAAGGCCATTTGTAAAGGCCGATATCGATGGCGGGCAGTTGCCCGTTGGGATACCCCAAGCGGATACCGTGCAGATCGACGAGCTTCCGCGACGTCCCCAGCGAGTCCGTCTTCCAGACCTCCAATATGCCTCCCGCATCGGAAGGCGCGAGCTTCACATGGAACACCCAATCGACCCAACGCCCCGGCTCCTGCGGCCCGACGGGAAGATCGACGGTGCTCACGTCGGCATTGGAAGCCGGGTCGATGGCGGACCAGCGGTATTCCACCCCCAGCTTGCCGGCCTCGCAATACAGGCCCAGAATCGGCGAGGCGTCCGGATCGTTGTGGAGTTGGAAGATGAGTTCAGGCAACGGATCCACCTTCCAGGCATCCGGTCCGGTGCGCGGGAAGAAGGTACTGAAGCCGATCCAACGCTCATCGCTGCCGGTAAGGAAGCCGTCGGTTTTCCGGAACATGGCCCGATGGAATAATCCGCCTTGGGAACGGTCCATGATGAAGCGTGCGGAAGAGGCCCCCACGCGGGACTCTTGCGTAGCCAGCTCCCCGATGCGGATGCCCCCGCCATCGATAGTATGGGTATACCAGGCCCAGGTGGCGTGGTCGGTTTCGAAATCGGAATGGAAGACGGATTGGGCGGGGACGGCGGACGCGTATGTGAGAACCAGCGTCCAAGCGGTAATCCGGGCAAGAGGCGCGGAGTCGCGCGGTTTCGGCCAACTTGGCATTCCCCGAATGTACCGCGGTCCATCTGCCTCCAAACGAGGAATCCGCCGGCGGCACCGTTTCCGCTTTTTCTCCAAATCCGGCCGTGCGTTCGTGCCGGGGGCCTCAATCCAGTAGCAGCAGCGGATCTTCCTTCCAGTCGGAAAGCTTGTGGTCTTTGTCGTTGAGCTTGGGGCCAAAGAACCTTTGGATGCTGCCCGTATCCGACGCGAAGGCATTGAGCGCCAACTTGTCGAAGATCGCCTTATCCGGGATCAGCCAGCCGTTCTCGAGTATCCCCGCATTTTTCAATCCCGCTTGGGCGACCGGAGCCGAGCCGCGGTTGCGCACGTAGACGTACACCTGGAAGCTGCCGGCGTTGGCGAAGAATTTCAGGGGCAAGCGTGCCTCATCCGCCCGATAGACCACATGCAAGGGATGCAGCACCTTTTCCACCCCGCTCATTCCCTTCACCTTGATCGCCAGGAAACACGCCTTCGGTTTCAGGTAGTACCGCAGCCCAGCGACAGGGACTTCGGCATATCCGTTCTTTGCGAGCCATTGGTTTATTTCCGCGCCGGCATGGACATCCGTGATCTCGATGGGGATGATTTCATAATTCCCGACATGGACCGTGTCATGCACGATGAACCGATCCGCCGACAAGCTCGCGATGCCCCGACTCTTCATTACCGGTTCGGTGGCGCGGAAAAGGGTTTCGAACATTTCGTCCTTCTCCTGGAAATATTTCGACGGCACCGAGGGCAAAGGGGTGACCCAGGCGAATTCCTTGGGAAGCGGCAAAGTCGATTGGACCTGTTGGTTCATGACCATGTGGATGTCCTGGCCGGATTTGAAGAAGAGGTATTCCTGGACCTTGCTGCCCAATTTCCCGGGATAGTCGCGGGGCGGATGCAGGCATGCGGCGCCGAGCGAGAAAGCGGAAGCGATGATAAGCGAAAACCCCATGGTGCGCATGCTTTACAACCCTTTCCGGAATCCGGCTAAACGCTCCACCGCCAGGGCCAAGGTCTCTTCCTTCTTGCAAAAGCAGAACCGCAGCTTATGGGCATGCGCGCCCATGCCCTTTGGCCCGCCTTTCGCCTTGTAGAACGAACTGCCCGGCACGGCCGCCACCTTGGTTTCCGCGACCAGGTAACGCGCGAGTTCCGTGTCGTCGCGGAACCGGCCCCGGCTTCCCTTGATTACGTCCGCTACGTCGGCCATCACGTAGTAGGCCCCGCGCGGCACATGGCAGCGGAAGCCCGCCGCCTCCAGCCCCGACACGATGAAATCGCGGCGCGTGCGGTAATGCTCCGCCAGATCCCGATAGAACTCCGGCCCCAATCCCAGGGCCCCGCGCACGGCCTCCTGCAACGGCGTGGCCGCGCACACAGTCATGAAGTCGTGCACCTTGCGCAGCCCGTCAGTGATGGATTCATGGGCCACCGCCCAGCCTACGCGCCAGCCCGTGATTCCGTAGGTCTTGGAGGCGCTGCCGATCGTCACGGTGCGATCCTCCAAGCCGGCGATCGAGGCCGGGCTCACGTGTACGGCCCCATCATAGAGGATATGCTCGTAGATCTCGTCCGAGAAAACCCGCGTGTTCCACTTTTGGCACAGCTTGGCGATCAGGACAAGTTCGTCCCGGGTGAAAACCTTGCCGGTGGGATTATGCGGCGTGCAGATCACGATGGCGGCTGTCTTGGGGCCGAATGCGCGCGCCAACTCCCGCTCATCGATGGACCAATCCGGCTCGCGTAATGTCACGTAAACCGGCTTGGCCCCGCTGAGGTAGGCATCCGGATGGTAGTTCTCGTAGAACGGCTGGAAGAGGATGACTTCTTTGCCGGGATCGAGGGACGACATGAAAGCGCAAATCATGGCCTCGGTGGCGCCGCAGGTCACGGTAACGTTTTTGTCCGCATCCGCCTTGATCCCATTGTACTCGCCAACCTTCTTGGCGATGGCTTGCCGTAATGCCGGCATGCCCCAGGTGACCGAGTATTGGTTGTAGTCCGCGTCCACGGCGGCGCGGGCAAGATCCTTAAGGACCGGGTCGCAGGGGAAATCGGGAAAGCCTTGGGCCAGGTTGACGGCGCCATGCAGATGGGCCATGCGCGTCTGCTCGCGGATGACCGACTCGGTGAAATCCCTCAGGCGCAAGGCCGGGACCATGGCGGCGAGTGCCGGGGCGGCTTTCGCCGACCGCTGGGATTTGGATTTGGAACTAGGCTTGGGCTTGGGCTTGGTCTTAGGCTTGGGCATCGGCAAAAGCTAATTCGCCGAAGGCCCTCCCCGGAGGCGTTCGAACCACAGGCAGAACGCCAGGCGGATCTGCGCCGAATCGACCTGAGGCAAAGCGCGGGCATATTCCCACAGACCCAGCTTTATGAACTCGCCTTCCTCCGCCTTGCCGGTCTCCCCGCCTTCCAAGGCATGGTAGCGATCGCCCGGCAGCTCGAGGGTGCATCCGAAGAAATGGATGGCTTCGTCGTCGAGGCCCGGAGATGTGTAGAGGGGCTTGTCGCAGAGGGGGAAGAGCAGACCCGGCGCCACTTCCAGTCCGGTCTCCTCGGCAAGTTCCTTGACCGCGACTCCGAGGGGATCGTCCACGTCCTCGTCGAGCATGCCGGCGGGAAATTCCAGGGTATCGCCGCCATGGCCGATGCGGCGCTGCCGTAGCATCAGAAAGCGGCGCTCACCGGTATCCCCATTGACCACCTCGGTGACGATGACCACGGCATGGCCGCGCAGCAAGGCGTACTTGGGCAGGGGGCGACCCTGGGGATCATCCACCCGGGTTTTGAGCAGGGCGAAGAGCAGGGAGCCGTCGCCTTTGGGAAGATCTGCGAGAACCTCGACGCTTTTCAGGCGGCAGCCATTGGCCGCGAGGTCCTTTTTCCAAGCCCGGTACTTGGGGGTCTTGAGCAATCGCTCCGATTCGCCGGGGAGGGATTCCGCCATCAGCCGCCCGCGTGGTACTCCAGGCCCAACCCGACGCGGATGAGCATCTGGCCGTTGGGGCCGGCGAAGAAGGCGGGGATGAAGGCGCCGTAGAAATCCAGGGAAGGCGTGGCTTTGAAGACCGCCATAACGTCGCCGCCGATGTCCACGTAGTTTTCGACGATCTTCGAGTAGCCGATATGCGGCCCAATGCGCAACCAGAAAGCCTGGTCGATCTTGGGCTTGTAATACGCACCCACATAGCCGCCGAATTCGTTGGCATTCGGGAAATTCTCGGTCTTTTTACGGAATCGCGAATAATTCCCATGAAGCCCCAGATCCCATCCGTCCGTGGCGGCCGCGATAAGGCCGAGCTCTCCGCCGATCCCGGCTTTGTAATTCTCGTCGTAGATGGAGGCGCGCAGGCCCAGGTCCAGATTGAGAGGCGCGGGGAAAGCGGCCAACGGAGCCAGGCACAAGCAAGTGATGGAGGCCGCAAGGCGTCGGGGGTTCATCATGTCAATCTCCTTAGGGGTCCAGGCTGCGCGGGGCATAAGCATACGCCGCGCAAGAAACCCAATATACCCCCTCCGGGAACTCCGCACAGCCCGCCCCCGGATGCGTAATCGCGACTGGGATTCCCGGACGGCCTCCCAAAACCGGCCACGAGCACCCTTGCCAGGGCCGCAGGGACGGCTTTCACTCCGGACCGGCCCAGTCCCGGGGCTTAAGGAAATACTCCGTGAGCCGGGCCTCGGGGCTTCCGGGCGCCGGCGTGAAGCCATAGGTCCACTTGGCCAGGGGCGGCATGGACATGAGGATGGATTCGGTGCGGCCCCCCGATTGCAGGCCGAAGAGCGTGCCGCGATCCCACAGCAAGTTGAATTCGACGTAGCGGGCGCGCCGGTACAGCTGGAAATCGCGCTGCGCCTCGGTAACGGGCGTGTTACGGCCGGCCAGGAAGGGGCGGTACAGGTCCGGAAAGGCGAGACCCAAGGCCTCCACCGTGGCGAAATCCTTTTCCCGATCCCCGCGCAAGTGATCGAAGAACAAGCCCCCCACCCCGCGCGGCTCGGCACGGTGCTTGAGGAAGAAGTATTCGTCGCAGGCTTTTTTCCATTCCGCATAATCCCGCCCCTGGCTCGCGCACAGGTCGCGCAAGGCACGATGGAAACCGATCACTTGCGACTCGACGGGATAATAGGGAGTCAGGTCGACCCCGCCCCCGAACCACCAGGCTTCGCCGGCCTCGAAGTAGCGGATGTTCATGTGGATCGTGGGAACATGCGGGTTACGGGGGTGCATCACCAGGCTGACGCCGGTGGCGTAGAAGGGCGTGCCCGGCGGGATCTTGAATTGCGTCGCCGCCGAGGGGGGAAGCGAATTCCCCGTGATGGCGGAGAATCCCACTCCGCCTTTTTCCAGCCAAGGGCCGTCATCCCAGGTGCGCGTGATGCCGCCGCCGGATCCGGTAGCGTAGTTCCAGGCATCCTCGCGGTAGGGTCCGTCCTCGCCGGAGAGGAACGCGCAGATGGCGTCCTGTACCCCCCGAAACGCGGCGGTGACGCTGTCCTTGTCCATGCCCCGGGCCTGCGTCATACGGAAGCCAAGGTAGGAATTTTTCTATTTTCCAGGCCGAGGCAGAAAAGGCGGACGCATGGGCGGATTTCTCTATTGGTGGCAGCATATCCCCGCGCATATGGATCCCGTGCTCATCAACCTGGGGCCCCTCCGCATCCAGTGGTACGGCCTCATGTATATCGTAGCCTTCACGGCCACGTATTTCCTGGCGCGCGCCCGCTGCCACCGGGAAGATCGTTTCCGGGTCTACGATGACGAGTTCCTCAAGAACATTTTGACTTACGCCTTCATTGGCGTCCTGGCCGGCGGACGGCTGGGCTACGTGCTCTTCTACAACCTGCATTACTACGCCCTGCATCCCTTCGAAGTCATCCTCCCTTTCGGCTTCCACGGCGGATTCCATTTTACGGGCATCTCGGGCATGTCTTACCATGGCGGGGTCACCGGCGCCATCGTCGGCAGCTACCTGTTCAGCAAGCGCTACAAAGCCGATTTCTGGAACCTGAGCGATCTCTTCGCCCCCGTCATCCCCCTTGGCTACACCTTCGGCCGTCTAGGCAATTTCATCAACGGCGAGCTCTGGGGCCGCATCACGGATCATCCCATTGGTATGTACTTCCCGCTTTCCCCGGATCCCACCCTGCTCCGCCATCCCTCGCAACTATATGAAGCCTTCTTCGAAGGGATTTTCCTCTTCGTGGTCTTCCTGGTCCTGCGCCGTATGCGCCTCCCCAAGGGCTCCATGCTCCCTGGGTATATCTTCGGGTACGGGTTCGTCCGCTTCTTCATCGAATTCTTCCGGGAACCGGACAAGCACCTGGGATTCGTGCTGCTGGGCCGTTTCTCCCGGGGCCAAGAGCTCTGCGCCTTCATGATGGCCTTCGCCATCGGCCTGTTCCTATGGTTGGCATTGCGCAAACCCGTAGCGGAACCGGCCCAAGCAAGCGTCCCATAACCGCGCCGGCATCTCCGCCGGTCCGCAAGACCGGAAGGATATCCTCCATGCCAGACCTCGCCGCCACGCCGCGAAATCACCCCGCCTCCGCCCGCCTGGCCCTCCTGCTCACCGGCTTGGCGCTATGCACTATCGGCTGCACGGGTCCGCGCTCCATGCTCAATTCCCCGGAGGTGACCGCCAAGGGGCACTGGCGCGCCGGGGGTAACATGGATGTCAACCTCCCCACCCAGACCGCGGACGCTCTTGAGGACGGGATCAACCATGGGATCAACATGCTGGTAGGCAGGCTCGACGGCAAGGACACCGCTTCCATCGCCGCCGATAGCCTGAACCCGTTGACCCGGGCCCTGGTAGCCTATTCCCTGGATCCCATCGGTCCGCAAACCGGCGTGTTCATACGCTACGGATTCCTTTCCCGCTGGGACGCGGGCTACCGCCTGGCGGGGGCCGCCCATACCTTCGACGTGCGCTATCAATTCCTGGGACCGGTGGCGGCGGGGCCGCGCGATGCATCCGCGAATGATTCACCTTCGGAATGGCAAGGCAGCGCGGGCATCCAATACAGCCAGCAAAGCTATGACCTGCCCTCGGTGGTGGGGCTGGACAAGCTTCAGGAACTCCTGCAATTCGAGTTCAAGCGCAAGGATATCATGGTTCCCGTGGCCTTCGGCAAACCCTGGGGGAAACAGGGACGTTACGGGGGATTCGGTATCGGGGGCATGTACAACCTGAGCTTGATTTCCTATGGCGCCGGCAACAAGAAGCTGCTGGAAAGGCTGCCCGACGGGACCACCCGGGCCTTCAAGCGGGTGGAAGGCGAGAAGAAGATTTCCTCTTACGGGGGATTCGCGAATCTTCGCTTGGGGTACAAGTACGTCTACTTGCTCGGATCAGCGAACGTGTATTATCAGAACTACGGGAAGTACGAGCTGTTCGGGGGCCAGACCACGGAACTCAAGGGCTGGACTTTCATCCCGGCGCTGGGGCTGGAATTCAGGATCTGATCGGAGCCATTTTTCCTCAGTGGCTTTCCCGGTTCGGTATCCACCAGATGGACGGACTCGCCGCTCGCGCGGGGATGACCAACGCGCTTAGCCGGACGTTTCCGCAATCGAATGGGACGGTTCAGGCGCAAGCTTGGTGTACTCGGCGCGTACCACAACGGTACCGGCGATCAGATCATGGATTGCACGCCGCTTCTCGTTCATGAACATGGTCAGGATTTCCAGGAGCAGCCAGGCTTCCCTTCGGAAAGAAACCAGCGGAGCGATGACGGCGGTAACGTAGCGGGGAGAGTATCCCCAATCATTCCGCAAGTGCATGTACCAACCCACGCCGACCAGCCACAAGGCGACCATTCCGATCTCACGTTTGCAGGATTGCAACAGGCTGATTGGGCCTTCCGTGGCATAGTCCACCACATCCAGGCCCAGGATCCTTTTGCCGGGAGTGCCCGCAAAGCGCCAGGTAAGCACGATGACGTAAAGTAGCTGCAGAATGCCAGCGGCGTAGATCTTGCCATCGGGAAAAGTTTCCGGTAGGTATTCCAGCGGGACCGCCAGCACGGACAGGCAAGCGGCATCGATCCAGGCGGCGAAGAATCGGCGCCAACCCGTGCGGTATTTTTCCATGTATTCCATTACACGCCCTTCTTTTCCCGTACGGGGCCATGAAACGGCTCCCGCTCCATCTGGTTGAAGCTCCGTGCCGTTCCCCAAGCGAACAACTTCTCGAACAGCGGGAGCGCCCAATGCCCGCGCACCTTCTCCAGGAAGAAATCCTCGTGGGTCTTCTCCACCCGTGCCATTTCGCGGATGCACTCCAGTTCTTCCGACATGCCTTGTTCCGCCGCCAGCCGCTCCAGCACCACGTACTCTTCCGCATTGCCGCTTTCGAGGCGGCCCGCGAAATACATGGGCAGGAACCATCCGATCAAATGGCACGAAAGGGAGATTGCTTTTCCGATGCATGCGAATTTGAATTCCAGGAAAGGCGATGGCCGCTCTCCCAAGGCCGAGAGCATGCGGCCGAGGTGTTCGCGGTGGGCCCATTCCTCGTATTCGATGCGGCGCAGGTCGCGCTTCTCCCCGGCATCGCGGACGGATGCGGCGTGGCCTTGATAGGCGAAGGCCGCGGCGCGTTCCGCCGAATAGGCGAGCCGCAAAAGGCTGATCAACGGGGTCATGAAAACTTTCTCCAAGGCGCATCCGAAAAGGTAACAATGACGGACCCGGCCCGGCCTGGCACCGCAAAAACCATCAATCATTAAGCGATACCAACTTTACATTGAAAACCGGGTCGGGGAAAAATAGTTTTCGGGCGGACGTTGGCCTCCGTATCGGACGTTATGCAGGGGAATTCAAAAAGCGTATGCGAGCGCGCCTGGGGGGCCTTTTATGGCGCATGCCTGGCCGCCTCGCTCTGCCTCACCGCCTGCGCCCCCACCCATCCGCCCCGGCCTCCCGAAGGCTTCTCCTCCTATGGTCCCGGCGAGGGCCGCGACCCCGTCGACCTGCTGGCCGACTCGGTGTGGTGGGAAGCGAATACCCGGCGCGACGTAAATTCATTGGAACAGCGCCAGGTCTCCTGGTACCGGGTCAACCATCGCAATCCCCCCCTGGCCGAGACTGTGGAGATTTTCGAGGATGAAACCACGGAAAAGGATCTACGCATCCGCGTGGACGCCTTCGCTCCGGACGGCAGCCGCTGGTCCGCCGACCCCATCCGATTCACCCGGGCCCGGGCGCGCATCGATGGGTACTTCACCAGCAACCAATTCCGCCACGCCGCGCGTATTCCCGGCTATCGCGAGGGCATGCTCATCCGCGTGGAAGCGCATCGCACCATCGTGCGACCGGAGTTCCGCGGGGGAGAGCCCTTACGCGGAGCCTTCGCCTGCCGCACGCGCTTCGCATCGTTCCGGGCCCCGGAGGGCACCGCCTATTCCGCCGGCGTAGTGAATCCCGAAGGCCTGCCGCTGCGCATGGAAGGCGATTCGGGTCCGGGATGGCGGGAAATCCGCGTCACCGCGGACGGCCTGGCCCCCATGCCCGCCTTGGGTCAGCCGGCCCCGGAGGGCGGGTATTCCGCTTTACGCTTCTCCGTGCCCCCGCAAGGCCCGCGCTCCTGGGACTGGAGCCGTCTAGGGGATCATTACCTGGGCATGATCGGGAAGGATGCCGAGGGCGACGCGCAGGTGCGCAAGGCCGCGTCCGGACTCACCGGCGGGGACCCCGAGTCCCTGGCCCGCTCCGCCTTCCGCCTGGTGCAGTCACGGGTACGCTACCTGGCCGACGAAGAACGCATGAACGCCTATGTACCGCGCGCCCCTGGCCGCGTGCTCGCCAACGGCTACGGGGATTGCAAGGAAATGGCCAACCTGATGCGCGCCTTGCTGGCGGCCCGCGGCGTGGCGGCGGATCTGGCGCTGTCCCAACCGGCCGATGCCGCACCGCTTTCCAACGCCTACCCCTCACTGGCCGATTTCAACCACATGGTACTCTCGCTCGCGCAGCCGGACGGTTCCCGGCTCTGGTTCGATCCCACCGTAGGCGCCGCCGGTCCGCCGGAATCCTACCTGCCCCTGCTCGCCCGGGAAACCTTGTTGCTTAGGCCCGGGGGCTCCGCCCCGGATTCCGTGCGGCCCGCTCCCGGCTACCGTAACCGGGCCGTTACCGTATCGCGGCTGGGACCGGAACGCGGGGGCCATTGGATCCTGCGGGGCGAGATCGGGCTCAAGGGCAAGGCCGCTTTCGATCTCAACCAGGAACTGCGCTTCCGCCACCCGGGTCCCGCCGAGGCGCGCGCCGCGGTGCGGGCCTTCCTGGCGCGCAGCTTCGGCATCCAGGCTTCGGAATGGGAATGGTCCTCGCCGTCACCCGATAGCGCGCGCATCGCCTACGCCATGCCCGCCGATGCCATGCTGGTGACCCTGGCCACCGGGGGCATCAAACTGGATGCGCCAACGCTGATGGGGCTGGGATCGGGGCTACGCGATGCGGGTCCGGAAGCGGGACGCAGCTTGCCCGCTTTCGAGCAGGAGGATTTATGGATCCTGCCGCCGGGCTACCGCCAATGGGAGACGCGCGGGTTCGCCCGCGAAGGAGCCACGGGCGAATGGCAATCTTCCGACGGCGGGGCGCGGCGCGCATTCCGTTGCACGGCCCGAACCTGGAAGGCCGGAGATCAGGCCGGCCTGGACGGCTTCCTCGACGCTTTGACCGGCTTCACCCTGGCCTCGGTGTGGCAGTGAAATGAAGCTTCCCCGCTCAGTCCTGCCGCTCGCCGGCGTGCTGCTCTCCCTGTTGCTGGCCGGCTGCGCGGCCCTGCGACCCGCGGGCGCGCCCTGGTATCGCGAAGTGGCATTCGCGCCTCCCGAGCTGGAAGCCGATTGGGCCCGCTATCACTGGTACGTCGCCGACGTGAAATACGATTTCCGCACCCGGGACGCGGACGAAGACGGCTACCATGGCCCGCTCTCGTACGCGGATATCTATCTGGTGGTCAAGGCCCTCACCGAAGAAGGCTCCCAAATCGGCACGCTCAACATCCCCTATTGGAACCAGAACATCCATTCCATGGATGTGGTACTGCTCGATTCGGCGGGGGCCAAGGTGCCCGTGGATCAAGCCGCCGTGCTCGCCACCTACCGCGAGAAGGGCGCCGTGGTGCTCCCGCGCGTGACCCGCGGCAGCGTGGTGGCCTTGCATATCCGCCAGGGACCGTTCATGGTACTCGACTATTGGGAATACCCGATGCAGGGGCTGGTACCCACCTTTAACAGCCGCTTCCGCTTCGCCTACCCAAAACGCCTGCGTTACTCCTGGCGCGGCTATAATGGCCTGGCCGATCCCATTGCGGACACCAGCCGTAACGGCTTGGTTACCCTGACCTGGCAGGCGGGGCGCATTCCGCCTCTCGACGATGTACCCTTCCTCGATCCCGCCGGGGCCCGTCCGCGGCTGGCCATCACCAGCGCCAACGGCGCGCTGGGACAGGGCTTTCCGGATTGGAAGACGGTGGCCGATTTCCGCTCCAAGGAACACTTCGCGGCCAGCGGTCCCGCCCATGCGGCCAAGGCGCGGGCCTTGGCCCAGGAGCTGACCGCGGGCGCGGCCGGCGATAGCGCCAAGGCCGATATCCTGCTTACCTGGGTGCAGGACAATGTGGGCTGGGATCCCGAAGCCAAGCCCTCCCGGGAACCCGATGAGGTGGCCGAACTTCGGCAAGGCGACCTGTGGCAATTGTCGGCGCTCCTGCGCGAGATGTTCGAAGCGGCAGGGCTGGAAAGCGAAATCATCCTTACCCGCGGCCGGGACCAGGGCGGTTTCGATCCCTATATGGTCACGCCCAATGCGGCCTGGGAACCGGTGGTATCGGTGCGCGTGGACGGCCGGGAGTGGGCGGCCATGCCCCATGCGCGGTCTTACGGCCTGGGCGACTATCCCGCCACCCTGTACGGACTCCATGGGCTTTCCCTGCGCAGCCGCGGCTGCCGTCTGCTCCCCGCCCCGCGTTACCCCGCCGCCGTGGTGCGCATCGATCAGGAACCCCAGCTCACCCAGCAGCGCGAGCGCCCCGTCTCCGTGACGCTGGACGGCCCCTGGGCCGGCATGGCCCGCACCGACTGGTACGATGGGCATTGGCCCGACCTGGCGGCCTTCTGCCGCTCCTTCCTTACCGATCTCGGATTCTCGGCCCCCATCCTCACCTGCTCGGAGCGCGATATGCAGGCGCGCAATCGTCCGTTGGTGCTCGACCTGACGGTAGAGGGCGGCGGCGCCTTCGCGGAACGCGGAGGCGTACGGCAGGCCGCCTACGCCAATCTCTTCTCGCGACCGGCGTGGTTCTACGACAGCGCCCGGAGCGACGCCTATTATTTCCCCTTTGCCCAGGTGCGGCGCGAAACCGCCGTATTCCACCCCGCGGCCGGTTCCCGCTTGGAACTGGAAACGCATTGCTCGGAATCCCGGGACGCGCTTCCGCGCGTGACCTGTCTTCGTCAAGATGGCGTGGATAGCGTAGCATTCACGCGGGAGACGCGCTTCCCCGCGGGCCGCGTGGAGGCGCAAGAGTTGCGCGATCGGCAGCGGGCTTTGGCGGATCTGGACGGGCTGAGGGATGTGCGCGCGACGCTGAAGCCGGTGCCGCCGTCGCGTCCGGGCGGTCTGGTTACCCGGCTGCCGGAATAACGACTGCCGCGGCTTGCGGCGCCCGATTCCGCTTCAAGGCACGGTTGCCCAACTGGCCGCATGCCGCCATTGCATCCTTCCCCTTGGTCCCCCGGACGCGGCAGTACTGTCCCGCCTCCATCAGCCAATGGAAGAAATCCGCCGTATCGGTCTTGTCGGGCCGGGCGAAGGGCGAGTCGAGGCGGGGGTTGTACGGGATCAGGTTCACGCAGGCCTTGAGGCCCTTCAGGTATTCCGCTACCTCCAGCGCATGCGCGCGGGTATCGTTTACGCCCTTTATCAGCACGTACTCCATGAACAGGAAATCGCCGCGCCGGGCCAGCGGAAAATCCAGCAGGGCGGCCTTGAGTTCGGCCAGCGGCCATTGCCGGTTGATGGGCATGATGCGCGAACGCACTTCGTCGTTGGGAGCGTTGAGGCTCACCGCCAGGCGAAGGCGGGAGAAGCCTTCGGGGGGCGGCTGGGCGGCCAGGGCCGCCAAACGACGGATGCCGTCCACATGCCCGACGGTGGAAATGGTTATCGAGGATTGCCCGATGTTGAGACCACGTTGATCGGAAAGGATGCGCACCGCCTGCAGCACGTTGTCCAGGTTGTCCATCGGTTCGCCCATGCCCATGAACACCACGTTCTCGATGGGCTCCTTGAGCACATGCCGGGCCACCATCACCTGGGCGACGATTTCCCCCGCATCCAGGCTGCGCAGGTAGCCCATCTGGGCCGTCTCGCAGAAGGTGCAGCCCATCTTGCAGCCCACCTGGGAAGAGACGCACAGGGACTTGTATTGGCGCATGGGGATAATGACGGATTCGCATTCGTAGCCGTCCCGCAGCTTGAGCAGGAACTTGTACGTCTCGCCATCGCCGGAGCGACCGGAGATTTCCGGCAGGCTATAGGCGAAGGCATCGCGGACCTTGGCGGCCAGAGAGGGGTTGGCGGCGAATTCCGGGAGCGGACCGGGATCGTCGGCGCCGCGCCGGTAGAGGGATCGGAAGAGGGCGCCCGCGTGGTATTCCCCTTTGCCGAAGCGGCGCGCGAACTCGGCGGTCAGGCCGGCGTAGTCGTAGCGGAGGATATCGTCGGGGCCGGTAAGGGCCGCGGGGGCGGAAGACATCTTCCTGATCTACCTAAATCCGCCGCGCCTTCCGAATGCGCCCGGTTGGGGATTTTGGGGGTCAGGCATCCAGGGTAAACGGCGTGAAGCGGGTCTTGCGATCGTAGAAGTCTTCGCTCTCGGCCCGCTTGAGAAAGCCAACCACCCGGTAGGTCACCGGCGTCATCACCACTTCCCACCCGGTCTTGAGGAAGTACTGCATCACCGTCACCTTTAATACGTCCCCGGTGGCCCAGATGCCGGCGAAGGCGATGAAGTAGAACAGGGACGAGTCCACGGCTTCGCCGACCAAGGTCGAGCCGATGGTGCGCACCCATAGCCATTTTCCTTCGGTGCGGATCTTGAGCTTGGCCAGCACGAAACTGTTGGCGAAGCTGCCGGACCAGAAGGCGATCATGGAACCCGCCGCGATTCGCCAGGCATTGCCGAAAACGCCTTCCAACTGACCCTGGTACGACTTCATCCAATCGCTCTGCGCGGCGGGCAGATGTACCACCACCCAGGCCATGAGGGATGCGAAGGCCAAGGCGCCGAAGCCCGCCCATACCACGCGGCGGTCCCGCGCGTAGCCGTACACCTCGGTGAGGATATCCCCAAAGATATACGAGATAGGGAAGAATAGGACCCCGGCCCCGAAGGTCACGGTTCCCAGAATGGGAAAGGTCACGGTTGCCTGCTTGGCCGCGCCGATGAAATTGGAGCAAAGGAGCACGGTCACGAAGGCGGCCATCACCAGGTCGTAGTATTTGTAGGTACGGTGTTTATCCATGGACTCTCTCTGTGGTCGTTGCTTCGTTAGGTTTAAGGTTAAAGGTTTAAGGTAGGTAGGTCTCGTAGGCCCGGTCGGGTCGCCCCCTTAAACCTTAGACCTTAGACCTTAAACCTTTCTTCGTTTTCACCCATACCCCTCATCCACCGCCAGCTCCGCTCCCGCCGCCGCCGCATTCGCGAGTTCGTCGCAGCGTTCGTTCTCGGGGACTCCCGAATGGCCTTTGACCCAGGCGAAGCGCACGTCGTGGCGCGAGCACAGGTCCAGCAGGCGTTCCCATAGATCGGGATTCATGGCCATCTGCTTATCGGGTTTGCGCCAGCCGTTGCGTTTCCACTTCTGGGCCCAGCCCTTCTCCACGGCGTCGACCACGTATTTGGAATCGGAGTGGAGCAGCACGCGGCTGCGGGCCTTAAGGGCTTCCAGGCCGGCGATGGCGCCCATCAACTCCATGCGGTTGTTGGTGGTGCGCTTGTAGCCGGCGCTCAGTTCCTTGCGGTTGTCCTTGTACAGGAGCACGGTGCCGTAGCCGCCGGGGCCGGGATTGCCGAGGCAGGCGCCGTCGGCATAGATCGTGATGAGTTCATCCACCCCTGAAAAGCTAGAAAATCAGGCCCCTCAACCCCACTTCACGCGCGCGATGCCGGGGCAGGCGGTGAGGTTCTCGACCACTTGGCGTGAAAGCGATATGACGTCGTTGCGGCGCATCTTCACGTCGCAATGCAAGGTGCGGCAGTTGCCCGCCACATCGTAGTCGAGGGCGATGCGCTGTATGCGCACGCCGGCGTCTTCCAGCTTCTTGCGGATCTCATCATCGCTGATTCCGTTCAGTCCCAGCACCACGGTCACGGTGCAGTAATAGTCCTTCTTGACATGCGCCTCCATATGCGGCATCGCATAGAGCGCGAAGGTGGCGATGCCTGTGCCGATAACGCCGATGGCGATATGCCCGCTGCCGAAGGCGAGTCCGAGGATGGTGATGAACCACAGCACCGCCGCCGTGGTCACGCCGCGCACCAAGGTGCCCTGGCGTATGATGGCTCCCGCACCCAGGAAGCCGATGCCCGTAAGGATGCCGGCCGCCAGGCGGGCCCGGTCGGGACGCATCATTCCGGCGGCCTGGTTGAAGCTTTCGCGGTAGAAATCCTCGGAGAGGATCATGGCCAGGCACGAAGCCACGCACGCCAAGATGGTGGTTTTGAGCCCCGCGGCCCGTCCATGGCTTTCCCGCTCCAGCCCTAAGACCAAACCGGCCGCCATCGCAAAACCTATCCGAATCAACACATCTTTGAGGTCCAAAGCCGTAACGGGATTCAAAATCGCCATCCTTTCCTCAGGTAACCTTGATTTTAAGCCTCCCCGCGACGGAAAACAACCACCCGAGGTCCCGGTTCCGGATAAAAAAATCTGAAAAATAGTTGCATTGGGACTTGCCCCGCAAAAATGGTGTAATGGTAAAATGGTGGCGGAGGAGAAACTCCCCATGAAGATGCCAGCACATATTTCCCCGTGGTTGAACGATGAAGAACTTGCGGCCTGGGTGCGCGAAGCGCCAACCCAGGATGCCTACAAAAAGAGGCTGGCCATCTGGCTGACTCGCCGCGGTCCGTTCCACGCGCATAAGGTTTCCGAACTGTTGCAGGTTTCCAAGCAGGCCGTGTGGCTTTGGATCAAGCAATACAACCAGGGCGGCCCGGACAGCCTGGACCGCAAGGGCCGGGGCGGCCGCCGCCGGGCCTATCTCTCCCTGGACCAGGAGCGCGCCTTGGTGGAGCGCCTGCAATCCCAGGTCGCGAAGGGCCAGGCCCGTAAGGCCAAGGAGCTCCTTCCCGAAGTGCTCGAGGCGGTGGGACAGAACGTGTCCGTCGCTTACGTGTACCGCTTGATGCAGCGGCATGAACGCCGTCGAGGGCCCTCGGCCGCCAAACCCATGCGTAAGTTGGACGGCGAAACCGAAATGTCCCCCATACCGGTACAGCCCGGTACGGGCATGCCGGTCCAGAATCCGGTTGCCTGATCCGGAAAAATCCGTTTTCCCCTCTTGATCCACCGTCGTGGGGTTTTACGCCCCGCGATGGCGATCCTTCCACACCTGTTAACCTGCCGGTAACGGCCATCCGCATGTTTCCCCCGCCCTGGGAGCCCCGCTCCTGTTAGGCTGCGCGCCGCCCGCATTATTTACCCTTGTTTGCCCCATCTATGTTGGATCGTGTTCAACGTGACGAATCACTTACGAATTGATCACTCCGGATTTCAGGCGCGAAACGCATTTGCGTTTATATATATTCCCGCAAAGAACACAGGGCGAACGGTCGCGCCCTGCATCGCATTCCGGAGGGAACCTTATGCATTCCATCAAAGCGCACATGCGGGAGTTGAAAGCGCCTTTCGTCCTCATCTATCTCTCGCTGATGGGCTTCCTGTGCATCTATTCCGTACAGCGTTACCTGCACCTTCGCTTCGAGCCGATGAGCTGCCTCAGCTTCATGGGTATCATCTTCGGCGTGTATACCCTCAACCGCTTCACGGATACGGCCGAGGACTTCACCAACGATATCGGCCGCCTGCTCTTTTTCCAACGCAAGCGCAGCTTCCTCGCCATCGCAATCCTGTCCTTGGCCGCGAGCATGGGCTTCCTGCTGTGGGCCGAAAAGCTGAATTGGATGCATTGCCTGCTGCTCGCAATGGGTTTCGCCTATTCCTACCGCGTGGTTCCCTGGTTCGATCGGGCCAGCGGTTTCCAGCTCCTGCGCATCAAGGAAATGACCTTCCTCAAGAACCTATCGGTCTCGTTCCTGTGGGGCGCCGCGGTCTTCGTGGTGCCCATCGCCTATTCCGGGATCGTCGCTTTCGACCATAAGATGGTCTGGCTGCTGGCTTCGGGTCTCTTCGTCAGCACTTTCAACAACACCCTATTCGACGATATCCTCGACGAAGCCGGTGATCGCGTCGCGGGCATCAAGACCCTGCCCACCACCTGGGGCGTGCGCCGCTCCGAGTTCATGCTCATGGCCCTGGATCTGGTTTGGCTGGGCGCGGTAGCGGCGCTGTATTCAGCGCGCCACGTCGATGGCGCCCACGCCCTATTCCTGGCGTTCTTGGGCATATACCCGTTCTTCTACCTGGTTCCGCATCTCCGCACCAAAACCAATAAGGGTTGGATCGACCTTCTGGCCGAAACCGATTTGCTGTTTTTCGCGGTGGGAATGCTCTTGCTCAGCTTCCGCTGAGTCACCTGGCCAGGTGGTACTGGCGCTCTTTGATGCGGCCGCGGGGGCCGCTCTTCCGCAACATCCGGTTCAACACGTATTCTTCCGAGAAGATTTCCGGCCGGTTGCCCCGCCCGTGATCCAATACGTAGACGTTGCGCGCATGGTGCGAGACCAGGCATAGCTGCGGGAACATTGCCAAGCGGGTGAACTTTTCCGCCATGGTGCGTGCGCTGACCAATACCGTGACCAGATCGGGATTGAACTCCGGTCCTTCGAGATCTTCCACGCTCTGCACGATGCTCGGATTGACGCGGATGTTCTGGAACACGCGGATCAGATCGGGCATATTGTCCATGCCGTCCTTGACCACCACTATCGGATGCTTCTGCGTCGCGTCCTCGTCCAGGTTCTGGGCGTATACCGGAAAGGTCATGATGAGCTTGAGGCCATGCTCGCCTTTCTTGGCGAGGTTCTTGGAGTAGGCGCTGATGCGGCCGCCATGGCTTTCCACGATGGTACGGGTTATCGACATGCCGAGACCCGTGCCGCCGTTGGCTTTTTTCGTGGTATAGAAGGCCTTGAACAGGCTTTCCAACTGCTCCTTGTCGCAGCCCACGCCGTTGTCTTCCACGCTCGCGAGGATCAGGGTATCGGTCGTGGATACCCGGATGCGGATGTTGACGGCGTCGCCGCCCACGGCTTCGAAGCTGTTGTTGAAGATGTTTACGAACACCTGTTCCAGCTTGCCCCAATCCCCATGCATGAACCAATCCCGTTCGAGGCCGGTAAGCGTAAACGCGGCGCGGCGCGAAGGGTAATGCTTATCAATGGTCCCCTTGATCAGTTCGGCCAGGTTCACCGGATGCTTTTCGCGCAGCACCTCGGTGCGCGAGAGCTTGAGGATGTCGTCGCTGAAATCGGTGAGTCGCTCCACGGAGGTGACGATGTTCTTCACGATTTCCTTACCCTTATGGGATAAGGCCTCGACCTCCTGGAGGATCTGCGCGTTGCCCGCGATCATGAACATGTAGTTCTTGATCTCGTGGTTGATGATGGCGGTCGATTCCCCCAACTGCTTGAGAGCGGTCACCTGCTCCAAGTCCCGGTAGGCCGTTTCCAGCTTGTCGAAATTCGTCTGGCGCTCGCGCAGGATCATCAGGAAGCGTTCGGCGAAGATGAGCGATGCCATGATGCCGAAGGCGAGCACGCCCAACACCGTGAAGCTGGTGAGGATCTGCTTCATCATCCCCATCAGGATGCCGATGTCTGCGAGGCCGCCTAGGATAAGGATCGCGAAACCGAACAGGTGGAACCGCAGGATGCGTTTCTCCGGCGCAGCGCATTTGTTGATGCGTTTGAGAATCACGTAATGGGCGGTGAAGATGTAGAAGACCACGTAGGGCAGGAAGGCCAGGTAGTATCCGAGGGTGGTGACGACCTTACCGCCCTCCGCGACAATCATCAGGCTGCTCTGGAAGGCCGCAGCGAGCAGGGAACTCACCGTGATCAGGAAAGGGATGGTTCGTAGCAGCGGGGAATTGGTGAGGATGCAGAGGTACCACAGGGAGAAGGGAATGAAGATGCACGCGATGCCGTGATAGGCCCGCTGCCAGAAGACGTTTTGCGCCAGAGTCGCCGCGTAAGGAATTTGCCAGATATCGATGGCCGTCATCGCGCAGAGCAGGATTAAGGAAACACCGAAAAAGCGGAAACTTCTGTCGAAGTGGGTGCGGAGGTCAAGCAGAATGAACAGCAGGCCGACTGCGAAAAGAAAAGAGCAAATCACCTGCAACAGTACGTTCACCGTGGGACCCTAACCTGGAAGAGAGGAGGTCGTCTGTTGATAACCTGGGGAATACTACTATGCAAGTTGTTGATACGTCAAGGGACAAGCTGTTGATAGCTATTGATAAGCATCAAATAGCACTAGCATCTGTAAGTATCGCCGCTTCTTGTAAGGGCTGCTCAAGCAGAACTTTCAGTTTTTCGAAACTGCGTTTCATTTGCCCGCGAAAGGCCCATGCAGAGATGGATTTCAGGAAAATGAAAACGCCGCCAGGAGTGATATCGGCACTGTATTTCAAACATGTGCCATCGGCCGTGGTTTCGAGCCGGAATTCCTCACGGTAGGCATTGTTGCCCGCTTTGCCTTGATTGCGAAAACCCGCGTCGGGTTCCAGGGAAATGATTTCGGAATAATCGACAAGGGAATTCCAGAGCAGGAATTTGTGCACGGTTTTGATGCGCGTGCCTTTTTTCCACGGCCCGGCATCCAATTGTTGGATGGAGGCGATGCCTTCCTGCCAGCGGGCGAAATTCCGCACGTCGGTAAGGAAGGCGAAGACCTCGGCAGGCGATCGACGGATGGAAACCTCCAGCCGGATGGCTACGGCGTTCGCGGCTTGTGCTGCTTGTGGCATGCGCAATTCCCTTTCCGGTAAAGCCCCGCAAGATGCAAAGCGTGTTTGACCGCGCCGGGCAAACCGCGCAGCAACGTGTCATCAATGCCGAAGCCGAAGCAGCTCACCGAAATGGAAGTTTCCAATCCCAGCACATCGTGCCACCAACCGCGCGGGGTGAACAACGTGTCGCCTGCCGATACCACGACCTTGGTCCCCATCGCCCTGGAGAAAAGGGGATGGCGGGCCGCATCGGGATTGCGCGCATCCACTTCGGAAAGGACCGAACCGATATCGTATTTGCGGCCCGGGTAAAGCCAGGCGGATTGCGCCGGCGGATACAGGGTGAATTCCTTGGAGCCATGGAATACGGAGAAAAGATTATCGGCGATATCGTAGTGCAGGCCGGTATAAGAACCGGCCGGGCCGATCCAGCCCACCGGGAATTTGAGCCGGCCGCGCCAGTACGAGAAATCCACGTCGGCGCGGAGCTCCGGGAAGGCGGCGAAGAGATCGAAGTAGGCCAGATAAGGCAGGCCCTCGGCGACGGCGACATTCCCTTCCGCCCCACCCCCTTCGCGAAGATGCCGCATGTACTTCCCCAGATCCCATTCCGAGTACCGAGGGGTTTCCTGCAATACGTTTCCGTATTCGATACGCACGGTCTTATGGGCGCCGATACGTTCGAAGTAGCCGGGAGTCCATTTGGCCAGGGCCGGCCAGGATTCGAGCAGGCCGGTGAGTATCACGGGTTTGCGGGCCGGAAGGATTTCCGCCAGAAACCGGCGGCGATCAGGTTTGTGGATGCGGTCGATTTCATCCATTAGGGCCATGGGTGGAAAAGATAGCTATCATTTTTTTACCTTTTCCTGATTTCAGGCCGTCAATCCCTAGGTACTTCCAAGGCAATTCCAAGGTAAACCGATGAGCTCCGAGCACAGGGTTTCAATCGTCATGGTCGAGGACAATCTCGACCTGGCGCAGACCATCCAAGATTTCCTATCGACCGAGCCCGGTCTGGAAGTCGTACACGTAGCCCACGATACCAAGGGGTTCCAACTGGCCGTGGCCGATCTGCTCCCCGAAATGGCCCTGATCGATATCAACCTCGATACCCCCAGGGCCGGCCTGGACCTCCTGCTGTGGCTAAGGAAGCTCTATCCCGTGGTCCAACCGGTCATCATGACCGTGAACCAGGGGGATGTCCTGGAAGCCTACCAGGCAGGCGCCCGCGGTTATGTGCTGAAAACGAGCCTGGAAATCCTCGCGCCTACCCTGCTCGATGTAAGTCAGGGGAAACTCATCATCCCTCCCCAAGTGGGGGAACTCTACGTAAAACAGGTCGCCGCTTCGGCGGAACTCTGGAAGAAATCCGTCGAGCTGGAGCGTTTTTCCGATCGGGAAAAGGAGATCCTGCGGCACCTCCGCGCCGGGATGCGGCGGGAGGATATCGGCGACAAGCTGAGCATTTCCTTCTTCACCGTACGCCGGCATATCCAGAATATGCTGGAAAAAACCGGAGAGCCTACCGTTAAGGCCATCCTGGAAAAATTCGGAGAGGTACTCGGCGGTTAGGTCCCTTTCGCGGGTATTTGGCCCTGCGAGGAAATTTGGCCGTCCAGTTAGGGCCGAAAGGGAGGCCGAACGCCTTTCCCTCTCCGAGAACAGAACTTAATGCCCCCCAGACGTCCTGGAAACACCATCCTGCGTGGTGCTTTACCCCTCCCTTAAGCCCTCCCCCAAGTTGGATTTTGTCCGGATTTAGTTAACGTATCACCCCATGCTGGTCAACGCCGTGACCGTCTACGTTAAGCCGGAGCATATCGCCGATTTCATCGCAGCCTCCATGGAAAACCATGCCGGGTCGCGCCAGGAATCCGGCAATTTCCGCTTCGACGTGTTGCAATCATCCGACGATCCTGCCCGCTTCTTGTTGTACGAAGTGTTCGCCTCGCAGGCAGCCGTAGAAGAGCATCGCAAGACGGCTCACTACCTAGCTTGGAAGACCAAGGTGGAACCCTGGATGGCCAAGCCCCGGGAACCGCGTTGGCATACTATCGTCGCCCCGACGGATCCCGCTTCATGGTGATGGCCGCCTTCTCATCCGCTCGCATCCCGCCCGTCTACTTCGGAGCGGGGCGGCTGGCGGAACTTCCCCGCATCGCATCGGCATTTGGCAAGGAAATCCTGCTCATCACCGGCGCGACTTCGCTCGCGGCCGGGGGCCGCCTGGAACGCGTACTCGCCTCCTTGCGCGAAGCGGGCCTGCGCCCCCATCGCATCATCATCGATGCGGAGCCGTCCACGGCCTTCATCGACGAAACCTGCGCCGCCCTGCGCAGCCGCGCGTTCCAGGTGGTGATCGGCATCGGCGGCGGCAGCGTCATCGACGGCGCCAAGGCCATCTCGGCCATGCTGCCCCATTCCAACAGCGTGCTCGATCATCTGGAAGACGTAGGCCGCAACGTGCCGCATAGCGGCAAGAAGATCCCCTACGTAGCCGTGCCTACCACTTCGGGCACCGGCGGCGAGATGACCAAGAACGCGGTGCTGAGCATGGTCGGCCCGGAGGGTTATAAGAAATCCCTCCGCCACGACAACCTCATCCCCGATGCCGTTATCGTGGATCCGGAGCTGATGACCACCTGTCCTCCGCATATCACGGCCGCCTGCGGCATGGATGCCTTCACGCAATTGCTCGAGCCCTATCTTTCGCCCATCGCATCGCCCTTGACCGACGCCCTGGCCTGGAGCGGCCTGCAGCAGGCCCGCGAGAACCTGGTTCCGGCCTGCACCGATCGCGGGGCGGATATCGGCATACGCGCCGGCCTGGCCTACGCATCCATGCTTTCGGGAGTGGCCCTGGCCAACGCCGGATTGGGCATCGTGCATGGCCTGGCCTCCCCTATCGGCGGGTTCTTTCCCATTCCCCACGGCGTGGTGTGCGGCACCCTGGTGGCCTCGGCCACGGAGGCCAACATCGCCGCCCTGCGTCGGCGGCGCGAGAATCCCGCCGCCTTGGCCAAGTACGCCAAGGTGGGCGTGCTATTCGGCGGCGCGCCGGAAAACGGCGAAGCCTGGAATTGCGATTACCTGGTGGAACGCCTGCAGGCGTGGACCGACACCCTGGGGCTGGCGCGCCTTTCCAGCTACGGTATCGGCGCGGGCGATTTCGACCGCATCATCGCCAAGACCAGCAACCGCCACAATCCGGTCAACCTCGAGCCCGACGATTTGCGCGCGCTGCTCGCACGGCGCCTGTGATCCGCAAACCCCGCAAACCCGCAAAGCCAGGTAAGGACGCCCGCCGTAACTCCAAGGTTACTCCCCGCAACGCGGGCGATAAAGGCGATCCCGAAAGCAAGGTAAAGGAACGCCGGTCTTTCGCGCAGAAGCGGCCCAAACCGCAAAAAGGTCCGGTCCGCCCGGAGGTGCCCCCGAGGCTTCGCTATCTGCTTTTCCATAAGCCCTACGCGGTGCTCAGCCAATTCACCCCCGAAGGCGGCAAGGCCTGCCTCAAGGATTTCATCAACGTACCGGGTATCTACGCGTGCGGCCGCTTGGATTGGGACAGCGAAGGATTGTTGCTCCTGACCAACGACGGCGATTTCAACCACAGCGTTGCGGCGCCCGGTAGCAAGCTTCCCAAAACCTATTGGGTGCAGGTGGAAGGCACGCCCGATGCCGCCGCCCTCGAATCCTTGCGCAAAGGCGTGCTCATCGAAGGCCGCGCCACCCTGCCCGCCCGTGCCGAGCGCTTCCCCGCCGGCGACGCTCTGCTCCCGCGCAGCGTCCCCATCCGCGAGCGGAAAAACATCCCCGCCCCCTGGTTGCGGCTTACCCTGATCGAAGGCCGCAATCGGCAGGTGCGCAAGATGACCGCGGCCGTGGGCCATCCCACCTTACGCCTCATCCGCCACTCCATTGGTCCTTTCACGCTTGAGGGGCTGGAACCGGGACGCTGGCGCGAGCTCAGCGCAGAGGAAATCCGCTCCAAAATGTCTACCTTTCCCCTCCGTCCCCGAACATGATCCTGCCAGGAGGTTCTGCCATGCGGCTCGCCCTGTCCACCCTCTCCCTGTTGTGGGCCTTGCCCGCTGCCAGCCTCGCCGCCGGCGAAACCGCGCCGGCCCCTTCGGCGGCTGCGCCCGCCCCGGTAGTTGCGCCCGTGCCCGCTAAAGAAGTCATCGATACCGCCGATGCTCCCGCAGCCGCGGTTCCCGTCGCTGCCGCCCCGGATACGGGTACCGTCGCCAAGACCGACTCCGCCGCGCCCGCCTCGGCCGCCCAGGAACCCGTGCCCCTGGAGATCCGCAACGCGTACCTGGCTCACCTGGACCTCACCGGTACGGTCCAGCTCAAAGCCTTCTACCACAACTTCGCCGCCGAAAAGGATGCGGACAAGCGCCTGAGCTTCCAATTGCGGCGCTTCGAATTCGGCCTGGAAGCGTCCTTCAACACCCACTCGGGCTTCAAGGGCGTAATGCTTCTGGATGGGGCCAACAAGAACTTCGGCGTGAACGATGCTTATCTGTACTACCGCGTGAACGACCTGGTCGGATTCAAAGGCGGTAAAATGCGCCGCCCGTTCTCGCAGGAGTCCCTGCAATCGGCTCGCGGCCTGTATACCATTGAGCGCGGCGAGCTCTACTTCGATTTCCTCGCCAACACCACCGGCTACGCCTACTACGACCTCGGCGCCCTGGCCTACGGCGGCTTCGAAGAGGACGGCATGAGCCTGGGCTATGAACTCGGCGTCTTCAACGGCAAGCAGAACGACGATGCGGCCAAGGATTATTCCGGCCAGCAGGACGAGAAGACGGACAAGGGCTTTAAAGCCAAGGACGTGGTCTTCCGCGTGAACGCTTCGCCGTTCAAGGCCCTCAAGGTGGAAGGCGCGGTATCGACCAAGGCGGCCGAAAACGTTTCCAACCCGGCGGATTTCGGCTATGCGGTCAACACCGCATATCAGTTGGGGGCCGATTTCCATTACGATAAGCTGCGCCTGCTGGGCGAAGCCGCCTGGGGAGACAACCATAAGAAGCAGGATTCCAAGATTATCGACGGCAGCGTCCTCTTCTTCACCTTCTATACGGCGGCGGTCTGGCGCGAAGACTACAGCCGCGGGCGCGCCAGCGAACTGGTGCTGAAGATGGAAGGTCTCGATCCCGATTTCGAACCCGGTACGGGCGAAGGCGCGCCCAATGACGGCAAGCTTCGCTACACGCTGGGATGCAATTACTTCTTCACGCCCACCATCAGCATCATGGCGGATTACGCCGCGCTGCAGCCCATCACCAAGGTGGCGGGCGAGGACAAGCTCACCCACGACTTCGATGTCATGTGGCGGATGAGCTTCTGATCCAGTGGGCGCGCTTCTCGGCGTAGCCCAGGTAGGACAGTGCCAGCGAAGGCGTAAAGCGGAAGCGGAAATCCGGCGGGACCCGACGGGTCGCCAGCAGTTTCCAGAATGCCCGGCTCGCGACCACGGGGCGCATCCCCAGCATGCGGCGCGGCGCCAACCCGGCCTCCGCGCACATGCCTTCCAATTCACCCGGTTTGATGAAAAGCGGCAATACATGCATATGCCGGGGCGTATTCCGCACGAACCATTCCACACCCTTGATGATGATGAGCCAGGCCAGGGGATTGCGGTTGAAGGTGTGGAAGAAGAACAGCCCGCCCGGGCGCAGCACGCGCGCGGCTTCGGCCACCACGCGTCCCGGGGCGCTGACATGCTCCAGGAAATCCAAGGCGCACACCGCATCGAAACATCCGTCCGGGAAAGGTAACCTGTACGCGTCGGCGGCGAGGTAACCCCGGCCGGGCCCCCCCGGCGCCACCCTCAGGCTGCCCAAGGAAAGGTCGGCCCCCATGACGGTATGGCCGCGGTCGGCCAATTCGCGGGAAAGGAATCCCGCCCCGCACCCGATGTCGAGCACGCGGCCGGGACCCCCGTCCCATGCCTCGCGCAAGCGCTTGGCGATCCAAGGATGCTTGAGTGCGCCCTCGGCGCGCAACAGGGCCACCGGATCGTCGTAGGCTTCGTGCCAACGCGCGCCCAATCCATCGTAGAAGCCGTTATTGACCAGGGCGCGATCGGAAACGCCGCTGGCGTCGCTACGGACCGAATCGCGGTCCGCGCTTGCCCGGAAAGAGTCGCTCAGTGGCGTGCGATGCGCAAGGACGGTTTCCATGGTCCATTCCAGAAGAGAAGTTGCCAGATCGCGAACACGATGGTGAGCCCCAGCTGCACCGCCAAGAAGCGGCCGAACAGGGACCGGCCCGTAGCATCGGCGGCGAAGGAGATGCCGGGCCATAGATCAGCGAAGGCCCATGCCCCCACCAAACCCAGTAATACGGGATGCAGCAGGAACAGGCAGGCATGCAGCCAACATTCCGCGCCGGAGCAATCGCGGGCGTGCACCCATTCGTCCTTGGTGACGAACGCGCTGGAACCCAACGCGGCGGCGGCATACATCATCGCGCCGGAAGCAGTCACGGGCAGGCGCACCGCCAAGCCATAGCACAACAATACGCTCAAGGTATCCAGGGGATGGCCCCAGCGCTCCCATGCGCCCAGGCCCCGGCGCACGTGCATGGTCTCGTCGGCCAGCATCAGACCAGCGTGCAGGACGAAGGGAATAAGCGCCAACCGCCACATGTTCAGGCCTTTCGGAGCATGGTGCCGTAAATGGTCAGTCCCGGCCCAAAGGCCAGGCTGGTGATCAGGGTTCCGGGCTTGACCGAAGCATCGGCCAGCATCCCCGCCCATACGTGCGGCAAGGTGGCGGATGACATGTTGCCGCAAGCTTTGAGCACCGCACGGCTGGCGGCCACCTGCGCGGGTTTCAGTTCCAGCATCCCCGCAACCCTATCGATGATACGCGGGCCGCCGGGATGGATGGCGAACAACCCGCGCCCCAGGGCTTCCGCGGGATTGGTACCCGTACGTTCGTACAAGCGCTCGATAAATTCACCCAAGGCGCCGGCGATCATGTCGGGCACTTCCCGCGCCAACAGGATGCGCATGCCATGATCCCCCAACTGCCAACCGATGGCATCCAGGGTATCGGGCACGATTTCCTCATGCACCCCGAGGAAGCGCAGACCGGGAGCATCGTCCTCGTTGCGGATGCTATAGCGGATGTGCCCGTCGGCGAAAAGGCTTTGCACTACCAGCTGTTCGGGCATGTGTTGGGAGGGGTTCAGATGCAGGGAACAGAACTCGGTATGCACGATATCGACCCGGCCGCCCTTACGGGCTTGCGAGGCGACTGCGGGACCGGCACCGCCATCGCGGCGCGCCCAGCCGGGCCCGGCGGAATTACCGGCAGGGGAAACCCTTGGAGATGCCAGGAAGGCGGTAGCCATGCGCAAGGCGGGCATGGAGGCGTAGCAACCCATGTGGTAGGCGTGGACCACTCCAGTGCGCCCGCGCCAACCCTTTGCGGCCACCAGCTTTTGGGCCGCGCTGGGCGCGACATAACCCGTGCAGGAAACGTGGATCAACTCATCCGGCGGCTCCTGGTCCTGGGACTCCCAGGAAATGGGGGCACCGTCGGCATCCTGGGCGCGCCCCGGCCTCGCCTCGGCGGCGACCGCGGCGGCGGCGCTGCCGTTCTCCGCACCGGGATAGAAGGCCGCGAAAGCCCGATCGGCCACCTCCTGAAAGGCTTGCATGCGCACCCCCATGCCGGCCCCGTTGGCATCCCTCCCCACGTCGAAAATCCGCATGCGTTCCCAATCCTGATGGATGAAATCATCCATGTCGAAACCCCGATAGGCCAGGTTCTCGGGATTGCACCCGTAACGGGAAACCAGGCGTTCCATCCGCCCCCGAAAAACGGCCTCATCAAATTCCGGACCGCTAATGCCCGCCTCGGCATGGGCATGGGCCGAGGCCAGCCAACGCACCGCCGCGTCGTGCGCGCCCAAGTGCTTGGGCCTCAATATGCGGAAGTCCCCAATCAGGCAATCAACAGACATGGCGGTTCCTCCCGGGATTTTCGATCGGGGGGAAGATAAAGAAAAAGCCCGGCGGGACGCCAGGCTTTTATGGGAGAGAATGTCCGCGGTTGCGGGAGGCTATTCAGCGCGAATAGAAGAACTTGCCCAGTACGCGGTTGCCCGATTGGACGAAGTACACGCCCGTCGGGGCATCAGCGCCCACGGCGGTCTTGCCGTTCCACTGGTACAGATAGCCCGTCTGGTGCAGACTGGCGACTTTATTGCCCATCATCCCGTAAAGGCTCAACGGCTCGCTACCCGAAACGTTCGCTCCTGCTTTGATGAGTACCATGCCACCGTTTTGGCTGGCCTGGAACCCGCTCTGGGATGCCTTGGCCGATTTGATGCCGGAAATGGGCGTGGGCAGCGAATCGTACATCAGTTTGACTAGCTGAACGGTGAAATCCACCTTCTGGGTATCGCTGTTTCCGTAATCCTTCCAGGTATCCAGCAGCACTTTCACAAGGGCCGCAGAATCGGGATGGCTGGTTAGCTCGGGGTAGAAATGCGTGAAGCTGCCTTTGGAAGCGCCGGTCGTGCTGTAAAGCGTGCGTTTCATGGTGGCATTCCCATACCACATGACCAGCATCGGCTTGTCCTTGAACTTACCAATGGCATCGTACAAAGCAACGGTATCGCCGTTCACCTTGGATGCGAATCCGAACCAGTATTCGTTCCAGCCCGGCTTCTTGAACATGAATTCGCCATCATTGATCTTCAGGAAGTAATCGCTGGTGGGCGCAGAAGTAAAAGCTTTGGCCGCCTTCTTACGGGTCGCGAAGGTCACTTCCTTCTTTACCCAGGTATCGCAGGTGCCGCTGCCGTTCCAATCGGTAATCATCTTGTATTCGGTGGTATCGTGCAGCAAGGTCACAGCCCCCATGGGCTTGTCGACCTTGGTGCCGGCCGCCGCATGCATGGTACCCTGCGCGTTACCCGTGAGGATATACTGGGTGCCCTCCTGCATGTGGTAGGACTGTTCGCAGACTTTGGCACCTGCCCAAGTCGCCACGCAAAGACCGGTTAGGACGATGATTTTGTTCATATTCGGTACCTTTTAATCTAGGCGAAAAAACCCAGGCCGCAATCCTATTATCATTAATTTGTAGTTTTTCTGCATGTTTTTGCTCTCTTTGATGCAAGGAGCATCGACTCCGGAAAAAGCGCGAAACCGTTGGGTTTCCCCTGAATTAGGGACTTTCCGGCGTCTGGCTGGAGCGCCGCGTTGAGCAAACCCCGCATCCTCTACATTTCCTCCACTTACAGCCGTGACGAAAACGACAACCAGAATCCCTGGATGATCGACACCATCCGGCAGCTGAGCCGGGCGGGCTACGCCATCGAAGTGTTGGCCCCGGCCTATAAAGGGCTGAAAAGCCATACGGTCGGCGGGGTAACCGTCCATCGCTTCCGCTATTTCTTCGCCGGGAGGGAGACCCTTACCCATGATCAAGGGGCCCCGAACAAGATCCGGGGCAGCCTACTGATCAAGCTCCTGTTCTTCCCCTACCTCTTCTTCGGGACCTTGGCCGCCATGCGCGTCGCGCGTCGGGGCCGCTACGATTTCATCCACTGCCATTGGCCCTTTCCCCACGGTCTCATGGGCTGGGCCGCCTGCCTGGCGGCGCCCAACCGTCCCCGTCTCATCCTGCATTTCCACGGCGCCTGCCTTTTGCTCGCGGCCAAGTTCAAGCCCATCGCGCCCTTGCTCCGCTTCTGCGTGCGCCGCGCCCACGGCATCGTCTCCAACTCGCGCTTTACCGCCGGGATGGTGGAAAAGCTGCTGCCCGCCCTGCCTGTAAAACAATGGATCATCGCGTTCGGATCGCCGCTCTCCGGGGATCCGCTTCCCCCTGCCCGCAATCCCGTCAAACTCATCCTGACTGTGGGTCGCGTGGTGGAACGCAAAGGCATCGCTTACCTGCTGCGCGCGCTGCCCGCGATTTCCGCGGTCATGGACGCCAAGGTGGCCATCGTGGGCAAGGGCGATCCCAAGGTGGAAGCCGACCTGCGCGCAGTAACCGAGGAGTTACGCCTGGGGGGCCGCGTCGTGTTCGCGGGCAAGGTGCCCGAGGCCGATCTCATCCGCTGGTACCAGGACTGCGACGTGTTCTGCCTGCCCGCCATCGTGGATTCCCAGGGCGAGACCGAAGGCCTGGGAGTGGTGCTTCTCGAAGCCCTCAATTACGCGCGACCGGTGGTGGCTTCCAACGTGGGAGGCATCCCGGACATCGTCCGCCATGGGGAGACGGGTCTGCTGTGCCCGGAGAAGGATCCGCAGGCCTTGGCCACCGCCATCCTGGAATTGCTGCGCGATCCGGAACGGGCAAACCGCCTGGGACGGCAGGGTCATGCCCTGGTGCGTACGGAGTTCTCCTGGGAACATGTGGTGGGGCAATGGGAAGCCTTCTACGCCGAAGCTTCCGGTCCCCCTATTTAAGGGGATGCAGCCCGTAAGCCATCCGCACTTCCCTGGCCTTGGCCCACACCGCCTTGTCCGCCTTGAGAAAGCGCGTGAGCGCCGAAGCCGTGCAGCCCAACGCCGCGGCGGCAGGGGCCGATTGGCCGCGCCGGCTTTCCAGCGCATACAAGGCCCTGAGGGCGAAACGCGGGAAATCGGCATGGGCGGGATTGGCGGCCGCCCGGAAGGCCGGGCCTTCGGCAAGCTTGGCGAGATCACCGATATCGGCGGACTCCCCGGTACCTTCCAGGTTACTCCCGGGTTCGATGGCCTCCAGGGCCAGGCTCAAGCGCAGGCGCGCCAAGGCTTCCCCGACATTGCGGGCCGAGGCCCGCGAATCCACGCATTCGCCCGTGAGGCCAGAGGCCGCATGGCTCAGGCGCACGCCGCTATAGACGCGATTGCGCTTCTGCCCCCCGGGTCCGGAGCCCTGGAAGCGCGATTGCCTGCATTGCTTGAGCAGGGCGTCGGGATCGAGGGCGAGCCAGGTCCAGGCTGCGGCGGGGGTGATCATGGCGAAGCGAATATAGCAAGGAGCCGGGAACGCGCGCTCAGGTCGCGGCGGCGGAATGCGGGTCAGCGACCGTGGGAGGGCCGTCGATCACGTCGCGTAATTTGCGGACCAAGGCGGCGGGGCTGAAAGGCTTGCCCAGGAAAGTGGCGCTCTTGTGGATCACCCCGTGACGGATGATGGCATCGTCAGTGCTTCCGGACATATATCACCTTCAGTCCCGGTTTCCGCGCCAACATCCGTTCGGAGAGTTCACGTCCGCTCATTCCCTTCATCACCACGTCGGTGAGTAGCAGATCGATAACACCGACGTGGCTTTCCACCGCGGCCATGGCCTCGGCGCCGGAGGCGGCTTCCACCACGTTATAGTCATGGGAAAGCAGGGCCTGCGCGATCAGCCGTCGTACCATGTCCTCGTCCTCGACCAGAAGTACGGTTTCCCGCTTGGCCTCCGCGACATGGGCGGGACCGGCGACGGTTTCCGCGTCGCTTTCCTGTTCACTGGCTGTAGGAGCGGAAGCGGCGGGCAAGGACACCGTGAAGACGGTCCCCTCTCCCTGTCCGCTCGTAACTGATAAGTTACCCCCGGCGCCTTTCACGATGCCGTAAACGGTCGACAGGCCCAGGCCGGTCCCCTGCCCCGCCGGCTTGGTGGTGAAGAAGGGCTCGAACAGGTGCGACTTGATGTCTTCGTCCATGCCTATGCCCGTGTCCACGACCGTGAGCCTTACGTAGCGGCCGGGCCGCACCGGGAACAAAGCGCCCGCATGCCCCGGCCCCAAGCGTACATTGGCGGTACGGATGGTGAGGCTGCCCCCGGTGGGCATGGCGTCCCGGGCGTTGATGGCCAAGTCGAGGAAGCGGCTGGCCGGGACCTGGCGGCGGCTGAAGATGAGCAATTGCCGGGTCAGCGAAGCGGCCCGTTCGCCTGCGCGGCGATTCTCGTGCACGGTTTCCTGGATCGGATGCCCGTTGCCCAGGGATTTGGAAAGCAGTTCGGAATAGCCGTTGATGGCGGTGAGCAGGTTGTTGAAATCGTACGCCACCGCGCCGGCCAACCGCCCTACCGCTTCCATCTTCTGGGACTGGCGCAATTGCAGCTCGCTTTGCTTCAGGGCGCCTTCGGCGCGCTTGCGATCGGTGGTATCCATCGCTAACCCGATCACGCCGCCTTAGGAAAGGTTGGGCGAGAGCCAGATCTCGCGAACGCGTTTGCGCGCGCCCATTCCGCTTTCGAATTCGCAATGCACGGTTTCGCCGCGCAGTACGCGCTCCAGGAAGATGGCCGTGTCGGGCCATTCCGCTTGCGCCTGGACCATGCGGCCCTCCGAGCCGCGCGATTCCAGGATGCGGCCCTGCTTGTCCATGCGGCACCCGACCACGGGCAGGTTCTCTAAGAGCAGCTCGAGCATATGCCCCTTGGCATCAAGATCAGATCCCGCTGATCCCGCCGCCCCAGCTGCGCCCGGTTCCGGGGTCGCGGATCCGGCCCCGGGGCAACCAGGTCAAGGCGATGGGCATCCGGCTCGCGTCGTCCGGTGCGGAACTCCACCTTGATTCCCATCCCACCTTCGTCGACCAACGCCTGGGCGAAGCAAGCCCGCACGCCATTGCGATAATCGGGGTGCAGGCGATCGAGGAAGAGTCCGGGAGCGGGTACCGCCAGGCCCATCAGGCGCAGGGCCGCGGGATTCGAATACAGGGTGAACCCCTCGGCATCGAGGAGCGCTATGCCATCGGCACTACGCTCCAGCAATTCCTCCGGGGACGGAAAAGCGCGTCCGGAATGCATCGCCCGGGAATAAAGCTATAGGGGCAAACCCGGGCAAGGAATAGACCTTGCCTGGCGTGTGGGGCTATTTGCCCAATTCGCGCACATACGCCATCAAAGGGGCGAATTCCTCGTCTTTGATGATGCCCTGGAAAGACGGCATCTTGGTCATAGGCTTGAAGGAGGAAGGATTCTTGATCCAGGCCTGCAGGGAGGAATCGGCGGGGAAATCCCGTTTGGCCAAGGTCAGATCGCCTATCCCCACTCCGGTCTCTGTATGGCAGGCCACGCATCCGTATTTATGGTAGATGGCCTTTCCGTCGCTCAAGGCCGCGCCGGTCAGGTCCGGGAAATTGCGATCAAGCGGATGCCCGAGAGCCGGTACCGTGCGTAGGTAGGCGTAGATGGCCCGCAACTCGGACTCGGTAAGCTCGGAGTATTTGACCATGGGATAGCGCAGAATGCGGCCGTCCGGGCGCATACCTCCGTGCAGCGCCTTCACGAAATCGTCCTCGCTCCATTTACCGATGCCCGTCTCCGCATCCGGCGTCAGGTTGGCCGTAACGATCATGTTACCCCCGAGGTCCGGCATCAGGTTTCCGCCGCCCATGAACAGGTACGACTTCTCGGGTTCGAACTGTTTCATTTTCTTGAAGTCGCCCGAATGGCAGGGCCAGCAATCGAAAGCCTCGACGGCCAGGTATCGGCCCCACTTCACCTTATCGGTGGTGTCCGGGGCGGGAATGGGATGATCGGGATAGGGATAGGGTTTGAAGGCCACATGGGACAGGAACTTGGCCAGGAAGGTGGGTTCGGACTCCTTGTCCGGGGTGGGATCCGCCAAGACCAGGGAATCGTCCGAGCGCAGGAACGCGATGATGGAAAGGATGTCTTCGTCCTGGATGCCGTGCAACTTGATCATCCACGGCGGGGTATACTTGCCGTCGCGGCGGATGCCGGTGCGCAACATGTAGGCGATTTCGCCGTCGGACCATCCGCCTATGCCCACGTTCTTGTCGTGGGTCAGGTTTTTGGAATAGGCCACGCCGAATTCCGGCGGCAGATCGGGCAGGCGATGGCCGGTAAGGCGTCCGGTCTTGGTGTCGAGATGGCACTGGCTGCACAACAAGTTCGCGATGAGTTTACCGCGTTCCACGCGTTGGGGAGTGATCTCGACCTTGAGATCAGGCGGCTTGGTGGGGTAATGGGGGATGCCGTCGATGGCGACGAAGGCCGCGAAGCCGCCCGCCGCCAGCAGGATGAGGAGGATCAAACCGCCGAGGATTTTGAAGAACAGCTTCATGCGTCGCGCTCCTTGGGAAGGGGAACCGGCCCTCGCTGAAGGACCGGTTGCGCCCGATGTCGCCGAAAGTCTAGAAATTATGCGTGCGCGGGCGCAGGGATGGCGCCGATCTGTTGCATCAGACCCATGAAGTCGGCGTTCACATTGATGGAAACGAGCTTGCCGTCACGATAGGTATCGATGCTGGCGAACTTCATTTCCACGCTCTTGCCGCTGGCAGGCACTCCCATGAATTCGCCCTTATGGGTACCCCGGAAGGTACCCACCCGGACCACCTTGTCGCCTTCGGCGATCAGGTCTTCCAGATCATGGCGGAACTTGGGGAAAGCCGCGGCGAACATGGTACAGAAGCCCTTGAACGCCTCCAGGTCCATGGCAGGCTGATTGCCCGCGACCATGTGGAAATCCGGAGCGGCATGTTCTTCAATCAGGGCGAAGGTGCCTTCGTCAATCTGGGCCAGGCCGCGGCGGGAAAGGGATTTGTTGATTTCTTGCTGGGTCATCGGGGTGTCCTCCTGGGCCCGGGCATCGGGCCTATGGAAGAAAGATATCGCCCGCGGCAGGGAGCCTCATCGGGCGATCGCCCTATTTTGCGGTAGCGTCCGGGGGGGCGGTCAGCGATCGAGAAGCCCATGCTCAACCGCATACAGCGCAGCCGCGGCGCGGGTGGAAGCCCCGATCTTGGCGTAGATATGCTGGATATGATGGCCGACGGTCTTGGCCGAAATGCACAAGGCGTTCCCGGTCTGCTTATTGGAAAGGCCCCGGGCCATCAGGCGCAGGACTTCGATTTCGCGGGCGCTGAGATCGGCCGCGGCTTTCCCCGGAGCCCGGCCGGGCGCGGGCGCATGGCCGGCGGTCTCCAAGACCGCCTCCACCGCGGTCGCATCCAGCCTGCCCGACTTCGCTTCCCGGCGCAATTCCTCCGCGGCCGCCGCAGCCGTCAGGGCCTTACGATGGGGCCGGTCTTCGCGCATGGCCTGGTACGTGTCCGCGGCAGCCAACAGACGCGCCGCCATTGGCAGGTTGGCTCCGGCAGCCCGCTTATGGTATCCCGAACCGTCCAGCCTTTCATGATGTAAAGCGGCCAACCCGGAAAGTCGCGCCAGCGCGGGCGACCTCGCCAGTATCCGTTCCGTGAAGTAGGGGTGCATGCGCACCCGTTCCCATTCGCCTTCGTCGAGAGCCCTGGGCTTGCCCCAGATGCCCGCTGAAACCCCGACCCGGCCGATATCCTGCAGCCAGGCCGCGCGTTTTACGTCCCTCGCTTCGTCCGGCGTAAGTCCCGCGCGCGCCGCCGCTCCCGTGACCAGTGAGGCCACGGCGCGGGAATGCCCGAGTACGTAGGGAGATTTGAAATCGGTGAAGTCGGAGATGGCGATCAGGGCCTCATCCAACCGGTCGGCGGCGATGCGCGCCTTGGTCCCGGGCTCGGCCGCGAGCACGGCATCCCACACCGAAGGCACCGCCAACGGCGCCATCAGGGCCTCGGCATCCTTCAGGAAAAGCGCGGCCAGATCCGGATCGTACATGCCGCCCGCGCGCCTGCCTACCGCTTCCAGCACCGCGGGTTTGCCCCCGGCGCTGAACAGGGTGGCCGCGTCTTGGGCCAGATGCACGACGCGCACTTCAAGGGCGATGGCGTTGCCCTTAAGCTCACTGGGCGTGCCTTTCCCATCCCAACGGCTGTAGATCTGGCGGAACAATAGGGGAAGGCCGGGATCGATGGCGAGCCGCTCCGCCAGCCGCTCGGCCACTTCGCAATGCGACATGTGGTTCTCGCGCTTCAACGCCTGCCCTCCCGCCATCAACTTGGCGAGGATGGCGATGCGTTGCGGCAGGGGCTTATCCTTTGCCACCACCGTGAACAAGAACCGCAAGGCTTCCGCGGGATTCTCCAGATCGAGCTCGAAACCCTCAGCCATGCCCAGATCGCCGCCGAAATCCCGCGCCGCCGCGGCCGAGGTGGAGGTGCATCCGATATGCCGGAGCAAGGCGAGGTAGTACAGGTTGCGGCGACGGGCGGGTTCGAGCCCGGCGGCTTCGCCCAGGCGCATGGCCATCAGGCAGGATCGCAGCATCCACTCCATGGGCATCCCCACGCCCAGATCGATTGCGAAGGAAAGCGAAGCGATCAACTCCGCCATGCGCATGGAATCGTCGCGGGAGGGAGCGGTAGGCGGGACGGCCGGGGCTGCGCTATCGCCCGGGGTCATGGGGCCCGCGGGGTCCGGAAACGCGCTGGCAGCAGGCCGCGCAGTTCGGCGGGCCGGAGCATCCCCGTCACGAAAGGCAGCAGCCAGAAGGCGGCCAGGGGTCCCAGGCGCATGCTCCACGTAAAGCGTTCGGGTTCCATCTGTACGCCCGTTCCGAAGGCCCAACCGGCCGCCAGCCAGCCGAGCAGTGGGAGCATACGCGGCCAGCGGATGGCGATGGGGAAGAGTTGCTGGCTTTTGCGGGTGATCAAAACAGCGATCACAAGGTAACATACGATGGCGGTGAGCGTCGCTCCCCACAGGCCCAGCGCCGGGATGAGCAGGAAATTCCCCGCCAGGGTCACGACCACTCCCGCGCCGTTTATCCACATCAGGTGCCGGGTCTGCTTGGCAAGGTAAAGACCCAGGGTGAAATTCACGACCCAGGCCTGGGCCAGGTAGGCCAGCAGCACGCCGGGAACGATTTCAAGCCCGGGCCAATAGGCAGGGGCGATGAGAGGACGGCCGGCGATGGGCAGGGCGACGAGCTTATCGAGGAAGGCCATCAGGGTAACGGCCGCGTAACCTACGGCGGTGAGGAAATAAAACAACACGCGTCCGAACAGGTCCGCGGCGTCCGCGTCCTTGTGGCGCTGCTGGAAGAAAGGCTGCCAGGCCATGCGGTACATCTGTACCAGCAGCAATCCGAACACGCCCAGCTTCCACGCGGCCGAGAAGATGCCCGCCAGTTGCAGCACGTCGTAGCCGCGCCCCGGGTACAAGCGCTCGATGTCTTCGGGCTTGATCATGCGCATGAATACGCGCCCCGCCATCTCGTTGACGATGCCATAAAGCCCCGCCGGCACCAGGGGCAGGCCGAAGCGGAGCAGCGAGGCGAACACCTCGCGCCGCGGGGCCGAGAACGCATTGCGGCCCAGCACCGGGATCTGCGCCAGGACGGTAAGCGCGCTGGCGACCAGGTTGGCGAGGAAGACGCCCTCCAGCCCCATGCGCCATTTGAGCACGAAGACCAGATTGGCCGCGATGTTCACCGCCACGTTACCCAAGCGCAAGGCCGCGAACCGAGTGGGCCGATGCTCCAACCGCAGATGGGCGAAAGGGACCACCGTCAGGGTGTCAAGCACGAGGATGGCGGCGGAATAGTAGAAGAGGGACCGGCTGGCGGCGGGGATGAGGAACAGCTTCGCCAGGGGCCCGGTCACCACCAGCAACGGCAGGGAGAACAGCATCGATCCGACGGCCTGCCCCCAGAAAGCGCTCGCGAACAACCGCTTGCGCCCGGCCGTATCGGCATCGTTCGCCAACCGGAGGTAGGCCGAGTCGAACCCGAATTGGTAGACGATGTTGAGGAACGCGATCATGGCGAACAGAATGTTCTGGATGCCGAAATCGGAGGGCAGCAGCACGTGGGTGTAGAAAGGGACCAGGAGGAAATTGAGGAAGCGGCTGGCGATGGAGGAAACGCCGTAGATCAGGGATTCCTTCGCGAGGGCGCGGATGCGGCTCAAGAGTCCGCCGTGGTCTGTACTTCGTTCGTCGGGCGTACAGCGCGAAGCGCGCCTAGGCGTCGGGCGTCGGGCGTAAAGAAAAGAGTTCTCGGGAAGGAGTTGTAGTGAATTGCGGCGGCTGCCGCCCTTTTCTTTACGCCCGACGCCCGACGCCCGACGCCCGACGATACGCTCATAGATCCGGAAAGCTTATCGGCCTTCCGACAACCTGTTAATCAGGAATTCCGCGAAGCCGCTCTTCTTCATCGCGGCTTGCGTCTTGGAAATGTCGTAGGCCACGCGGATCACTTCCACGGACATCTTCTCCGTGTCGCACAAGCACCACGAGGCGAGCGGATTGCGATCGCGGGGCTGGCCCACGCTCCCATCGTTCACCAGGATGCGCTGATTGGGCTCCAGGGTGTAGATAAGGCTTTCCGAGACCTTGAAGGATTGCTCGCCTTCCATGATCACGATAATGGGCCAATGGGTATGGCCGATGAAGCAGATCTTCTCGGTGAAAAAGGAAAAGGCGTCCACGGCATCATCGAGGCTGGAGACGTATTTCCAATCGGCCGGGGACCAGGGGCTGGCATGCACGAAGAGCAGCGGCGGTTCCGAGACCATGTAGGGAAGCTTGGAGAAGAATTCGATGGAGGCCGGGGTGAGTACCTTGCTGGTCCACTCGATGGCCTTCTGGGCGTTGTAATTGTTCCAACCCTCGGCGGACTCGCGGCCGATGGCCACGCTGTCATGATTCCCAAGGATGGTGATATCGCTGTTCTCGGCGACGAGTTCTACGCACTCGTTGGGAAAGGGACCGTACCCGACGATGTCCCCCAGGCATACGCGCTTCTCAACGCCCAAGCGCTTCATCGACTCAAGCACGCGTTGCAGCGCTTCAAGGTTGCCGTGTATGTCCGAGTAGATCCCGTACTTCATACGATCCAATTATATCCAAAATATCCAAAAAGCCGCCGAAGCGGGCGCCTCAACGCCAAAACTAGCATTATTTGGCCGGGGAAACGTCGGGCTTGAGGGAGAGATCGGTCGACTTGCCGGCCAGCGCCGAGGTCGGATCGTCCCAAGCGGCGCCCGCGGTACGGTCCGGATCCTGGGCGCAACGGAACCCGACTTTGAAGTTACGGAAGCCCGGCCGATTGTTATAGCGGGCGGTGAGGCTGAGGGATCCCGATTCGCTGTACCAGCTCGCACCGCGGATAACCTTGGCGGTACCGGCGCCTGGGCCCTTGGGATGGTCCACCTCGACCTGGCTGTAGTCTCCGTACCAGTCCTGCACCCATTCGAACACGTTGCCGGCCATATCGTATAGACCCCAGCCGTTCGGTTTCTTTGAGCCCACCTTCTGGGTACGATTCTCGGAATTGTCCCGGTACCAAGCGTAATCCTTCGGACTCTCGACGCCCCAATAGAAGGTGGACGCGCTGCCGGCGCGGGCCGCGTATTCCCATTCCGCTTCGGTAGGCAAACGACCCCCGGTTTCGCGGCAGAAGGCATCGGCCTCTTCCCAGGTCACCCGATCCACGGGCAGGCTGTCCTGCAGGCGGTAGGAGGGATTGCGTCCCGTGAACTTCTCGAACTCGGTCTGGGTCACTTCGTACTTGCCGAGGAAAAGCGGACCCACCTTAACGAGGCGGCCATCGTCGCGGCGGTAGCTGCCTTTGGGAACGAATACCAGCGGATAGTAGGCCGGGATGCCCTTGGGAGGTTGCGGCAGCACGGGCTCCAGGCTCTTGGTGGAAAAGGAGCGGACCGGGCCTTCGCTATGATCGAGGCCATCGCTCGCGATCACCTTCCAGTAGTAGGTGGTACCGGGCTTGAGATCGGAAATGGACAACACCGAATCGATCAGATTGCCGGCCCGTAACACCAGGGGCGGGAATTTGGTGTCCAGATACACGGAGTATTGCACCTTGGCGCCCGCATCGGGATCGCCACCCTTCCAGGAGAGCAACAGGGGCACGGAATCCGGGACCAAAGCGCCGGAATCGGGGAAAGCCGCGAGCGGCATGAAGGGTGGGCGATTGGCTGCCGGGGAATTGAAGACCACGCCTTCGGGCGGGAAGGGTGCGCCGTAGCCGAACGCGTTGACGCCAATGGCGCGGAAGCGGTACTGGCTGCTGGGCTTTAACCCGGCCAAACGGATTTTCGGGACCGGAGCCCGGTCGAGTACGGTCTCCCAGGGTCCTGAGCCCAGGCGCTGTTGAACGAGGTAATAATCCGAGCGCGGGAAGGTTTGGCATTGCAAGGCCACGCGGTTGCTATCGGACAGTTTCAGGAACAAGGTGCCTTCGCGCGGGGGCGAGAGCACGGTCTGTTCGCGATTGAACAGGAGGAAATTGCGCAATGAGGAAGGGCCCGTGAAGTTGGTCCGGGTTTCCATGAAGATGTTTGCGCCCAAGGTCAGTTCCTTGTTGCCGATGCCGTAGACCCGCGTTTCGCCGGTGGCGGCCGTGAAGGCGCGCGAGGAGAGTGTCAAAGCGGAGGATTCCGCGGCGGGAACCGGAGAGGGGACCAAGGCCAATGCGGCGCCCGATCCGGGGGCGACCCAGCTTTGCCCAGGACCCGCGGAACCGCCGGGACCGCCGGGACCGGTCATGGACGCCATCCCGGGAGCGGTCACGGCCGGCGCGGATGCGAAGCGGGCGTAAGGTTCGAAGGTGAAGACCGGGCCCTGTACGCCTTCGAGCAGCATTTCGATGCGGGGCTTCAAGGCGACATTCACTTCGCCGTTGCCCCACAGGTTCTGGAGGGATTTGTTGGCCCAAGTCATCTTGTTCTCGGCCAGCGGCCGCCATTGGCCGTCGCGGTAGCCCAGTTCGCCTTTGATGGAATTGCGGATACGGAAATCGGCTTGGGCCGAGAATACGTCCCCGGCATTGCGCGCCTCGATACGGAGGAAGGGACGGTTCTGCATGCGCAGGAAAAGCCCGGAGCCCAAAGGCAGCAGCATGGGGGATTTGCCGGGCAGTTCTTCCTCGAATTCGAACTCGCCTTTGCCCGCCACCGTGGCGTTGAGATTGGCCATCACTTCGCAATCGCCGTTCACCTGGAAATTGAAGAGCTCGACCTTGCCGTTGCGCACCTGGATGCGGCCGGTTACCACAGGCTGGAAAAGCACCTGGGCCGACTTGATACCGATATCCAGACGTCCGAAGGCAGAGGCGGCTTCACCTGTCCCGTCTTCAAGGCGGGTTGCGAGCAGACCCGTCAAGTCTTGGGATTGATGCAGATCGCCAAGGGCTTGGTTCATATCCAGCCGGGATTTGAAAGAAATATCGCAATCCTGTACGGCATCCGGTAAATCCGCTTCTTCGGTCTTCAGCAGCCAGCGCCGTCCCAGAGAGCCGGGTTGCGGTTGCGGATCAACCTCCACCACCTTGCGCAGCAATCCGCCGAAAGCGGTATCGGCCAATACATTGCCAATCTGCGGTAGCACGCCCGTAGGCAACTCCAGGATCATGCTGCCGGGGGTGGGAGCGTATTCGATGATTTTGCCCTGCCCGGGCAGGGTGAGGTCGAGGAAGCCCGCGGTAAAGCGCGTGGGCGCAGCCCCCAACTCCTCGACGAAGATGGCGTTCTCGATCTCGTAGCCTTCCACCCGGATCTTGGAGAGATCCGGCGATTGCACGGAATCGTCGAAGGTGATGACGAGGGTACGCTGGCCCACTGCGGCATTCTCGACCTGGATCTGCCCCAACGCAAAAGCGCCGGAGCTGAAGCCCGCCGTGAAAAGCACCGCATGCCGTAATCGCGCGTACATCAGCGAACCTTGGTGATGACTTTCTTCAGGGCGACCTTACCGTTGATGCGCAGGGTGAGAAACTTGATTCCGTTCACATCAGCATCTTTCATGAGAACGGGACGCAGGGGATAAATGCCTTGCGCCAGGGTCCCGTCGAGGAGCGTGGCCACTTTCTTACCGTAAAAGTCCATTACCACGAGCTCCACGTAACTCTGGGTGGGCAAAGTCAGCGTCACCTGGACGCCCCCTTTGCCGAAGTTGCGCACCAACATGTTCAGCTTGAGTGCGTTGTCCTGGACTTTCGGCGCTTCCGTTTTCTGGGAGGTGCCCAAGTCGAGCTTGGTTTCCAGGTCCCGGGTCTCGCCTTTGGCGTTGGTCAGCTCCGGTACGCGGATCTGGATGGTTTCGGCGCGAAGCGGCTCACGTAGACGCAATATTATTTTCTGTTTACCGGCGGACGATTGGGAAAACAGGACCATGAGGGTCGCGAAGACTCCGAGCCACGCGCTTTTATTTTTCATGTTTTTCCCGATTCGCCGGATAGTCCGTTTGTAAAAAATACCGGCGATCCACGCTCTGCAATAGACCCCACGACAGGGGGACCAAAAAGTCCCTCTAACTATAGCGTTTTTTGCTTCGTGGCGCCCGCTAAAATTCCTGTCCTCTCCCCCGAAAATCCCCAGTAATCAGGGTATTTCCACATAGTCTCTTTTCGGGACCAAAGTGAAACCGGGAACCTTCCTTTTTTGCTTCAATGGCACCTTCATTGCTCTGTCACCCTGGAACCCGGAGTATCGGAAAAAAATGGGACACTACCTGACGTTCTGTCGTATACTGGCTCGGCTAACGATTCGTCTGATAAGAATTGTCAAAGTTGAGGTCAAAGTCACTATCTTTCCACCAGTAACTTTTACCGGCCACCATCGCGGTATTGGATCGCGCATATGAGTAACACATCCTGGAGCCAACCAAGGCCCCCCTTCGAAGGCAAGTCCGCCACGCGGCTGAATCCTGCCCCTAAATCGGCCGAGGACCGCGTTATCCGCGAACCCGGTACGGAAACCCTTCGCGTGCATAGTTCATCGCGGCTGGTTACCCTTAAAAATTACCAGCAGATCCTGACCTCGTTGCAGGTCTGCGCCGACGCGATCACCATCGTCCTCAGTTTCCTGGCTGGATATTATCTGTGGTCCGTTGTCGGCCCCATGATCGCCATCGACCTGTACGAACCGGAGTCCATCTACCGGTATTATTCCTTCCTGGGCGTCACCCTGGTTACCTCTCTGGTCGGACTGGAAGTCCATGGCCTGTACCAGCCGCAGCGCAGCCTCATGAACGTGCGCGAGTTCGAGTTGGTGCTCATGACCTGGGGCAAAGCCTGCCTGTTCACCCTGGGCATCATGTTCCTTGCCCATCAGCTCTATTTCAGCCGCGGTATTTTCGTACTCACCTGGGTATGCATGCTCTGCTTCATGCTGGTGCAACGGTACGGCTTCTTCAAGTTCAACAATTACCTGCGCCGCAAAGGTTTCGTGGAGACCACGGCGCTTATCTTCGGCGCCGGAGTGGTGGGCCGCAAGCTGATGGAAAAATTCCGGCAGTCGCCCAAGCTCGGCTACCATGTGGCCGGCTTCATCGATGACAACAGCGCCCTTTCCGGCAAGGCAGTCCTGGGCGCGCCCGTATTGGGCGATTTCACCAACCTGCGGGATACCATCCGCGCCACGGGCGCGACCAAGCTTTTCATCGCCCTGCCCCAGGTGCCTTCCAAGGTCGTGGTCGATATCATGAATGTGTGCCGGGAAACCGGCTGCGAGTTCCAGATTGTACCCTCGCTGTACGATATCGTTATCCAGCGCGTGAAAATCACCGAGGTGGAAGGCATCCCTCTCATCGGGATGACGGAACCCAAGTATTCCTTCAAGACCGCGGTAACCAAGCGGTGCTTCGACATTGTCGCCTCCCTCATTCTGCTGGCGCTGCTGGCGCCGTTGCTGCTGACCCTGGCTTTGATCGTAAAGCTTTCCAGCAAGGGGCCCGTCTTCTTCATACAGAAGCGCGTGGGCCAGCACGGCAATCGGTTCCGCTTCTTCAAATTCCGGTCCATGTACGTGGACACCCCGGTCTATGCCGTGACCCCCCAGTCCGGTAATGACCCCCGCATCACGCCCATCGGCCGCTTCCTGCGCCGCAGCTCCCTGGACGAATTGCCCCAGCTGTTCAACGTCATCGCCGGAAATATGAGCTTGGTGGGCCCACGGCCCGAAATGCCGTTCATCGTGAGTCAGTACAACGATCTGCACAAGCAGCGGCTGAACGTGAAGCCCGGCATCACCGGCTTATGGCAGATCAGTGCCGACCGTAAGATCGCCATCCATGAGAACATGGATTACGACATGTACTACATCAACAACCAAAGCTTCCTGCTCGACCTGGTGATTCTGGCGAAGACCATCACCAGCTGCCTGAAAGGCATCGGCGCTTACTAAGGTTTAAAGCCTGAAGCCTCGGCGGCTTCCGGAATCGATAATGGAAAAGGCCCGCTGCCAAGCGGGCCCTTTCCATTGGGTGACCGGGTAAGCGAAGGGGCTACAGCGAGTAGCTGAATTCCTGGCGGCCGTCGTTGAGGACGAGGCGGTTGGGACCCGCCGTCGCTTCCGTGCGGCCGACCACTTTGGCATCCACTCCGAATCCCTTGGAAATCTTGATGATGCCTTCGGCGGCCGAGAGCTCGCACACGATTTCCATGCGATGACCCATGTTGAGGGTGCGGTAGAGTTCCCGGGGCGCCATGGCCGGATTGGCCTGTAGCAGGGCGAAGGCCGGAGGCGGTGCGAACAGGTTGTCTTTGACGTAGGTGAGGCCCTGGCCGAAGCGCAGGCATTTGGCTTGGCCGCCGCCGGTATTGTGGAAGATGGCCGCGATGGAATCCCGCGCCGTAGCCACGATGGCCTTGAGGATGGGCGCATAGGTGCGCGTAGGCGAAAGCAGGGCCTGTCCGACGGTGAGGGTGGAGCCGGGCAACGGATCGCCCATGCGGTACGGGCCGGTATAGGCGAGCGAGGCGATCTCGGGCGCGTAGGCTTCCGGGAACGCCGTCTTGTAATACTCCGATAGGAACTCGTGGCGCAACATGGTGAATCCGTTGCTGCCCAATCCCGAATTCTCGGCGCTCTCGTAATCCGCCCGCCCGCCCGCGGCCAGGCCGACGATGGCGAGGCCCGGACGCAGGCGCTCACAAGTGATGACGGACTTGCGCGGCATGCGCGCCACCACGGTGGAATCGACCACCAGGGTGCGCACCGTGTCGCCCAGGTCGGCTGTTTCACCGCCGCCGCTGGCGATCTCGATGCCGTGCCCGGCCAGCATGGCCACGCATTCGCGGTAGCCGGCGATGATGGCGGCGATGGCGTCGCCGGGGATGAGCTTGGCGTTGCGACCAATGGTGTTGGACAGCAGAAAGGGCCCAAAGGCGCCCACGCAGGCCAGATCATCGATGTTCATCACCAGGGAATCCTGGGCCAGGCCCTTGAAGGCCGAGAGGTCCCCGGTTTCCTTCCAATGCAGGTAGGCGAGGATGGACTTGGTGCCCGCGCCGTCGGCGTGAATGAGCACGCATTGATCGGGATCGCCCCCCAGGGTATCGGGCAGGACTTTGCAGAAGGCGCCGGGGTAGAGGCCGGGATGCTCCCCGACGATGGCTTTATGGACCTCGCTCTTGTCGGCGGAGGCCCCTCGATCTTCGTAACGGATAGGCTGGGTCACGGCCGGAAATATAGCATTCCCGGTTTATGCCACCCCGGCGCAGGCACCCTGGTGCGGGTAGGCTCAAGTAGAAGCGGTGAATGGCCGACCCGGCCCAAAATCCCCTACTCCACCCGCGTGGCATTCCTCACCTGCAGGAGAACCTTCCGTAATTACATTTGTTCAACGCGCCAATCCCTTCCCGCCCAAGCCAGTGTCAGGGCGGAAGTGTGTCGAAAAAGAAAGCAGCCAAGCGAGCATGGGACATTCCATGAGAAATCCCGGTGAGGATGCGATGTTGCATATCACCAAATCCCACGGGTCCTTTCCCGCCGCAAAGCATATTCCCAAGCCTCCCGAGAAGTCACCGCCCAAATCCGAAAGCGGTGGCGGAGGCCGCTCCCATAAGCCCCGTTCGAAAGCCGACGAGCGCGAGGACGAGGATGCGAACGCCGAACGTGAGCAGGCGAATACGCCCCCGCCCGAGAAATCCGTCGATCGCACCGTTGTCAAGCTCACCAACCTGCAGTGGAAAACCGATCCTATCGTGATCGGAGGCGCGGCCTGGGTCACCTTGGATGTGGCCCTTCCCCCGGAACACGAGAACATCACCGGCATCACCGTGACCGTGGAAACTCAGGTCAAAGACGGCGCCTGGAACCAGGGCGCGGGATCCTTCCGTTGCGATGCCAAGGATGGGAAGGCGGAATGCGAAATCACCGAACTCCCGAAGCCCCCGGCCAACAATGACGGAGCGCCGCCCGAAAAGGTTAAATACCGGTTCCTGGCGAAGCACAGCTATTCACGGCACGCCAAAGGCCCGGAGAAGGAGCCCGGGAAAGGCGAACCGGAATCGCCCTACGACAAGATCATCTACTACTCCCCAGCCAGTGAGGAGTACTTGTGCATCGAGGACGGGGATGCCTACGCGGCCTTCAGCGACGAATTCGAAAATCTGCGGATGATAGGCGAGCTGAACCGGCAGGCACGGGAAGCGAAAGACGTGGAAGCCCGCAAGCCGATCAGCGAGAAAATCGCGGCCCTGGGGAAAGAGATTTGGGGCGAAGTAGGTATCGTGGCGGAATCCGATCCCATGGCCAAGGAATGGCTCTTGGTGCGGCAGCCGAAAGGTACGCATAAATTCGAGAAGCGCGGAAAGGATGATAAGCGGTCCACCAAGGAGTGGAAGGCCCCGCCGTCCTGGGCCTACACCCTGCCCAAATCCGAAGCCAAGGGATCCGGCCACAAGGGGAAAATCGTCAAGGCCACCGATCCAGAGCTCAGGAAGAATCTGGACGACCTGATGAAGAAGCCCGCGGGCAGCAAGGAGCATTCGCCCTTCTTCTCGGGAGAGTTGACGGTCAAGCTGTTCGAGTCCGATCCCCTCAAAACGGAAAAGGTGCTGTGGAAAGCGGGCGGGGAGAAGACGGGCAAGCTCGCGGGCCAGTCCTTCACCTTCACGAAGGAAGCCGCGGTAAGCCGCCTGGTGATGCAATGGGACGGGACCTCGGGCTCGGTGGACCTGAAAAATAAGCAAGTGCATATCGGCACCGGCGGCTCGTTCGCATACGGGGTCCTCGAAGGGAAGATGGAGGGGGAAATCCCGCTCCCGGAAAAAGGGCTCAACCTGCTGACCCTGCTTGGAAAGCATCCTTACATGCACCTGGTGCTGGAGAAGAACCGGCGTTGCCTGGTGCGTTTCAAGCTGGGGCTTTCCCTGAAGGGCTTCGCGGGACTTTCCGGCAATGCGGCCATCAACATCCTCGATATCAATCTCGAAAATGAAAAGCTCTCGGCAGGCGCGGCAACGGGCGTCAAGGCCGAAGGCTTCGCCGGCGCGAAAGCCGACATGGGGATTTCCGTGGCCTTCGAATGGACCTCGCCGGAGCGGAACAAGTTTGAGGCCTTGGCGAAACTGGCCGGCAAGGGCGGAGCATCCGTAGGAATCGGCGGGGAGTTCGAATGGAAGATCGAATTCCGCAACGGCATCTTCTATTTCCACGGAGGCGCGAGCCTGACCGTAGCCCTGGGCCTGAAAGGCTCCTTCTCGGTGGAGTTGGGCGCGGCGGAAGGCTTCCATTTCATCGGCTACATACTGCAGTGCATGGATTTCCACTTCGTGGGGCAAATCGAAACCGCCGCCTTCGCGGCCTACAAGGATATCGGATACACTTTGATGGTGATGGGCGAAGCGACCTTCACCGCCGAGAAGAAAGTGATCGGGAACGTGGTCGATAATTTCGCGGGAATTTTCAGCAAGACCCTCCAGGAGATCAGGACCATCAAGCGGGAGCTGTGGGATTCCACGGCCCACTCCAGCCCGCTTAACAATGTGCCTCCGGAGGCGCTGGGCCAAGCGTTGGTGACGATCATGATTACCCGGGAGGACAAGGATTTCAAATCCATCATGGCCATCTTGTACTCGACGGTACGCAGCGGGGCGGACGTGAAAACGGATCCTTCGGCCAACCACAAGTTGAAATGGACGCTGCGCGCGATCGCGCCTATATTGATCCCCGATACGGACGGGCCTGAAACGGAAAAGCTGAAGCAGGATGCCTTGAAGGCCGGGGTCATGAAAATCCATGACTTCGGCAAAGGCAAAGGCGCCTTGAACGGCAACAACCAGCCCGCCAGCTCAAATGACTCCTTCCTGGAGGAGTTTCATGGTTTTCTGAAGGCGAACATGGTGGTGATCCGATGATATCCATTCTGCTCGGTATTACGCTGATGGCGGCCGGCTCCGATGCGAAGACCTACAAATGCGGTCAGGACACCTCGGTGACCCGGCCATACGGAATCGTCCGCTTGCAAGTAGCCTGCGGGGACGAGTATGATTCCTCGGATAAAAACATCACCGTGCTCGAATTCAAGGGCAAAAAGCAACATGGAATATCCCTACACCTCGACAGCCTTTGGCGAAAGCACGACAGTTCCTTTTTCGTGAACGGAAAACACCACGGCGCGCTGGTTTTCTGGGATACGCTGGGAAATGAAATCGCGCGCCGGGGCTACCACAACGGAGTCCAAGTCGGCAAGGACGAGAGCTACTGGGCCCCGGGCCGACCGTCCCTCATCCGCAACTACAACGCCAATGGCGAAGTGGACGGCCCCTGGCAAAAGTGGTGGCCGAACGGCAACAAGCGCGGCGACTACGTTTCCAAGCATGATCAAGTCATATCGGCGACGGAATATTACCAGGACGGCAAGCCCCGCATCAAGTTCGTCGGAAGCTACGAGGCGAGGAAGATCTCCTCGCTGAAGCAGAAGTACATCCAATGCGAATCCTGGGCCCCCAACGGCAAACCCGCCGGCAAGGTCGTGAACGGCAACGGCAAATGGATCATCTTTCCCGACGGCGGCGAACCCGCCGCCAAGATGGTCGTCCGCGAGGTCTACAAGGACAGCGTGATCGCGGATTTGGACACCTTGACGGCGTCCGAAACCGCGAAATGGACCGCGCCCTGAGGGGCATGACCCGATTCTGATCCCAGGTCGCGGATGGTAACCCGGTACACGCTTTTCAGCCTGAAAAAGAACCTCCTCTATGCCGGAGGGATGATTTCGATCTGCATGGTACTGGCCTCATGGTCGGTTTTCGAAAGCGATTGGGTGTTTTGCGCGCTGCCTTTATCGATACCTTTCTTTGTCCTCGGTAAGCGGTTCAAGAGCCCGGTTGCCGAAATGGAAAACGGACGCATACGGATCATCGACAAGAACCAGGTCCAAGCCGAATTCGATTTGGCTTGCGTAGTAGATTGGAAATTGCATGTCGGTATGTGGAACGGGAAATTGATCAGTGAATCCAGCAGCCACTCCGACCACGACGTGTTCAGCGATGCCTCCGTCAAGTGCATAGGCAATGCCGGAATGGACGCCGAGTTCATTTACTCCGACAACGAGAAGCTCTTCGCGGCAATCCTGGTCTACTTGAGCCGACTGAAAACGAAACCGGAACTGAAAGAACTGGCGAATTCCTTCCCGGCATTCGCAGCGCAGGACAAGCTTATCCGGAAAGTCTTCGCGGCATGGAGAGAGCAGTAACGCTCTCCCGATAACCAGAGTGCGGCGGAAGCCGTTGCTATCGGGGGCGAGAGACCAGCAGCAGGGCGGCGGGCAGGCGCGCCGCGATCTTTCGACCGTCTAGGGCGAAGCCTTCGCGGGCGGATGGAGCGGCAGCGGGGCGCAGCAAAAGCGCGCGTTGCAGCGATGTAGAGCCCGGTCGAGTGCGGCCTTTTACTTTCATCTGCACCTTGTAGGCACCTCCATTGCCCGTGATAAAAAGCGTCTTCCCGTCAATGCCACCAAAGGCGCAATTCGAGGCGTTACCTGCGGCTCCGGTGCCGACCTTAATGGAACCGAGTGCCTTATCAACACTCGCAGCGCCATCGGGACCGAACACGTAGATACTGCCATTTCCGTAGCTGGCTATGTAGATGTTGCCCTTCTCGTCTACGGTTAACCCATCAGGAACCGGGATGCTGGTGAAAACGGACCGATTCGAAACCTTGCCATCGACCGACACATCGAAACGGTATACTTTGTTCTCCGCGCTCGAATTAACAAGCAACATCTTACGTTCCTCGATGTATTCGGGGCCATTCGGCTCTCCCATGCCGATGTTGGCGAGATCCTTTCCGTATGCGGTTACTACGCCCGCCGGATCGCGATAAAAGAACTGGTTTCCTTGCCCATGATTGGTGAAAAACATGCCACCATTTGAAGCGATGGTGAGATCGTTGATGCGGAAGCCGGCATCGAGGAGGTACCCACTGGTTTTGATCATGGCCCGAGACGAGCCTCCCACCTTCACATCGTATGTGGCGATGCCGCCCTTCTCGGCAGAATTCATCTTTCCGTCGGTGCCAAACTCGAGGCCGTTGGGCATGCCCGGGCCGTTGTAGAAGTTGGACGCCTGGCCCGTGGGCGAGACCTTCCAGATATTGCCTAGTCCTGAATTGTCTTCCGTGAAGTAGAGATTGCCGTCGACGTCGCCTACCGGGCCTTCGGAATAGCCCAGGTTGCGCGAGGCGTTTGGAGTCTTGTTCATCACCCCCAGGATTTTGGTCCCGACTGCGGCCAGATCAGCCGGAAGATCGGCAGTCCCGTAATCTTGTGCCTGTGCCAAGCCCGTGAAGATCACAGCAGCCGCAGCGAAGCGGGCGGCCAGGGACGTTACATGCATGTTACGGGGGGTCTTGGAGGGGCGGAGCATCGGATATCCTTTTCCCGCCGCGCGGTGCGCGGACGTTTTACGCAGGTCGGCGCGGCGCGCGTCCCTGCCTTGGGTCGACGGTTTGTCTTCACCCCTCCGAAGACACCATAATATATCCCCCGCGCCATAAGGCCACAGGCCGAAATCCCCGGCCAGTCGGGAATTCCCTTCCCAATTCGGGGGAAATCATCAAGAAAACGAACATCGAACGGCCCGGGCGTTTCCTCCCGGCGAACGTTATCGGGGTCCGCCGGCCGGTTCCGCCCGCCGGACCCCGGCCGATCAACCGCTGGCGCCCCTTACGGCCGGCCCGCCTGCGGTTGGGCGTTCGGATTTACGCCACCGCGGTTCAGACCGCCGTAGCCGCCTTGCGCGAACGCAGCCAACCGATGATGGCCGGAGAGATGCTGAGCAGGATGATGGCGAGGATGACCAGGGTGAAATTCTTCTTTACCATCGGGATGTTCCCGAAGAGATAGCCCGCGCCCGTGCACAGGGTGACCCACAGCAGGGCGCCGCCCACGCAATAGGAGATATAGGTGCGGAAGCGCATGCTGCCCATGCCGGCGACGAAGGGCGCGAAGGTGCGCACGATGGGGACGAAGCGCGCCATGATGATGGTCTTGGCGCCGTGCTTCTCGTAAAAGGCGTGGGTGCGCTCCAGGTATTCGCGCTTGAAGAAGCGGGAGTCGGGTTTGGAGAAAAGGCGCGCCCCCAGGAACTTGCCGATGGTGTAATTGACCAGGTCGCCCATGAGGCAGGCCACGAAGAGCAAGGGTATCAGCCAGGTTACCTTGAGGTTGCCCAACGCGGCGAAGGAGCCCGCCGCGAAAAGCAGGGAATCGCCGGGCAGCACGGGCGTGACTACCAACCCGGTTTCGCAGAATACGATGGCGAAGAGGATGCCGTAGGTGAGCGTCCCGTATTGCGAGATGACCTGGCCCAGGTGCACGTCGAGATGCAGGAACAGGTCCACGAACTTCTTGAGCAGCTCCATCGATTCTCCTTAACGCCGTCGGGCGGCTTCATGCCCAGCGGGCGATGACGTCCATGACTTTGCGCGCGCCGTCCCGGAAGGGGCTGGCGCGCATGGCTTCGCGTAGCATTTCGGCGTTGGCTTCGAGCAGCGCCAGTTCCTGGGCCAATCGGCCGGGCACGATATCCTCTTCGCGCAGCACTCGGCTATAGCCTTCGGCGGCGAAGGCGTCGGCGTTGAGGATCTGATCGCCGCGGGAGGCGGAGAGCGGGAGCGGCACCAAGAGATGGGGTTTCTGCAGGGCCAGGAATTCGAAGATGGCGTTGGAGCCCGCGCGGGAAAGGATGAGATCGGCGGCGGCCAACACGTCCGGCATTTCCGCGGAGACGTACTCAAGCTGGCGATAGCCCGGCTTGCCTTCCCAGGCCGGATCGATTCCGGCCTTGCCGCACAGATGCGCCACGCGATAGCGCGCGAGCAGATCTGGAAGGGCCGCGCGCAGGGCCGCATTCAGGTTGCGCGAACCCAGGCTGCCGCCGACGACCAGCAAGAGCGGATGCCCGCCGCCCGCCAGGCCCAGAAAGGCTTCTCCCTTGGCGCGATCGCCGCGGAACAACTCGGCCCGGATGGGCGCGCCCGTGAGCACCGCTTTGGCCGCGGGCAGATGCCGCAAGGTCTCGGGAAAGCTGGCGCATACCGCCGCAGCGAAAGGGATGGCCAGGCGGTTGGCGAGGCCGGGCGTGAGATCGGATTCATGGATGATGACCGGGATGCCGCGCAGGCGCGCCGCGAAGACCACGGGCACGGCGACGAAGCCGCCCTTGGAAAATACCACGCGCGGACGCAAGCGTCCCAACACTGACCAGGCCTGGAAGGCGCCGGCGATGACACGGAAAGGATCGCTGAAATTCTTCCAATCGAAATAGCGGCGTAGCTTGCCCGATGCGATGCCGTGGAAGGGCAGGCCGGCTTCGGCGGCCAAACGTTTTTCGATGCCGGCTTCGGAGCCTACGTATTCGGCGCGCCAGCCCGCTTGCGTCAGCAGCGGCAGCAGGGCGAGGTTGGGGATGACGTGGCCGGCGGTGCCTCCACCGGTGAGTACGATGATGCGGGCGGGATCCATCGCGAGCAAAGCTAGCAAAGAGCGTCAGGCCCGCGATTTTGGTACAATGGAAGGATGCCTTTGACCCCGCCCTGGAACCTGATGCAGGACACCTTGCAAAACCTGCAAGCCTACGATATGGGCGCGCAGCGGTTATCCGATTTCTACAAAGGCAAGGAGGAGAAGCACTCCCCGGACGAACTGACCGACCTGTTCTTCCAGGGCAATCCCCCCTACAAGCTGCAGGAGCGCCTGTTCTTCTTTTTCTTCGACGTCGGGGTGCCGGATCGGCAGACCGGCAGCCGCGCCCTGCAATTGCGCCGGCTCAAGCGGTTATGGAAGCGCATCGGCGCGGGCTGCGAGCTTACCGAGAACGAACATGAACTGGCCGACAAGACGGAGTGGCTGTTCGAGCAGCAGCAGGATGATCCGGATGCGGTGGAGGAAGGCTTGCGCGGCGCGCGCGACATTTTTTCGCGCGTGCTGGATGCGCAGCCCATTTCGGACGACGAGCGCGCCACTCTGGTCAACCTGCTCCGCTTCGAAGCCGAGGCCTTGAAGGATCGCGTGACCTGGCTTTCCGAGAATACCGATCCGTACAACCTGAAGACCATGGCGCGCATTCTGCCGCGGCTGCGCATCTACGATGAGGCCGTGCACGAAGGCCTGGACCTGGCGCGCCGCCAGGAAGCGGGCGAACCCGTGGGCATGAAGATCGTGAGCTTCGAGGCGCATATGAAGGAGGGCCTGTTCAAGAAATGGCTCTCCAAGGTGGGCAAGCGGGAAAGCCTGGCGCGCCTGGCCGGCTTGGTCGAGAGGCAGCGGGAACAGAAGATCCCGACCTTGGATCTGATCGCCTTGTCGACCGTGTGCCGTTGGACCTGGGAGGCCATCAACGAGACCTCGGGGCCGTTGGATTGGATCGAAAAGGCCATGAACTGCTACCACGACGGCCTCTTCGAAGTGGATGCCGGCCAAGCCGCGCGCATCCTGCAGCCCGCCCTATCGGGCAGCGGCGCCAAGATGGTCGGCAACCTGATCACCGGAAACTTCGGCCACAAGACCTATCCTGCCTGGGTGGGCCGCGACCTGTTGACCAAGTCTTTCCTGAAGGGCGTGGACGAAGGCTCCCTCGACATCAAGGCGGTCATCACCCAGAACATCACCCGCGACGGCGTGCTCGAGGCGTTCCTGAACAACCCCAAGGTTTTCCAGAAGCCCGGTTTGGTGGCGTTCATCGCGCAGACCTGCCGCTCGGTGGGCGTGCTCAGCAAGATCGCCAAGCAACGCGCACTGCATACGGGCTTCGCCAATCGCGAAGTGCCGCTGGCGTTGCTGCAATCCCCCTGTAACATCCCGGTTACCCTGCTCCGACCTTTCGTGAACGTGAAATACATCGCCTTGATGGACGTGAAGAACCTGGCGAAAGCGAAAGCCGGCATACGGAGAGCGGTGAAGGAGGAGGCGGAGGCGTATTTGAAGGCGAGACAGTAGCGAAGAACGAGGTTGGTTTTCTGGATTCTAGGTTTAAGGTTTAAGGTTTAAGGGGGAGGGTATGGTACGACTTCGAAGGGGCTGGCGCCCCTAGGTAGCGCCGGGGTATGCCCCGCCCTGTGCCCGAGGCGCCCAAATACCCTGGATTCCCACCCCTTAAACCTTAGACCTTAAACCTCTCTTCTCACCCCCTTGACGCCCCCGCCTCCTTTGCCTACTATCATCCCTATAGGACTACTATGCTATCGATGCGAGCCAAATATGCCCTCAAGGCCCTGATCTACCTGGCCAAAGTCCGGGATCAAGGACCGGTGTTGATAGGGGATATCGCAGCGTCGCAGAAGCTGCCGCGGAAGTTTCTGGAGCAGATTCTGCTCGAGCTGAAGAACCTGCGGGTGCTCAAGAGCCGGCAAGGCAAGAGCGGCGGCTACCTGCTGGCGAAGGAACCGGCGGAGATCGAGATGGGGCAGATAGTGCGCGTGTTCAACGGCCCGCTGGCGTTGGTGCCATGCGTGAGCGTGACCGCGTTCGAGAAATGCGCGGAGTGCCTGGACTTCGACCATTGCGGCGTACGCCGCGTGATGAAGAAGGTCCGGGACATTACGGCGGAGATTCTGGACGGCACGACCCTGGAGGCGATGGTGAACATCGAGGCTTCGGAGTCGGATGAGGCTTCCATGATGTACTTCATCTAACCCCTTTTTTAGACCATAACCTATTAATCCTATATGCTAAATAGCATTGCTTAAAACGGAGCTGATATGCGTGTTTTCAAGATCCATTCCGATTCCTGGGCCGCGGCTTTGGCGCTGTCGGCATCGCTGGCCCTGGCGGCCGCCGCTCCAGCCCTGGCGGGCTCGGCCAGGCTCTTGAATGTTTCCTACGATCCCACGCGGGAACTGTATGCGGATTACAACAAGGCCTTCGCGGCCTTTTGGAAATCGACCTCGGGCGAAGACATGTCCGTTTCGCAATCCCACGGCGGCTCCGGTAAGCAGGCCCGCTCCGTGATCGACGGCCTGGACGCCGACGTCGTGACCCTGGCCTTGGCCTACGACATCGACGCCATCGCCGAAAAGGGTCAATTGTTGCCGAGGAACTGGCAGACCTTGCTGCCGCATAACAGCACGCCCTACACGTCGACCATCGTTTTCCTGGTGCGCAAAGGGAACCCGAAGCAGATCAAGGACTGGGATGACCTGGTGAAGCCCGGCATCGGCGTGATCACGCCGAACCCGAAGGCCTCGGGCGGGGCGCGCTGGAACTACCTGGCGGCCTGGGGTTATGCCCTGCAGCACAACCACAACGACTCGGCCAAGGCGCGCGCTTTCGTGTCGGCGCTGTATAAAAACGTGGCGGTGCTGGACGCGGGCGCCCGCGGCGCGACCACGACCTTCGTGCAGCGCCGCATCGGCGACGTAGCGGTGTCGTGGGAGAACGAGGCCTTGCTGGCGGTGAAGCAGTTGAGCAAGGATAAGATCGAGATCGTGGCGCCTTCGGTCTCCATTTTAACCGAACCCCCGGTGGCGGTGGTGGACCGCGTAGCGGCCAAGCATGGCACCGCCAAGCTGGCCAAAGCCTACCTGGATCATCTTTACTCCGAGGAAGGCCAAGAGATAATAGCGCGTAATTTCTACCGCCCGATCGACGGGAAGATCGCGGCCAAGTACGCCGCCCAGTTCCCGCAGGTGAAATTGTTCACCATCCAGGAGGTATTCGGCGGCTGGGCCAAGGCCCAGAAGACCCACTTCGCCGACGGCGGCGTGTACGACCAGATCCAGAAGGAAGGCAAGTAGCGCAATGCGGAAGCGCGCTTCGGTGATCCCGGGCTTTGGGCTCACCTTGGGCTACACCCTGCTGTACCTGAGCCTGATCGTCCTGATCCCGCTTTCCGCCACCTTCATCAAGGCCGCGCATATCAGCGGCCCGGAACTGTTGGCCATCCTTACGGACAAGCAGGTGCTGATGGCGTTCCGCCTCAGCTTTTCGGCGGCGGCGGCGGCTGCCCTGGTGAACGGCATGTTCGGATTACTGGTGGCGTGGGTGCTGGTGCGCTATAAGTTCCCGGGGCGGAGCTTTCTGGACTCCATGGTGGATTTGCCTTTCGCCTTGCCGACCGCGGTGGCGGGCATCGCGTTGTGCGCCGTGTACGCGGAGACCGGTTGGATCGGTGGACCGCTTGCCAAGTTGGGTATCCAGGTGGCCTACACACAACTGGGGGTGACCTTGGCGCTGGTCTTTATCGGCCTTCCCTTCGTGGTGCGCACGGTGCAACCGGTATTGGAAGACTTGGACAAGGAAGTGGAGGAGGCCGCCACCTCGCTTGGCGCCAACCGGTGGCAAATCTTCACCAAGCTGCATTTCCCCGCGCTGGCGCCCTCGCTGTTCACGGGCATCTCCTTGGCGTTCGCCCGCGCCCTGGGCGAATACGGCTCGGTCATTTTCATATCCGGGAACATGCCGCTTAAGACGGAAATCGTTCCGCTTATCATCGTGAGCAAGCTGGAGCAGTACGATTATACCGGCGCTACGGCGGTGGCCTGCATCATGCTGGTGCTGTCTTTCGCCCTGCTGTTGGCCATCAATTTGTTGCAGCGCTGGGCCGGGTCGGCCACGCGCAGGGGGCATTAACCATGTCCGAAAATACATCCGGCGCAACCGGACCGTCCGGGATCCAGAGGACCGCGTTCACCGCTGGTACGGCCGGCAGCTCCGGGAAACCCGCGCTGCGCAAGCTGGATACCAAGTTGGCCGTGACAAATGAGCCGCGCTGGCTGCAATGGATCCTGATCGGGGTCGCGGTAGCCTACCTGTTCCTGCTCCTTTTCGTCCCGCTCATCACCGTGTTCGCGGGGGCGCTGGAGCAAGGCATCAAGGCCTATCTGGGATCTTTCGCCGATTCCGATACGCTCTTCGCCATCCGCCTGACCTTGATCATCGCCGCCGTGGCGGTGCCATTGAACCTCACCTTCGGGGTGGTGGCGGCGTGGGCCATCGCCAAGTTCGAGTTCCCGGGAAAGCAGATCCTGACCACGCTGATCGATCTGCCTTTCGCGGTTTCGCCCGTGGTTTCCGGACTCATCTTCGTGCTCATGTTCGGCAAGCAGGGATGGTTCGGTCCCTGGCTCGATACCCACGACATCAAGATCATCTTCGCCGTTCCCGGCATCGTGCTGGCCACGGTGTTCATCACCTTTCCCATGGTGGCGCGGGAATTGATCCCGCTCATGGAGGAGCAGGGGAAGGAAGAGGAAGAGGCCGCGCGCACCCTGGGCGCCAACGGCTGGCAGATCTTCCGGCTCATAACCTTGCCCAACATCAAATGGGGCGTGCTCTACGGCGTGATCCTGACCAATGCCCGCGCCATGGGCGAGTTCGGCGCGGTGTCCGTGGTCTCGGGGCATATCCGCGGGCTCACCACGACCCTGCCTTTGCAGGTGGAAATCCTCTACAACGAATACAATTACGTGCAGGCTTTCGCGGCGGCCTCACTGCTGTGCTTCCTGGCCTTGTTGACCCTGGCGGTTAAGGCGTTCGTGGAAAAGCGCGTGGAGCAGTCTAAAAAATAGGCCCAGCGGTCGAGTTGCCCCAAGGCAACTCCATAGTGACGAGCCACCCCCTTTTAAATGCGAGGAG